>DJQK01000125.1 GCA_002437575.1 Clostridiales bacterium UBA6388 | reverse complement strand
GAACTCCATGTCCTGCATATCGCGGTAGTGATACTCGAGCTTGGCGCAGATATCGGTGAACTGCTTGTAAGCCTCGGGCATGACCTGCGCGAGCTGGTCGATGGTCTGCGGGGTGCGGACGCCGGCGACGACGTCTTCGCCCTGCGCGTTCATCAAAAACTCACCGAACAGCTTCTTTTCGCCGGTCGCCGGGTTGCGGGTGAACGCAACGCCCGTGCCGGAGGTATCGCCGGTGTTGCCGAAGACCATGGACTGGACGTTGACAGCCGTGCCCCAATCGGAGGGGATGTCGTTCATGCGGCGATAGTAGATCGCGCGGGGGTTATCCCAGGAGCGGAAGACGGCCTTGATGGCGCCCATGAGCTGGACCTTCGGGTCCTGCGGGAAGTCTTCGCCCAGCTTCTCTTTGTACTCGGCCTTGAACTTCTCAGCCAGCTCCTTGAGATCGTCTGCGGTCAGCTCGGTGTCGAGCGTGACGCCGCGAGCGGCCTTCATCTCGTCGATGAGCTGCTCGAAGTACTTCTTGCCGACCTCCATGACGACGTCGGAGTACATCTGGATGAAGCGGCGGTAGGAGTCATAAGCAAAACGAGGGTTGTTGGTCTTCTTGGCGAAGGCGACGACGACCTCGTCGTTGAGGCCCAGGTTCAAGATCGTGTCCATCATGCCGGGCATGGACGCACGCGCGCCGGACCGGACAGAGACCAGCAGCGGGTTATACAGATCGCCGAACTTCTTGCCGGTCATCTCTTCGAGCTTTTCGACGTACTGCATGATCTGCGCTTCGATCTCGCTGTTGATCTGGCGGTCGTCCTTGTAGTACTGGGTGCAGGCTTCTGTGGTGATGGTGAAGCCCTGCGGGACCGGCATACCGAGGTTGGTCATCTCCGCGAGGTTTGCGCCCTTGCCGCCGAGCAGCGCGCGCATATTCTCGTTGCCTTCGGAGAACAGATAAACATATTTGTGAGACATTTTGTACCCCTTTCCTGTGTGGCTGTTTTGTCACTCAAAACAGCAATGGCTTACGCTTTCTGATGCTTCAGACAAATTTATACTATACCACAATGTTCGACTTTTTCAACCATAAAATCGTAAAAACGACGTAGAAGCAAAAAATTTGTTGGATTTTTCGAGAATTTTACAGAAAACAAACATGACCCAACTTTTTCAGACAGCTTTTGGGGGCAAAATAAAAACAACACAACGCGGCACCCCAAGCCGGAGCGCCGCGCCTTTGTGAAAATTGCCCAATTTGCCGTCAGCGGATGCAGGCGGATTTGGGAATTCGGATGGTCAAAATGATGTCTTCTGCGGTTTCCTCCTGCGCTGCGTCGGCGCTGATACCGGCGGCGCGGATGAGATCCAGCTGGTGGTTAAGCGTATTGAAAAACACGCGCAGGTCGCGAAGAACAAACCTGCCCAGCTTTTTCTGCGGCGGGCAGGACGCCAGCGTATCTTCCACATAACGCTCCAGCCGCGCCACCGTCCAGCCGTTTTCCGCCGCCAGACGAACAGCCCGCAGCTGCGCCTGTCCCTCCGGCAGACGAAGAAGCGCTCTGGCGTGCCGCTCGGAAAGGCCGCTTGTGCGAAGAAGCGTCAGAATTTCGGGCGAAAGCTTCAAAAGCCGCAGCTTGTTGGCAACGGCCGACTGGCTTTTTCCGAGCTGCTTTGCCGCCTGCTCCTGCGTCAGGCCGTACTGCTGCATGAGCCGGGCAATCCCTTCTGCCTGCTCGATGTAGTCCAGATCCCGCCTTTGCAGATTTTCCACCAGCGCCAGAAGCCCCGCGTCAGGCTCGCTCACCGTCACGACGAGGCACGGCACCTCCGTCAGCCCCGCCAGCCCCGCCGCGCGAAGCCGCCGCTCGCCTGCAACAAGGGTGAAACAGCCCTGCGTTTTTCGCACCGTGAGCGGCTGCAAGACGCCGTACTGCCGGATGGACGCAGCCAGCTCCTGAAGGCCTGCTGCGTCAAAGACCCGGCGCGGCTGGTCGGGGTTCGGCCGGATCACGCCGAGCGGGAGAAACAGCACCCGTCCGGGCTGCAAAACGCCGGGATAGCGGGTCTTCTGTGCAAGCATGGCGCAGCCTCCTTTTCTCTTCCGTTGGCCCCATTATACGGCGGACGGACCGGGAAAGCGCTCGAAACGGCGCGGGATCCCAAGAAATTGTGCTTTGCCTCGGCCGCACGATACCAGATGTGGAGAAAGCTGTGGAAGCTGTGCACAAATCGGGCAAAAGGATACCGCCGCATGAAAGCCTCGTGCGGCGGCATTTGGAGAAATTATGATTTGAAAAGAATGGAAAAGTGTATCATGAACTGCGAGAGCCGAAAAGCGGGTGCTTTGGCGTGTGGGGCTTGCCGGAGACCTCGGCGCAAAAGCACCGAAGCCGTATCAGGCCGCTGGGCCTTCACCGCGTTCGAGATAGAGCTCTTCGGCGGTGCGCTGGGCCTGCACGAGCGTTTCCTGCAAGCGCTGCAGCTCCTGCTGCGTGCGGGCGATGGTGTTGAACAGAAACACATATTCTCTGGAAAGCGTTTCCATAGTAATGACTTCCTTTCTGTGTAGATTCGCCAAAAAACACAAGATGTTGTGTTTCATTGACTGGCATCATCATACACGATGGAACACAAAAAGGTTGTCGAACGGTGTCGGTCTTGCAAAAAAAGACGAAACGCACAGAATTTCTGCGGGAAATGGCCGGAATTTATAGTTTTTAACGGAGAAAAAGGAAATTGCTCACAGCGCGTCAAATTTCCGGAAGAAAAATGCGCCGCACAGCTTTTCGGCCGTGCGGCGCATGGGGGGTTACTGAAGCAGGTTCGCGGTCAGAAGCAGGCCGCAGAGCATCTGCGAAATTTCGCCGCGCGTGATCTGCCGCGTGGGGGTGAGGGCCGTTTCGCCGCAGGCCCAGAGGCCGGAGGCTGCGCAATAGGCGACAGACGATCTTGCCCAGGAGGCCACGCCGGAAGCGTCCTTGTAGGCGGCAAGCGCCGCGTCCGCGTCCTTGAGCGCCGTGTCGATGCCGCAGAGCGCCGCGGCCCGAGCCGTCATGGCAGCTGCTTCCTGCACGGTGATGCGGCCGTCGGGGTTGAACTTTCCGCCGCCGACGCCGTTGACAATGCCATAGGCCGCGGCGGTGTCGACATAGGGCGCATACCACGCGGATTCCGCGACGTCGTTAAATGTGCCGCGGTACTCCGGCGAAAGGCCCAGAGAGCCGACGACGATCTTCGCAAACTGCGCCCGCGTGAGGCTGCTGTTCGGCGCAAAGGTCGTTTTGGTCATGCCGTTGACGACGCCGTAGGCCGCCAGAAGGTCGATGGCCTGCTTATTCGCGTGATTTTCTGTATCGGTGAAGGACGGCGCTCCTGCCACGCGCGATGTGTGCGCCGAAACGCCGGACTGCGGGGTCAGCGCGGCGCGCTTCACGTCGGTCATGACGAAGAAGGCGGTCTTCTTTGCCGTCTGCCGGACGGCTGCGGAAAGCGCGCACAGCGCCTGCATCGTGGCGTAGGCGTCATAGGTATCCTCGTGGCAGAAGCTGCCGTCGGCGAGCTGATAGGAAAGGAGCTTGTCCAGAACGCTCTTTCCGTTTTTGACGAAGCGGCTGTCGTCCAACTTGATGCCGAGGGCGCTGAGCGTGAGCACGACCTGCGAGCAGGACTCCGAGCTCTCATAGCCCCAGGAAGAATAACCGCCGTCGTCATTTTGCAGCTTCGACAAGCACTCGATGCCGAGGGCTACCGCGTTTTTGACCGCCGTGTTCGACTGGTAGGGCGCAAGCGCCTGCAAGACCATCGCCGTCACGTCGGGGTCTCCCGTTTCCATGCCGAAGTTCCAGCCGCCGTCAGACAGCTGCTGGCCGAGCATGAAATCGACGTACATCGGCCGCGTGGCCTGCGTTTTGCCCGCTTCTGCCGTGGGAATGTCGTATTTCCCCGCATCGAGCGCCAGAAGCGCATAAGCTGCCGAGGTCACGCCCGCCTTCGTCGCCGCGTCGTAATCCGAAAGCGGCTGCAAAAGGTCATACCCCGCGACGTTCGCCGGATTGACGCCGAGGGCGCTCAAGCCCAGGATCACGCGGGCGTACTCGGTAAGCCGCGTCTGGGACAGAACGCCATCTTGCGCCAGAAGCTTTTCGGAAATCGCGCGGACATAGGAGTCTGTCCAGCGTTCGGGCGTTTCCGCGCCGCCGCGCACGACGCCGAGCACGGCCCAATCGTCGCCGTAAGTGGGATGCGCGATCTGCGAGACGGCGAACGAGGCTGCATTTTTGTAGGCAGTATCGAGCGAAGTGTCCGCGGCAAGCGCCGGAACGGCCAGAAGCCCCGCCAGAAGCGCAAGCGTCAGGAAAACCGATAAAAACCGTTTCATAGTGTTCCCTCCATATCAAAGGTTGCGGCCATCATACCACAAAAAATCTGCGTGTGCAATGAAATCAGCCGAAAATTGGAAAATAAACGTGATTTTCCAGATCGACCGCATACCCGAAGCCGGGCTTTGGCTGCCAGGCGTAGCCGTCCTTGTGTTCCTCGGGGAAGAGCTTCGCCATCGCGGTCAGGATCGTGCCGCCGTGGCAGACGCAGACGGTGTCCTCCTCGCGCGACAAAAGGGATGCAAGCCCCCGCAGAAGCCGCGCCTCGGCGTCTTTGAACGACTCGCCCCCGGGCGGCGTGTTGGAAAACCAGTCGTTAGATAACCACGCCTGATACGCGGGTTCGTTTTTGAGGCTTTCATAGCTTTTCATTTCAAAAATGCCGAAATTGACCTCGCGCAGGGCCTCGATGACGGAAAATGGAACGTCCCCATAGATCGCGCGGAGCGTCTGGTTCGTGCGCAGCATTCCGGTCGTCACGAACGAAAACCCGTCCGGCTTTGGGTAAGCGCCTCGCGCCGCCGCCTCCCGCAGCTCCCGCACGCCGGTGTCCAGCAGCGGAAGGTCCGTTGCGCCGTAGTATAAATGCCGCTCGGTGCCCTCGGTTTTGCCGTGGCGCAGAAAAACGAGCCGCTTCATGGCTTCAGCTCCATCGGCAGCCCGCAGAAAATGCGCGTGACCGTGTCAGACCTTTCGGCAAGGAAGGACAAAAGCCGTCCGGCCTGCTCCCGCCAGACGCGCTCGGTGCGGTCGATGGGCACGATGCCGCAGGAAATATCGTCCGCGATCAGAACGTCTGCCTTCGGGCTTTGGCGCGAAAATTCCTCCCGCGCGTCGAGCCCTGCCTCCACGCACGCCTTTGCAAAGCGCTCTAAGTGCCGGATGCACCGCGCATCAGTGTCGAGCCGGACACCCTCGCAGGTGAAAATGTCTTCGCCCTTCCAATCATATTTTTTTGCGGCGTACTGCGTTTTTCCCTGATACGCGCCGCCAAAGATCAGATGCATAGTCCCTCCTGTCCGGCAAGCAGCAGAAGAAGTCCTGCCGCTTCGCCCAAGGTCATCGAAAATCCGGAAATATCGCCCGACATCCCGCCGAGATTTTTCCGCGCCAAAAAGCAGCAGAGAAGCGCGAAACCCTCCGCGCCGAGGGCGCAGACGGTGAACCACGGCCGGGGCAAAAGAAGAAGTCCCAAAACGGCCGCCAGCACGTTCAAGATCGCAAGCGCCGTCAATTGCCGCTTGTTCTGCGCCGCTGCAAAGCCGGAGGCGTACTGGCTCGTTTGCATGGGCTTGCAGGAAAAGACGCAGAAGGAGGATGCAAAGCGCGAAAAGACCGGGATCAAAAGTAAGCCCTGAAAGCTTTTTGCCGCGTCCAGATCCAGAAACGCCGCGAACGTGGCGAGCATCAGAAAGATCGTACACACGACGGCAAACGAGCCCACGTGCGAGTCCTTGAGGATCCTCTGCCGCGTTTGCAGATCCCGCCGGGATAAGATCGCGTCGCAGCAGTCCATGAAGCCGTCCAAATGGAGAAAGCCCGTCAGGAAAAACGGCAGCGCCGTCAAAATTGCCGCGCAGAGCGCCGGGAGATGCCCGAACGCGCCGGTAAGATATGCCGCCAGCGCCCAGAGCGCACCGACGAGCAGGCCCACGAACGGAAGGTACACCAGCTGCCACGGCCGGGCCTTTTCGTCCCAGATCTTCACCGGACACGGAATGGATAAAAACATTCCCCACGCCATAAAAAAGGCGGTGAGCTGCGTTTTCATGCGTGTGGGCCTCCTTTGTACCAGATGGGGATCGCCGCCGACAGCTCTGCCACGTTTTCGCACACCTGCGCAAGCTGCACGCCCACGAGCCCCAGCGCCTCGCGGTAGGTTTCGGTGAGCGAGCCATAATCGCGCCCGTCGGAAAAGACGAAGTCCGCCACGAAGACGGCGTTTTCTGAGAGCTCCGCGAACCGGCACAGCTCGTCTGCCACGCGCCGCCCCGCGGAAAGGTCAATAGAGCCATCGGGCCTGAACATTTCGTTTGCCAGCAGCGCCGTCACGCTGTCGAGCAGAAACGTGCCGTTCTGGGGCGCCAAGTCCAGCGCGGACAGAATGCCGCGTTCACACTCGATGGTCGCAAAGCCCCAGCCGTCTCGCTCTTTTAAGTGCCGGGAAACGATGGCGCGGTCTTCCGCGTCCGTCGGGCGAAGCGTCGCGAGATAATAGTGCGGCGCGGGAAGGCGTTTTGCGATGCGCTGGGCCAGCATCGATTTGCCGCTTTTCGAGCCGCCGGAAAGAAACCAGGTCATACCGTAAAGCTGTCCTTTTCACGAATTTCTGTCAGGTAGGTATCATCGATGGCCGCCTCGGAAAACGTCGCCATCGTGCACATGACGGCGCACGCAGCCTCCACCACGCGGAACGCCAGCGGGCAGCCGCTGCCTTCTCCGAGCCGCATTCCAAGCTCCAGACAGGGTTTGATCCCCAGCTCTTTTTCTGCCAGCCGGTAGCCGACTTCAAACGAGCGGTGCGAGCCGATGAAAAAATCTTTGGCCGTTTCACACAGCCGGGCCGCACACAGCGCCGCGACGATCGAGATAAACCCGTCGACCACGACCGGAAGGCGCTGCCTCGCCGCGCCCAGAAACACGCCCGTCATCGCGCACAGATCAAAGCCACCGACTTTGGACAAAACGTCAATTGCGTCCGCCGCATTGGGCTGATGAAGCGCCAGGGCGTGCTCGATGACGTGCTTTTTCTTTTGAAACGCCGCGTCCGTCAGTCCGCCGCCGCGTCCGGTGACCGCCTCGACCGAAGCGCCGGTGAGCGCGGATAGAACGGCGGAGGACGTTGTCGTGTTGCCGATGCCCATTTCGCCGACGCCCAGAATGGATACGCCGTCTCGTTTGGCCTGTGCGGCAAGCTCCATGCCGGTAAGTACCCCCCGCACGGCCTGTTCGCGCGTCATCGCGGGCTCGCGATAAAAATTCTTCGTGCCTTTGCCAAGACTCCGGTTCACGATCTGCGGGCAGTGGTAGGGAAGACGGATGCCCATGTCCACCACGACGAGCTCGTCTGCAAAATGCTTTGCAAGACAAGAAGCGCCCGTAAGGCCCCGCGTGAGGTTGATGGACTGCGCCAGCGTCACACTCTGCGGGGCCGAGCTCACGCCCTCTTCGACCACGCCGTTGTCTGCGGCCAGAACGTAAATGCGCGTTTTCGCGATCTCGTTTTTGACGCGTCCGGTAATGCCGGCCAGCCGGACGGAAATGTCCTCCAGAAGGCCGAGGCTTCCGGGGGGCTTGGCAAGCTCCGCCTGCCGGGCCCGGGCTTTTTCCATCGCGCCTTCGTCAAGGCCGGTGATTTTTGAAAGCTCTTCTTTGAGCTGCCGCTCAGGTTTTTCCATGATCATGCCTCCAGAAGTCCCTGCTCGATGAGCCACTGCACGGAATCGGCGCACGAGGAAAGCTCCAGCGTGACAGTCGCCTCCGGCGCAAGTGTGTTGAGCTCTCGAAGCAGCGCGGCGATGTCCATCCCGCCGTCAAAAAGCGGCGCGTGCAGGTCGCGCTCGCCGTTGTTGTTGTGCAGATGCACGTGAGAAAGGTACGGCGCACAGTTGATGAGCCACGCTTCGGGCGAGGTCCTGCTGGCGGAGGTATTCGCGTGCCCCAGATCGAGGCAGACGCGAAGACGCGGGCTGTCTACCGCGCGGACGATATCCAGCAGCATCGACGGCTCCGGCTCCATGACGTTTTCCAGACACACCGTGAGCGCGGCAGGAACATCTGCAATGAGCTTTTTCCAGAATTCGACCGACCGCGCGAGAAACCACTCCGGATAGTAGACCAGCGGCACAAAGCCCGCGTGCAGAACGAGCGTTTTGCAGCCGAGCGTTACCGCTTTTTCGATGGCCTGCCGGTATCGCTTTTCCGTGATATCCACCACGAGCGGGTCGATGGCCGCGGGCGTGAGCTCGTTAAAGGGCCCATGCAGGAGAAAGCGGCTCGTGGCCGCAAGACAGTCGTCCAGAGACCGCTGCAAAAAGCAGGACAGACTCTCGTCGAGCTTCAGAAAGCAGGTCTTGGGCGGGTCCAAAAACGCCGCCGTGCAGAACTGGGCAAGCTCGATGCCGAGATCATACTGCTTTGCGATCTGCGGTGCGTCCGGCGCGATCGAGGAAAGATAAAGGTTTTGCTTTTTCATGGCGCCTCCTGCCGAAAATAGCGGATACACCCCCGGCGCTACAGCTTTCCCTGCTGCCGCAGCAGCCACACCTTCAGAAGCGCCGTCTGGGTCTTCGCGTCGGGGATCCTGCCGGAAAGAACCTCGGAAACAGCCTCCTCCAGCGGCAGGGTGAACACATTCAGAAATTCATCCGCGTCGAGCTTCTGCTCGCGGAAGGTGATGCCTTTTGCGGCGTACATATGGATCAGCTCGTCGCTGTACGCGCAGGCGGGAAGAAAACGACCGAGCGAAATGAGCGCACCTGCCACCGCGCCGGTCTCCTCCAGAAGCTCACGCGCCGCGGCCTCGCGGGGGTCTTCAAGCTTATCGTTCAGCTTTCCCGCCGGGATCTCCACCAGCACCTCGCCCACGGGATAGCGGTACTGCCGCTCAAGAAGGACGCTGCCGTCGTCCAGAAGCGGCACGACGCACACCGCGCCCACGTGGCGCATATATTCGCGCGTGGCGGGCTTGCCGTCCGGAAGCTCGACGGTGTCTTCAAAGACGTGCATGATCTTTCCGTTAAAAATTTTGCGGCTTTCGCGCTGCGTTTCCTTCAGATTTTCAAAATTCTGCATGGTTTTCACCTCTTACTGCGCCCATTTTACCGTTTCGTGCGTGGAAAGTCAATGGCGCGGAAAAAGGCCGGATTTGGAAGTGTAAAAGAAAGCGTTCTGCGCACAATAAGACCAGAGCTTCCAGCCGCGCGATAAAGCGTATTGCGCTTTTGCGTTCCTTGAAAACGTCTGTTTTCCTGCCCGGGCGCCGCGCGAAGGTTCTTCCGGTTTTCGTTCCGGAGCTTGTGCGGCGCACAGGTTTTGCGTGTTTTGCCGGGCGCGTCGGAAGAAAACAACAGGCCCCGCCGATGGCTGTTCGGGAGGCTGCGGAGGACAAGCTGCGGCTCTTTTGCGCCGGTTTCGGATACCGCGCGTTGTTCCGGCAAAGGCCGCCCGCAAAAAATTGCGGGCGGCCTTGTGAGGCTTTTCGGAGGGGTTCCGAATGTTTTCTCTCGCTTAGTGACGAGCAGAAAATCTTTCGTGTGAGCACTGTCTGAACAACGCCGCGCCGCAGGTTTTCTGCGGCGCGGCGTTTGCGCGGTGCGAAGCGTCAGTCGATGGACGTTACAGGATAATCCTGCGCCTCGACGGCCTTTTTGAGAACGTCGTTTGCCACGTCCTTCGAGAGCGTGACGACGGCCGTTCCTGCCTCATGGCTGACGACAGCCTCCGTGACGCCGTCGATGGCCTCAAGCGCCTTTTTGACTCTGGCTTCGCAGTGCGCGCACATCATACCGGTAATATGCATCGTTTTTTTCATGGGTTTTGGTTCCTCCTTCAAAATTGCAGCAGGGGTCTTTTTTGCACGTCTCTTATGGTCATGCCGCGCATCGCGCAGCCGGAAGAGATTGAGCCGTAAGGCGTTCGACACCACGCAGAAGCTCGATAAGCTCATCGCCGCCGCGCCGAACATGGGGCTGAGCGTCAGGCCAAGCGGGATGAATACGCCGGCTGCCAGCGGAATGCCGATGGTGTTGTAGAAAAACGCCCAGAACAGGTTTTCGTGGATATTGCGCAGCGTCGCGCGGCTCAGGCGAATGGCCGCCGGAACGTCCAAAAGACGGCTCTTCATCAGAACCACGTCTGCCGCGTCGATGGCCACGTCCGTGCCCGCGCCGATGGCCACGCCAATATCTGCCCGCGTGAGCGCCGGTGCGTCGTTGATGCCGTCGCCGACCATTGCGACCTTGCCGAGCGTTTTGAGCTTTCGGATCTGCGCTTCCTTGCCCTCCGGCAGAACGCCCGCGATCACCTCGTCGACGCCTGCCTGCTTTCCGATGGCCTTTGCGGTGCGCTCATTGTCGCCCGTCAGCATCACGACGCGGATGCCCATATTCTGAAGCTCGCGCACGGCCTGCGGGCTGTCCGGTTTTATGACGTCGGCCACCGCGATGACGCCGAGCAGTTTACCGTCGAGACTGAAATAGAGCGGCGTTTTGCCCTCGTCGCTGAGCGCCTGCGCCTGCCGTTTTACATCGTCGGGTATTTGCGCCTTTGTGCCGATGAAGGTATCGTTGCCGCCGCAGAGGACTTTTCCCTCGAAGCTGGCCGTCAGGCCGTTTCCGGGAAGGGCCTGGAAATCCAGAACATCTTTTGCCGAAATTGCCGCTTCCTCCGCGTAACGGAGAATTGCCTTTGCAAGCGGATGCTCGCTCTTCTGCTCAAGCGACACCGCAAGCGAAACAAGCGCCGCTTCGTCTGTGCCGTCTGCCGGAAGAATGTCTGTGACCGCAGGCTCGCCGGAGGTGATGGTGCCGGTC
>DJQK01000023.1:35148-49120 GCA_002437575.1 Clostridiales bacterium UBA6388 | reverse complement strand
GCTGCGGGATGGAGGACATCGAAAAGGCCCGCACGCCCATGTTCACGACCGGCGGCCCCGAGCGCAGCGGCATGGGCTTTACGATCATGGAGAGCTTCATGACCGAGCTCAAGGTGACGTCGAATGTCGGCCGCGGCACGACGGTACATATGAAGCGCAGGATCGTCCGCCGGGGCGAAGCGTGATGGAGGAAAAGCTGGAGCTTCTGACCAGGGCGCAGCAGGGAGACAAGGCGGCGTGTGCGCGGCTGGTGGAGGAAAACGCGGGGCTCATCTGGTCGATCGCGCGGCGGTATTTTGGCCGCGGCGTGGAGGCCGACGACTTATTCCAGCTCGGCGCACTCGGCTTTCTCAAGGCCATCGCGGGCTTTGATGTCAGCTATGGCACGCAGTTTTCGACCTATGCCGTCCCCAAGATCGCGGGCGAAATTCGAAGATTCCTGCGCGATGACGGGGCCGTGAAGGTCAGCCGCAGCGTCAAAGAGCGCGCCGCCGCCATCAAAAAAGAGCGCCAGCGGTTAAGCGTCGAGCTTGGAAGAGAGCCAAGCGTGTCCGAGCTTTCCGAAGCGCTCGGCCTTGCGCCCGAGGAAATTGCCGGCGCAGAGCTTGCAACAACCTCCGCCGAGTCCATCCAGCGCCAGACCGGCGAAGAGGGCATTACGTTAGAGGACGTTCTGTCGGGGCCAGACATGGAGGAGGGGATTCTGGAGCGCATGGCCCTGCGAGAAGCCCTGAAGAATTTGACCGAGCGCGAACGGCTCGTCATCGAGCTGCGGTATTTTCACTGCCTGACGCAGCAGAAGGTGGCAGGACTCATTGGCGTGTCACAGGTGCAGGTCAGCCGCATCGAAAAGAAGGCGTTGGCGCATCTGCGTGCGTTTTTGTAGGTGACAAACCGCGAAAAATGTACTAAAATAGCTTTACTACAAAAGATGGGTGAAGCTATGACACAGGAATTTGAACAGCGATTTTTATCGGCGCGGCGGGCGGTCATCGCCAGACGCTTTGAAGCCTTAAACGATATGCAGCAAAAGGCCGTCCTCACGACCGAAGGGCCGCTTCTGCTTCTGGCCGGTGCGGGCAGCGGCAAGACGACGGTCTTAATTAACCGCATCGCGAATTTAATTGCCTTCGGCGAGGGCGCGGATTCAAACGAAATCCCAGATTATATTACGGAAGACGACGTCGAATTTTTAGAGCGCTATCTGGAAGATACGAATCCGGAAGCGCAGCCCCGGGCAGAAGCCTTATCGGCCCTGCATCCGGCGGCCCCGTGGTCGATCCTGGCCATCACGTTTACAAACAAGGCCGCGAATGAACTCAAGGACCGGCTGGGAAAGCTTCTCGGCGAGCAGGCGATGGACGTGTGGGCGATGACGTTCCACGCCGCGTGCTGCCGCATTTTAAGGCGCGATATCGACCGGTTCGAGGGCTACTCCTCGAGCTTTACGATCTACGACACGTCGGACTCCGAGCGCGTCATCAAGGACGTTCTCAAGGACCTCGGCATGGACGAAAAGGCCTTCCCGCCGCGGCTGTGCCTGTCGGTCATCAGCAAGGCCAAGGACCGCTCGCAGCACCCGGACGAATTCTCCAAATACGCCGAGCGGTCGGGTGATTACCGCATGGAAAAGATCGCGCAGGTCTACGAGGGCTACCAGAAGCGCCTTTTTGAGGCGAACGCGCTGGACTTTGACGATATCATCCTCAAAACCGTCGAGCTGTTACAGGGCTTTGAGGACGTGCGGGCCTACTATCAGCGAAAGTTCCGGTACGTCCTCATCGATGAGTACCAGGACACGAACGAGCTTCAGTACAAGCTCTCGTCGCTTCTCGCGGGCGGGTATGAAAACATCTGCGTCGTGGGAGACGACGACCAGTCCATTTATAAGTTCCGCGGCGCGACGATCGAAAACATTTTGTCCTTTGAAAAGCAGTACCGCGGCGCAAAGGTGATAAGGCTCGAGCAGAATTACCGTTCGACAAAATCCATTCTCGACGCGGCCAACGCCGTCATCTCGCACAACCGCGGCAGAAAGGGCAAAAAGCTCTGGACGCAGAACGCCGCGGGCGACAAGATCACGGTCTACGAAGCGTCGAGCGAGTCGGACGAGGCCAATTACGTCGCGGGGCGCATTTTCTCGATGTCGAAGGGGAAAAACTTCAAGGACTACGCGATCTTGTACCGCACGAACGCGCAGTCGAACGCTTTGGAATACGCCTTCAAGCGCAACAGCATTCCGTACCGGATCATCGGCGGCACGCGCTTTTTTGACCGGGCCGAGGTCAAGGATATGCTGGCGTATCTGTGCGTGATCAACAACCGCGCGGACGATCTGCGGCTTCTTCGCGTCATCAACAACCCGCCGCGCGGCATCGGGGCAAAAACGATCGAAATGGCGGCCCGGCAGGCGGCGGCAAGCGGCGCGTGCCTGTACAGCGTCGTGTCCGACCCCTACAGCTATCCGAGCTTGGAAAAAGCGGCCTCTAAATTGATGGCCTTCACGGTGCTGATCGAAGACTGCGCGGAGTTGCTTAAAACGATGACGCTGCCGGACTTTTACGAAGAGCTTCTCATCCGCACCGGCTATGTCACGATGCTGGAGGGAAAGGACGACGTGGAGTCGCGTGCGCGGCTTGAGAACGTCCGAGAGCTCAAATCCAGCATCGTCAGCTACTGCGAAAATACGGATATGCCGACGCTTGCAGGCTTTTTGGAGGAGATCGCGCTCTATACGGACATTGAGCAGTATGACGCCGAGGCAGACGCCGTCGTGATGATGACGATGCACGCGGCAAAGGGCCTCGAGTTTCCGCACGTGTTTCTGGTCGGCGTGGAGGAAGGGCTCTTCCCGGGCACGCGGTCTCTCGGCGACCCCGAGGAAATGGAAGAAGAGCGAAGGCTCTGCTATGTCGCCATCACAAGGGCCAAGCAGTCGCTGACCATCTGCCATGCACGCTCACGGATGCTCTACGGCCGGACCACGACAAATATCGCCTCGCGCTTCATTGACGAGCTGCCGCCGCAGTGTGTCGAGCGCGTCGAGCAGCCCAGACCCAAATACGACCAGCCGCGCGACTACGGAAGCTTCGGAAGAGTCTCCATTTACGGCGATTACGAGTCGTATTCGCCGCGCCCGACCGGGAAGAGCGCTTCGGCGAAAAGCTACTCGTCCGTCCTGCCGGAGGGGAAAAAGAAGCCTGCGGTGAGTTTCACGAAGGGCGAAATGGTGCAGCACAAGGCCTTTGGCCGCGGCATGGTCCTCTCGGTCATTCCGATGGGCGGCGACGCGCTGCTGGAAATTGCCTTCGACGGCGTCGGCACGAAAAAGCTGATGGCCAATACGGCAAGCCAGCATATGACGAAGCTTTGATAGGGGAAACCCTGACATAGAGGTTTCGCTTCCGGCATACACTGGTAGCCGGAGGTGGCGGGCATGAACCGGTTAAAACGGCGAAGACGAAAGCTTGCGGCGCTGCTGGCTTTGCTTCTGCTGGTCGGAAACGTTGTGCTTTTGCAGGTGCGCATTGCGCCGATGCTGCGGAAGCTGGCGGAAAATCAGGTGGTGAACGCTGCGTCTGACGCTATTTTCCGCGCCGTTTCGCGGCAGCTGCAATCGGGAAGCGTCGACTATGGGCGCATCATCGGCCTCGAGAAGGACGCGAACGGCAAAATTTCCGCCCTCACGACCGACATGGAGCAGCTCGCGCGGCTGAAATCCGAAATTCTGGAGCTTCTGGATGAAGAGATCCTAGCCATGGACGACGACGAGCTGTCCGTGCCGGTGGGAAGTCTGCTGCTGCCGACGTTTTTTGCCGGGCGCGGGTTTTCTCTTCCGGTGCGCCTGATCGCGCTCAACAGCACGAACGCCGATTTTTACAGCAGCATCTCTTCGCTCGGCATCAACCAGAGCGTGCAGCAAATTCGCATCACGTTTACCGTCAGTTTAACGTTTCTCACACCGGCCGGCATTTCCGATACGGACGTGACGAGCGACGTGCTGGCGGCGCAGACGATCTTACTCGGCGATGTGCCGGAAAGCTATATTTATCTGGGGTAATAACAATGGAACCACAAAAAGAGATACAGGAATTAACAAAAGAACTCGACCATGCGGGCTATTTGTACTACGTCAAGGACGCGCCCGAAATGACGGACTACGACTATGACCGCAAGCTGCGAAGACTCGAAGAACTTGAGTCGCAGTATCCGGAGCTTGCCTCGCCCAACAGCCCGACCAAGCGCGTCGGGGGAGCGGCCATTGACGCTTTCCGGAAGGTGCGCCACGCCGTGCCGCTCGAGAGCCTGCAGGACGTTTTTTCGTTTGACGAGCTGCGGGAATTTGACGAGCGGCTGCGAAAGGACGAGCCGGAGGCTGAATACAGCGTCGAGCCGAAGATCGACGGGCTTTCCGTCGCGCTCGAGTATGTAAACGGCGAATTTGTGCGCGGGGCGACGCGGGGCGACGGCCTCATCGGAGAAGACGTCACCGAGAACCTCAAGACCGTGCGCTCAATCCCGTTAAAATTAGACGGCGCGCCCGCAAGGCTCATTGTCAGAGGCGAGGTGTATATGCCGCGGGCGAGTTTTGAAGCGCTGAACGAGGCGCAGGAGAAGGCCGGAAAGCCGTTTTTTGCCAATCCCAGAAACGCGGCGGCAGGCTCACTTCGCCAGCTGGACCCGAAGATCGCGGCGCAGAGAAAGCTCGACATTCTGGTGTTCAATCTCCAGCTTTCGGAGGGAAAAACGTTTGAAACGCACACCGAAACGCTCGATTTTCTGCGCAGCCTTCACTTCAAGGTCATCGACTACCGGCTGTGCAAAACGATCGACGAGGCGGTCTCCACGATCTCCGGCATCGGCGAAACACGCTACGATCTTCCCTACGACATTGACGGCGCGGTCGTGAAGCTCAACGATCTTGCCGGCCGCGTTCGGATGGGGAGCACGGCAAAATTCCCGCGCTGGGCCGCCGCCTTTAAGTACCCGCCAGAGGTCAAGGAAACAGTCTTGCAGGACATCGTCGTGCAGGTCGGCAGGACCGGCGTTTTGACGCCCAGAGCCATCGTCGCGCCGGTGCACCTGGCGGGCACAACGGTCACGGCTGCGACGCTTCACAATCAGGACTTCATTACGCAGAAGGATATCCGCATCGGAGATACGGTCAAAATTCGCAAGGCAGGGGAGATCATCCCCGAAATTCTGGAGGTCGTGAAGGAAAAGCGGCCGGAGGGCACGGTTCCGTATTTCCTGCCCGATAAGTGCCCGGTCTGCGGCGCCCCGGTCGAACGCGATGAAGACGGCGTGGCCATGCGCTGCACAGGCGCGGAGTGTCCGGCGCAGCTGTCGCGCAATCTGGCGCATTTCGTCTCGCGCGAGGCGATGAACATTGACGGACTTGGCAGCGCGATCATCGACCAGCTGATCGATCATAAAATGCTCTCGAATCCGGCGGATCTGTACGCGCTCGATTTTGAAAAGCTCGCGCAGCTTCCGGGGCTTGGACAAAAGTCGGCCGACAATTTGAAAGCGGCGATCGAAAAAAGCCGGGAAAACGACCTTTCGCGCTTACTCTGCGCGTTTGGCATCCGGCAGGTCGGCGTGAAGGCGGCGAAGGTGCTGGCTGCGCATTTTGGAACGCTGGACGCGCTCATGAACGCTTCGGAGGACGAGCTTCTCGAGGTGCCCGACATCGGAAAAACGACGGCGGACGCGCTTCGTTCGTGGTTTTCGAGCGAGCAGTCACAGGACCTCATCTCCCGCCTTCGCGCAGCGGGTGTGAACTTTACGTGCCATAACCAGGTGACCGACACGCGCTTTGCGGGCAAGACGTTCGTGCTCACGGGGGCGCTGAGCCTCTTTACGCGCGACGAGGCCACGGCGAAGATCGAGTCCTTCGGCGGCAAGGCGGCGGGCTCGGTGTCCAAAAAGACGAGCTACGTCGTCGCCGGAGAAAACGCGGGCAGCAAGCTCAAAAAGGCAAACGAGCTCGGCATTCCGGTGCTTTCCGAGCAGGAATTTCTGGATATGCTGGGATGAAGATC
The DNA here is from genome assembly GCA_002437575.1 of Clostridiales bacterium UBA6388. Classification (GTDB taxonomy): domain Bacteria; phylum Bacillota; class Clostridia; order Oscillospirales; family Oscillospiraceae; genus CAG-170. Next base: position 43,076 of record DJQK01000023.1, on the reverse strand, counting down.
ACGCTTCTTTGCAATTGCGGCCTTGCCGTCGAATCGGGCGGGAAGACGCTTCTCATCGACGCGCTGACGCAGAAGCTGCCGCCGTTTTACCGGGCGCCCGAGTCTGTCCTTCGGGCGATCGTCGAGGGAACAGGGGAATTTAGCGCGGTCTGCGGCCTGCTTTTTACCCATCTGCACCCCGACCATTTTGACCGTGACGCGGCAGAAGAATTCGCAAAGCACCATCCGGACGCACTTTTGTACATTCCGAACCGCCGCGAACACGCGCCGGAGCGTTTGACAGCGGGGCCGTTTACGATCGAGCTCCATCGCGTGCGGCACACGCAGGTTGACGGATACGGAAAATCGACGCTCGACGCGATGCTCGTTGCGGCAGAAGGGAAAACGGTCTACATCGCCTCCGACACCGCGCCGGAAGCGGCCATCCACGAAACCGTCCTCGCCGGACGAAGGGCGAACGCCGCGTTCTGGAATGGGGAGATGCTGCTTTACAAGCCCGAGCGCGAGAGCCTTTCCCGCTTTGCCGCGATAAATTACATCTACCACATACCGCCCGCAGAGCAAGACGGCCTGCGCCGGAAGCTGGAGCGTTTGACCGCGAGATTTCCGGAGGAATGCAAAACCGTGACGCTTCTGGGCGAATACCCATCGGTGGTCGAAATTTGAAAAAGAGCAGCCTCGATGCACGCCGCATCGGGGCTTTTCTGCACGCTTTTTGTCGCTTTGGCATAGAGTAAGTCAGGGCGAAACAGCCCGAACAGAAAGGAGTGGAACTCTTGAATCAGGAAAATCAAACGGAAAACGGTGTGATGACGCTGCCGCAGTGCGCGGACGCGGACGGAAATCTTCCCTCGTGTGCGCCGCTGGCCAATGCCTATGTGCCGTTCCAGCAGACAGGAGCCGAGCGCTACAAGGCCTCGTGCGCCCTCATCCGCGGAACGCTGTTCCCGGGGCTCGATCTTCCGTATGGAAACGAGGAAAACACGCAGCAGAAGCTTCCAACGGCGTCTGTTGAGCTTCAGCAGCTCGGCTTTGCGATCCAGGAGCTGGCGTTGTATCTTGACACGCACCAGACGGATGATGAGGCTGCGCAGCTATTTAACCAGTACGTGGAAAGCTATCAGATGGCCATCGAGCAGTACCAGCAGGCAAGCGGGCCCCTGACGCTTTTGGACGCGGCGGCAGGCGGCACGTATGACTGGCTGATGGGCCCATGGCCGTGGGAATACGGAAAGGAGCGGTAAGCAGATGTTTGTGTATGAAAAAAAGCTTCAGTACCCGGTCAGGATCCAGAACGTCAACCCGCAGCTGGCAGCAATTGTAATTTCACAATACGGCGGTCCCGATGGTGAGCTTGGCGCGTCGCTGCGCTACTTATCCCAGCGCTACTCGATGCCCTATGACGAGCTCAAGGGCCTGCTGACAGACATCGGCACGGAAGAGCTCGGGCACCTTGAGATGGTCGGCGCGATCGTCCACCAGCTCACGCGCACGCTCACCGAAGAGCAGATGAAAGAGCAGGGCTTCGCGCCCTATTTTGTCGATCACACCGCAGGCGTCTATCCGCAGGCTGCGTCCGGCGCGCCGTGGTCCGCCGCCACAATGGCCGTCACCGGCGACCCGATGGCAGATCTGGTCGAGGATATGGCAGCAGAGCAGAAGGCCCGCGTGACGTATGACAACATTCTGCGTTTGAGTGACGACCCGGATGTGAACGACGTCATCCGCTTTTTGCGCGAGCGAGAGATCGTTCACTTCCAGCGCTTTGGCGAAGCCGTGCAGCTGCTGCGCGAAAAGCTCGACGAGAAAAACGTCTACTACATGAACCCTGCGCTGATCTCGTAACGAAAAAGGGAGCCCGGTAAACCGGACTCCCTGCTTTTATTTCTGCTCGGCCATGTAAAGAGACACGCGGTTCTGGATGAGCGCGGCCGTTTCGTCGATCGTTTTCGCGCCGGCAAAATAGGCGGCGCACTCTTCTGAGACGATGGAGAGAATGCTCTCGTCAAACGAATACACGCTGTGTGTTGAATCGATCAGGTCCTTGACGATCCGGAACTGCTCTTCCGTGACGGCGTAGACGTCGACGGTCTCGTTATAAAAGCCGATCGTGTAGGAAATAACGCGGATGGGCTGGCCGTTTGCGTCCAGGACCGGTTCGCCGTTTGCGTCTGTGACGTAATCCTGCTGCATGGCCTCTGCGGCCTTTTTGTCAAAGGCGGTGTTCAGCATCGGAAATGCGCTCTGCGCCAGCTGTGCGTCTTCTGATAAAAGCGTGCGGATGAAGCCCCAGGCGGCGTCCTTATCCTTGCAGGCGGTCGTCATCGCGATCGAGCCCTGCGGCAGAAAACCGCAGCCGAAGCCGACGGTATAGCCCGGGTAGCCGACAAAATCGGCGTCGTTTTCCATCGCTTCGAGCTGATAGTAGATATCGTCGAAGCCGGAGAAGGCAATGTTTGCAAGCAGCTGCTGTTTTTGTCCCACGCGGCGGTAGTCGCTGCTGTAGTCGTCAAAATCAAAATTCGCTGCGTCGAATTCCGCCGGGAACGAGTCGGCAAACGAGAGAAATGCCTTGAACGCGTCCGTGTCAAAGCTGCACGTGCCCGTTTTCCAGTCTACAAACTGGGAAAAGGAGCTTGCAAGGCAGGAAAAAACGGCAGAATCTTTCGTGTAGTCGACGTTAAAGACCGTCGCATCCGCCGGAAGCTTTTTCATTGCGTCGTGCATGCGTGACGATTTTTGCTTTCTCCTGCGTTTGCAAATCATAGCGGTAGATCGCGCCGTTGCTGAAGTAGAAAAGCCTACCGTCCGCGGGGTCAGCGAACACGTTCCAGGCACCGACGCCCAGCGAGATCGTCTCTCCCCAGTCGAGCGTTTCCGGGTCAATTTCGGTAAAAACCTGTTTGCCGGAATCGTCATAGTACAAAATACCGGTCAAGCCCTTGTCCAGCGTGGCGAGATTGCCGTATTTTCCGTCCTGCGAAAGCGTTTTGAGAAACTTGCCGGATAAATCAAAAATGTAGATCGTGCCGGAATAGTCCGCGCAGATGAGATGTCCCGCGTTATCCGCCGCGAGGTACTGGAGATAAACATCCGAGGCGTTCAGACCGCTGCCAGTAAAGTCCGCACGGACCGTTTCCAGAACCGAGCCGTCGGAAGAGAAGTGGACAAACGACCAGATATAGTCTCCGTCCTGCGGCGCCTTTTCAAACGTCTGGCAGACCGCCCATAAAGAGCCGTCGGCCGCCTTACAGAGCGCGTTCACCTGCGGCTGGCCGTAGCCCTCGACCGGCACGGTAAGCGTTTCGATCGCGCCGGTTTTGAGGTCTTCGCGGTAGAGCGTGCTTACATAGCTGCGGTAGCCGTAGACATAGCCGGTCGTTTCGTCGAACTCCTGCGTGGTCTGGTCGCTCGGGTTCATCGCCGCGATAAAAAGGGCGTCTTCTGTAAAGATGGACGACTGCACGGTATCGAGAACCTCAGGAAGCTTCAGAAAGTTCGCCTGATAGGCGGTTTTGGATTCCGTTTCCGATTGGCCGGAAGCGCCGCCGGGCTGTGTCTTTTCATTTGAAGCGGTTTTGTCCTTTGTGCAGCCGGTAAACAGCGCGGCCATGAGCGCAAGCACGAGAGTCAAAGCGAAAATTCGTTTCATATGGGATGCTCCTTTCTTGTGGGAGCATCATAGCAGACGGTTCCTCCGGAATTGCGATTTTAAGCAAAGCTTAAGAAAAGCTTCAGCAAAGAGAAAGCTCCCACCCGAAACCGGGCGGGAGCTGTGTGGAATCAAAAGGGAAGCGGTGCTTACGAAGCCGACTGCGCCGCGTACTGCGGGGTGTAGTTGACGATGCGGCCAATTTCCTGTAGGTGCTTGACCTGCTCTTCGTTGACCGGATTATCGAAGACGTTCAGCTGCGTCAGAAGCGGGCAGTCCTCGAGTCCCGACAGATCGGAGATCTGGTTATAGTCGGCGAAGATGTAGTTGAGGTTCGGAAGGCCCTTGAGGGGCGAGAGGTCCTTGATCTGGTTGTTGCTGACGTCGATGCGCACGAGCTTGTTGGTTTCGGTGTCGAAGGCGGGGAGCGCTTCGATCTGGTTGTGGCTGGCGAGGAAATACGTCAGCGCCGGAAGCTGCGCGATCACCGAAACGTCCTTGACCTGATTGTTGGAGATATCGAGGATGGACAAACTCACGCAGTCCGACAGCACCGAAATGTCGGAAATTTCGTTGTTGGACGCGTAGAGCTCCTGAATGGACGTGTTTCCGGCGATGCTGGTCAGGCGCGAGACGCCGCAGTTTTCGATGTGCAGCCGCTCAAGGGCGAGAAGGCTGTTGAGATACGTGATGGACTTCACAGGGTTATTCGTGAGGTACAGATCGGTGAGCCCTGTCAGGGCCGTGATGGCCGTGAGATCGGAGACGGAGTTGTTCGTCAGGTCCAGATACGTCAGGTTCGAAAGGCCGACAAGGGGATTGATGGACGTCACCGCGCAGCCCTCCAAAACGAGCTTCTGAAGCTCGGGAAGCGTGCCGATTCCTTCCAGTGCGGAGGTTGGAAGCGTCGAGCCGGAAAGATCGAGCGTCCAGAGGGAGGTCAGCTGCGGAAGCACGGAGAAATCAAGACCGGCCGCATTCTGGATGGTGAGGCTCCGAAGCCCTGCAAACCGCGTCAGATCGGACAGGTCCTCCACGCCATCGGGAAGCACGAGCTCTTCGATTTCCCACAGCTCGTCCGACATGAGCGTATCCGACGCGCTTTTACCCAGAAGCTCGCGCACATAGCTGTCTATCGCTTTGTCAGAAAGCGTCACTTCCTCCACAACGCTTCCGATCGTGTAGCCCATGTAGACCGCGTCGCTCACAAGACCGTTTTCCGCGACGGTCACAACGACGACCTTGCTTTCACCGGCAGAGAGCGTCACAGGCGCTTCATAGGCGTCTGTCTGCGTGGACGGGAAATCCGTGTTGACGGCCAGATACGCCGTGCCGCCGGTCGCCTGCACGGAAACGTCGATATACTCGCTGTAGTACCCGCTTTCCGGCATGACCACGGGCGCATTTGGCCGCAGCGCGTCGATCTGCGCTTTCACGTCGGCGCTCGTGATGCGGTCTAACATCTGCTCGGCGTCCAGAATTTTGTCCTGCTCGATGTAAACCTTGGACAGCGCGACATACAGCTGCACAGACTCGGGGTTATTCGTGATGGCGCTGACGAGGGTGTACTCGGCCTTCGTGTAGTTGCCGCTTTTGACGTAAGCGTCTGCAAGGCGCACGGGGAGATTGGCGTTCTGGGGAGCCAATTTGCACGCCGTCTCGTAAAGCGACACTGCACGGTTATACCGGCCGCGTTCGTAAAAATAATCGCCCCAGTGGGCAAAGACGCTCATGGTGAGGTCCGGCTGCTGCACCAGAAAGAACCAGCACGCGCCGCCGAGAATGGCCACGACGAGCAGCACGATCAGAAAGATCTTCAGAAAATATTTCATAGCAGTATGCTCCCGACAGACAAGTTACAGTTTGTCATATTATACGGCTTTCACGTTTCTGTGTCAAGAAGGACATTATGTCAAGCGGCATATTCCCTTTGCCCGCTTCATACGATGGAGCAAAAGGAGGGGCGATATGAAGACAATTGCAATGTGCGCAGCGCTCACGGCGCTGGCCTTCTGGCTTTTTCCCGACTCGAACGTGAAAAATGCGGCGGAGCAGGCCGAGCCGATGGTGCTTCTCGTCGAAACGGCGGCGCAGGACGCACCTTTGGCGGACAGCTTGCCTGAAGCGGCAAATGCGGACGAGGAAACGCTCCGGCTTCTGACGGACGATGGGGTCATCGAGCTTTCGATGCAGGAGTATCTGACGGAGGTTCTGCTCAGCGAAATGCCGCCGGATTTTTCGCCGGAGGCAAGAAAGGCGCAGGCTGTGGCGGCGAGGACCTTTACGCGCAAGAAGCTGCAAAAGCCCAAGCATGAAAATGCCGCCGTGTGCGCCAGCTCGTCGTGCTGTCAGGCGTGGACAAGCCGGGATGCACTGAAAGAGAAGTACGGTGCGGAATTTGACGCCGTCTGGAAAAACGCGCAGAAGGCCGTTCTGGACACGGCAGGGGAGGTTCTGACGTATGACGGCCAGCTTATCGACGCGGTCTATTTTTCCTGCTCGGGCGGGTCAACAGAAGCAGCCGCCGCCGTCTGGGGAAGCGATGTGCCGTATCTGCGATCGGTGATGAGCCCCGGCGAAGAAGAAGCGCCGCGCTATGCTTCGGCCGTGAGCGTTTCACCGGAGGAATTTTCCCGCATTTTGCGCGAAGAAGCGCCGGAAATCGATCTCTCGGGCGAACCGGACACATGGCTCGGCGAAGAGATGAGAAGCGACGGCGGCGGGGTTGAGACGGTTTGCATTGGAGGCGTCGGGTTTTCCGGCGTGACGCTGCGGCGGCTCTTCGGGCTGAACTCGGCAAAATTTGACCTGACATTCGAAGACGGCACGTTCCGCTTCGACGTACTGGGCTTTGGTCACCGCGTGGGTCTCAGCCAGTACGGCGCGGAAAACATGGCGCAGCTCGGCTTTTCGTACCGGACGATTTTGGAATACTACTATCAGGGTGCGAAGGCCGAGAAGCAATAAAAAACTGCCCCGGGTTTCCCCGAAGCAGTCAGGCTGTATTTCTTAGAACAGGTTCAGAACGAACGTGAGGACCAGGAACGCAGCGCCGATCCACTTGGTAGCGCCCGCGAGCTTGGCGTCGAGCGCCTTTGCCTTGTTCTTACCCATGAAGCTGTTGTCGCCGCCTGCGATGGCGGAGGACAGGCCGGAGCTTTTGCCGGACTGAAGGGTCACGATGGCGACCAGAGCAAGGGCGAGAAGAACCTGAACGATCGTTAAAACAGTGTGAAGAGCAGTCATAATTTCCTCCAAACGTAATTGCCGTCCTTCACCGGCAGGCGGCTCGCCGAAATGCTTTTTCACGCAATGGGCGCAAAAGCACCTTTACATAGCAAGTTAAATAGTATCACAAATTGTGCGCCATTGCAAGAGATATTTCTTGCAAAACCACAAAATATGCGAAAAGCAAGGAAGCTCTGATTCAATCAGCGGCTGTGGACGGCGAGAGATTTTTTGTCAAGACAAGGTTTGGGAAATGGAGGAATACTTTGTGTATTCCCCATTTTTCAAACCGAAGGATTGGCGGAAAAGATCCGTCGTCCGCGGCTGAGGATTGATTCAGAGGTTCCTTAAGACTTTGTGACCCAGGTGTTGGTGGCCGCGCAGGTGAGGTAGGCGTTGATGAACCCGTCGAGGTCTCCGTCCATGACGGCATTGATGTTCGACGTTTCATAGCCTGTACGCGTGTCTTTGACGAGGGTGTAGGGCATGAAGACATAGTTGCGGATCTGGCTGCCCCATTCGATCTTGAGCTGCGTGCCCTTGATGTCGGAAATTTTGTCGAGGTGCTCGCGCTCCTTGATCTCAATGAGCTTTGAGCGCAGCATCCGCATACACGTTTCCTTGTTCTGGAACTGGTCGCGCTGCGTCTGACAGGAGACGACAATGCCGGTCGGCTTGTGGATCAGGCGCACGGCCGAGGATGTTTTGTTGATGTGCTGGCCGCCTGCGCCGGACGAGCGGTAGACCTGCATTTCAATGTCTTCGGGCCGGATGTCGACATCCTTTGTATCGTCGGCGATCTCGGGGATGACCTCGACCGCGGCAAAGGAGGTCTGCCGTCTGGCATTCGCGTCAAACGGAGACACGCGAACGAGCCGGTGCACGCCGTTTTCGCTCTTAAGAAGTCCGTAGGCGTTCGTGCCCTCGACGAGAATGCTGGCCGATTTGATGCCCGCCTCGTCGCCGTCGAGATAGTCTAAAATCTTATACGTCAGGCCGTGTGCGTCCACCCAGTGGGTGTACATCCGGTAGAGCATCTGCGCCCAGT
>DJQK01000023.1:0-35113 GCA_002437575.1 Clostridiales bacterium UBA6388 | reverse complement strand
GCCTCGGTGCCGCCCGCGCCCGCCTGGAACGAGACGATGGCGTTGTTGCCGTCATATTCTCCGGAAAGAAGCGTCTCTAACCGCTCGCGCTCCATTTCCTCTTCGAGTGCGGCGTAGCCCTCTTTGAGCTCGCCCAGCATCGAGTCGTCGTTTTCCTCGATGGCCATTTCGCAGATGGTCATGAGGTCTTCCCAGTGGCCGCACATTTTTTCATACCGCTCGACCTTTGCCTCGACCTGCCGGGCCTGCTTCATGACCTTCTGCGAGGTCTCCGCATTGTCCCAGAAGCCCGGCGACTCGATCTGCGCGTGCAGGCGCTCAATGTCTTCCTTGCAGCGCTCGATGCCGAGCGAAGCGGCCAGTTCATCGAGCTTCGGGCGAAGGCCGTTCAGCTTTACCTTATATTCATCAAATTCGATCATCATATGCTTATCAATCCCAGCTTCCAAAAATTCGTCATAACGGCCATATTATACCCGAAAAATGGGGCAATGTAAAGAGGGAAAGACGCAAACCAAGCATCTTTCCCCCTGTTTTCCCATTCAGCGCTCACTGACGCGCCAGTCGCAGTCCGCGAAGATCAGATCGTCCACATCGCCTTGCGGCTTCGGTGCAAAAGCTTCTTTTCGCATTTCTATCCTCCCACATAATAGCATTACCTTTTATTGTATGCGCGGGAGGGAAGAAGTATGCTGGGGTGCTGCCCTGAATTTAATCGCAGAAAACGTACTGCTTCATGCGCGCGCAGGCTTCCTTGACGAGCGCGTTGGGAAGCGCGAGATTGAGGCGGATATGGTGCTCGCCGTGGAACGGACGGCCATCCTGCCAGCCGATCCCCGCATCCCAGCCGCGCCCCAGAATTTCCGCGATCGAGACGTTGTGCGCATCGCAGTAGTCCGTGCAGTCGACGAAGAGCATATACGTGCCCTGCGCCCGGAAGGCGGTGACGCCGGAAAGCTCCGTTTTCATGAAACCACAGACATCGTCGATATTTCCGGCCAAAACCTCGCGCAGCTCGGTGAGCCACTCGCGGCCTTCGGTCGAATATGCGCCGATGAGGGCGTGCATGGAAAGAACGTTCATCGAGTCGTAGTGCGAAAGGGAGGATTCCTTACGCATCCGGTCGCGCAGGCGGTCGTTATAAATGATGTGGTAGCTTCCGATGAGGCCTGCGAGATTGAAGGTCTTCGACGGCGCGTAGAGGGCGATGGTGCGCATTTTGGCGTCGCTGCTTACAGACTGCGTCGGAATGTGGTGGTAGCCCGGCATGGTGAGGTCTGACCAGATCTCGTCGCTGACAACGTAGACGTCGTGCTTTTTGAAAAGCGCCATTGCCTGCTCCAGTTCCCAGCGCTCCCAGACTCTGCCGCAGGGATTGTGCGGCGAGCAGACGATGGTCGCGTGGATCTTATACTGCACGAGCTTTTCTTCCATGTCCGCGTAGTCCATGCGCCAGACGCCGTTTTCGTCCTTTTTCATCTGGCTGTGGATGATCCGGTAGCCGTTATTCTCCAAGCTCGACGTAAAGCCCACATACGTCGGCGCGAGGACGAGCACGTTGTCTCCGCGCGAGCAGAGAATGTTCAGCGCCGAAACCACGCCGCCCAGCACGCCGTTTTCATAGCCGATGTGCTTGGGAAGCAGGCCTTCCACGCCGTTTTGCGTCCGCTGCCAGTCGATGATGGCCTGATAGTATGCGTCCGTGGGCGTAAAGTAGCCGAACAGGGGATGCTCAATTCTCTTTGCGATCGCCTGCGGGATGGTGGGGACGGTCGCAAAATTCATGTCGGCCACCCACATGGGAAGAAATGTGACGCCCTTTTTCGGCGCTTCGGGGGAGAAGCCGGGGTTCGTGCCGACGCCGTCGACCGCTAAGGCGTCTTTTCCGTGCCGGTCATAAATGGTCGTAAAATCGTAGTGCATAGTGTGCCTCGCTTTTCAAAATAGGTTTCAGTCTGAAAAACCTCGTAGAGTTTCGCCCCGCAGGGCGAAAAAAATGGAAATCCATTTTATCCGGCGGCTTTGCCGACCGGAAAAATACTTCTCGCCTCGCAAGTGTGGAATTTTGCCCCAATGGGGCAAAATTCTGCGCGCAGTCGAGGCGCAGCTCCTTCTGTCAAGAAAGCGTCAGCTTTTTTGACAGTCTCAAACGCCCGCCGGTTTCGGCGGGCGTTTGGTCGGTGCTTGTTAGATCAAGCCCTGAATGAGGATGATGAGAATGAGGATGGGCAGGATCCACTGGAAGTAAATTTTGAGCTTCGGGGAGAACTTGAGGCCCTGGCCTTCGTTGGCCTCGGCGAGGTACTTGTCAAAGCCCCAGCCCCATTTCGAGACGCAGAACAGCAGATACACCAGCGAACCGATCGGAAGCAGCAGGTTCGAGACGATGAAGTCCTCGCTGTCGAGTACATCGCGCGCGCCGATGATGTGCACATCCGACCAGATATTGTAGCCGAAGACGCACGGCAGGCTCAAAATGAGCAGCGCAATGCAGCCGATGACGGAGGCCTTTTTCCGGCTCCAGCCGAACGTGTCCATGCAGATGGCAAGAATGTTCTCGAGAACCGCGATGACCGTCGAGAAGCTCGCAAAGATCATGAACAGGAAAAACAGCGCGCCCCAGATCCTGCCGCCCGCCATGTTGACAAAGACGTTCGGAAGCGTCTGGAAGATGAGAGACGGACCCTGATTGGTCTCGATGCCGAACGCGGAGCACGCCGGGAAGATGATCAAACCGGCCATCAGCGCGACAAACGTGTCGAGCGCACAGATGCGGACGGCTTCGCCGGGGAGGGTGTGCGTTTTGGACGTGTAGCTGCCGAAGATCTCCATCGCCGCGATGCCGAGGCTCAGCGTAAAGAACGCCTGGTTCATGGCCGCGGTGATGATCGTGCCGAGACCGTGCTCATGGATGGGCTCTGTCGTCGGCAGCAGATAGAATCGCAAGCCTTCCGAAGCGTTCGGAAGCGTCGCACTGTGCACAGCCAGTACCAGAATCAGCGCCAAAAGCGCGATCATCATGCCCTTCGAAACGCGCTCGAGGCCGTTCTGAAGACCAAAGCTGCAAACCGCAAAGCCCGCGATGACGACGATCTCTGTCCAGAACGCCATCTTGCCGGGCTCGGAGAGCATCGTGCCAAACACGCCGCGCGCGGACTCGGCGTCCATGCCGGAGTAGAACGTGCCGGTGAGGAATTTTCCAAAATAGCTGACCATCCAGCCGGTGACGGTGGTGTAGTACATCATCAGCATCACGCAGCCAAGCAGACAGAACCAGCCGTGGATGTGCCACTTCGAGCCCTTCGGCTCGAGCGCCTTGTAGGCAAGCACTGCGCTCTTTTTACTGGCGCGGCCGACGGCCAGCTCCATCGTCAGGACCGGAACGCCCATGACGAGCAGGCAGATCAGATAGATCAGAACGAACAGACCGCCGCCATACAGACCGGCGATATACGGAAAGCGCCAGACATTGCCGATGCCGATGGCGCAGCCTGCGCTGACGAGCAGGAATCCCAGACGGGAGCGGAATGATTCTCGCTGCATAAATTATTACCTGTCTTTCACAAATTCTGCGCAGTTGCGCTTTCTCATTTTAGCGCATTGCTTTGCTTTTTGCAAGTCAAAAGTCATTTTTCTGGGAAAGGTACAGAAAGCTCGTGAAAAACGCGTAAAAATGACCTGCGGCAGGACGGTTTGTCCTGCCGCAGGCGCTGCGGAAAGGGGGGGTGGGATCAGTATGTTAGTTGTAGAGGTAGCTGTACTTGGCGCGGATGGTGAGGATCAGATTCTCGATCTGCTGCGGAAGCTCGTTCGGCTGCGACAGGTCGTATTCCTTCACGTCCGCCAGTCTAACGAGCACCTTGTCGCCGCCGAGGAAGAGAACGCCGGCGTTCTTGCTGTCTTCCATATCTTCCTTCGTCTGGAACAGCGTGAACTTGTCGTGGCAGGGCTCGGAAGCGTACGGGCAGAACTGCGTGCAGTTGCCGCACTCGTTGCACATTTTGTCGATGTGCAGGATCTGGTGACGGCCGTCGGAGAGCTTGATGACGACATTCGCGCGGTTCGGGCAGGAATCGGCGCAGTTTTCGCAGACGGTGTTGCAGTCGAGGCAGCGAGAGCCTTCACAGCAGGCGTCCTTCGCCATCTTCAAAATACCCTTCTTGGCGATGGCCTGTGCCTTCGACGGATATGCGGTCTCGGGGATATCGTAGGTGTGCGCCGCGCCGATGACAGCCTCTGCAAACGCAGCCGCGTCTGCGATGCCTTCTACGACGGTAGCCGGACCGCGGTGTGCATCGCCTGCGCACCAGACGTTATCCAGGTTGGTCTTAAACGCGGGGCCCTTGCGCTCCATTTCGATGCCGTTGTCCGCCATAAGTTTTGCGTCGACCTTTTCGCCGACGGCGGAGATGACGAGGTCGCACGGAATTTCGAAGAATTCGCCGGTCGCGACCGGGGCGCGTCTGCCGGAAGCGTCGGGCTCGCCGAGCTTCATCTTCTCGAGGCGGAGCTTGCCGTTTTCCTGCGTGACAGGCGCGGCCAGCTCGACCATTGCGACGCCTTCATCGATGGCGAGCTTCAGCTCGTGCTCGTCGGCGGGCATTTCCTTTTTGGTGCGGCGGTAGACGATGGTGGAGGACTCGGCGCCCATGCGCTTTGCGACTCTCGCGGCGTCCATTGCGGTGTTGCCCGCGCCGACGACGACCACGTGGCCCGTGAGGCACGGCTTGACCTGCGTCTTCATTTCCTTCATCCAGCCGATGACGCCCTTGACGTTGCCGGGGATATCCAGCTTGCCCGCCTGCCATGCGCCGGTGGCGATGAGGATGTGGGTGTAGCCAAGCTTTTTGAGTTCTTCGACCGACGGAGCAGGTGCGCCGCATTTTACTTCGACGCCGTAACGCTCCATGAGCGCGATGTCCTTGTCGATGGCTTCGTCGCAGATCCGGAACGCGGGGATGACGTAGCGCGGCACGCCGCCGAGCTTTTCTTCGCGCTCAAAAATGGTGGTCTCGATACCGGCACGGCCTAAGAAGTACGCCGCAGCGATACCCGTCGGGCCGCCGCCGATGATGGCGGCTTTCTTGCCATTGATCTTCTCGGGGACCTTGATATCGGCCATCAGAGCGCCGTAGCCCTTCTTGGCGGCAAGGAGCTTGGTGTCACGGATCTGGACGGACTCGTCGTAGAAATTGCGCGTGCACTTGTTCTGGCAGCGGTGGGCGCAGATGGTGCCGGTGATGAACGGCAGCGCGTTCTTTTCGGTGATGAGCTTCAAAGCCGGGCCGAAAAGTCCCTTGCGGCAGAGCTCAATGTATTCGGGGATGTCCTGATGGATGGGGCAGCCGCCCTTGCAGGGCGCCACGAAGCAGTCGATCCACGGAGATTTTTCCTCGGACTTTCTCGAAGCGACGGGCTTGATGGGCTTGAGGTGATGGAAGTCGGTGTGGCTGGCCGTGGACAGATCGCTGATGGCGGAAGAGTCCGTGCCGTTAAAGGCATGGTAGGGAAGCGCTTCGACCTTTTCGACCATCTGGTGCAGCCGGTTGTATCCGCCGGGCTTGAGAATGGTGGTAGCCACGGTGATGGGCCAGATACCGGCGCTAAATAACTTGTCACAGTTGAAGAACTCTGCGCCGCCGGCAAAGGAAATGCGCATTTTGCCATGAAACTGACGGCTGATCCGATTGCACATTTCGATCGTCAGCGGGAACAGGCTCCGGCCGGACATATACATTTCGGTGCCGGGCAGCTCGTTTCTCGTCGTGTCGACCGGGAAGGTGTTCGAGAGCTTGAGACCAAACTCCAGCCCCTTCGAATCGGCCAGCGCCTGCAAGCGCTCGAACATCGGCACAGCGTCTGCCCACTGGAGGTCTTCGTTGAAGTGGTGCTCGTCGAAGACGATGTAGTCGTAGCCCATCGAATCCAAGATCGCGCGGGCGGTCTTGTAGCCGAGGATGGTCGGATTGCACTTGACGAAGGTGTGAAGGTGCTTCTCGGTCAGAAGGTACGAGGCGATGCGCTCAATTTCCTGCGGAGGACACCCGTGGAGTGTGGAAACCGTGACGCTGCGGGAAACTCTGGGGGAGATGGCGGCGATGAAGTCGGCTTCCGCCGGGAAGAGCCCGGTGAGAACGGCGAGGCACTCCTGGAACTGCTTCGTCTCAGACGCGTCCATCATATTATCAATGTAAGTATTGACCTTTTCGCCCTTGATGCCCTCTAAATCATAGCCGACGGACATATTGAACACGAAGCCGTCGGGATCGCCGAGGCCGTAGACCTTCGAGAGGACCTTGAGCGCACACCAGGCCTTGATGTACTCGTCGCGTGCCTGCGGAATTTCGAGCTCGGTCGACCATTCCTGATTGTAGCCCTCGTCGGCGGCGAGGATGCACGGACGCGGCACACACGCGGCAAGCTCCGCACCGTCCATCTTCTGCACGGTCTTGACCTCGAAGAAGCGTGCGCCCGCCATATAAGCGGCGATGATGTTCTGCGCCAGCTGGCTGTTGGGGCCGGCCGCGGGGCCAAACGGCGTTTCGATGCGCTCACCGAAGATGGGAAGCGTCTTGCCGCTTGCGTAGTAGGGGGTGTGCACGCCGAAGATCTCGCCCTCGCGTGCGTATTCGGTGACGACCCAGTTCATTAACGACTTGAATGGGATCGGATACATTTTTTCAGACATGAGATTGCCTCCTTCGGATAGAATGGAATTCCTGTGGCTTTTGTAGGGGCGGACGACCCTGTCCGCCCATTGGGAAGTACGAATTCGCCGCAGAGTTTCGCGTTTCGGATTTGCATTTTGCCGGGCGGGCAGAGTCGCCCGCCCCTACAAATGGTATTAGTATTCTCTATGATTCAGCTCGCCCCAGAGCTTCTTGGCGGCCTCGAGGATATGCGCGTTTTCGGCTTCCTCGTCGATACCGATGAGCTCGCGGTCCTTCATGAGGATCTTGCCATTGGCGATCGTGGTGCGGCAGAGCTTGCCGGTCATGCCAAACAGGATGTGGCCGTCGATGTTCTCGTCCGAGAACGGGGTGTAGGGCTTGTAGTCCATGACGATCATGTCCGCCGCAGCGCCGGCCTTGAGAACGCCGAGCTCGTCGGGGAAGTACTTGGCTCCAATTTTCGCGTTGTTCTTAAAGAGCATATCGGTCACCTCGCACCACGCGACGTTCGGCAGGCACGCATTGAGGCGCTGGACGCACAGCGCGGCCTTGAGAGACTCGATCATATCGTTTGTCCATGCGTCGGTGCCGAGACCCAGAAGGACGCCTTCTCTACTCAGCGGAAGCACCGGGCACACGCCGACGGCGTTCGACATATTGGACTCGGGGTTGTTGACGACCATTGTATGGGTATTCTGAATGAGCTCAATTTCCGCCGGGTTCACGTGGATGCAGTGGCCGAGGATGGTCTTTTCGCCTAAGATGCCGTGGTCATGCAGGCGCTGCACCGGGCGGCGGCCATAGTTCTGAAGCGAGTCATACACGTCGTTCATGCCCTCGGAGACGTGGATATGGTAGCCCGTGCGGCCGTTGTTGGCCTCGACCATGCGGTCAAAGGTCTTGTCGGAAATGGTAAACAGCGCGTGGCCGCCGAACATGGCCGCCAACATCGGGTCCTTCTTTTCTTCACAGTAGGAGATCCAGTCTGCGTTTTCTTTCACAGCCTGGATGCTCTTCTCTTCGCCGTCACGGTCGGAGACCTCGTAGCACAGGCAGGAGCGGATGCCGAACTTCTTGGCGCTTTCGCCGATCTGGAACAAAGAGCCCGGAATTTCGCAATAGGATGCGTGATGATCGAAGATCGTCGTAACGCCCTGCTTGATGCAGTCGATGTAAAGCGCGTCGGCAGAAGCTCTCGTGCCCTCGAGCGTCAGCTTGCGGTCGATGGCCCACCACGTGCCGTCGAGCACTTCATAGAAATTGGTGGGGTTGTTGCCGGCGATGGAAAGACCGCGGGCCAGCGCGGAATAGATGTGGGTGTGGGCGTTGATGAACGCGGGCATGATGACGTTGCCCTTGGCGTCGATAATCTCGGCCTGCGGATATTTTGCGCGCAGGGAAGCTTCTTCGCCGACTTCTACGATCTTGCTGCCTTCAAAGACGACGCCGCCTTTTTCGTAGTAGCCTTTGCCGTTGGGGTCTCTGGTGATCAAGCGGCCGTTTGTGAGTAAATACATACTGGTTCCTCCTCGTTTTGATGCGTTCACCCGGATTTTTGGATAGAAAAAAGCGCTTCAGGCGAAACGCCCGAAACACTCTGCCGGAAAGCCGAGTGATAGTTGCAGCCCGTGTGCGAAACACTTCCTTACAGCTTCCAATCTTAGATTGTACTTCAATTATATGTTCTGCGCAAAATTTTTTCAAGCACCCGCAAAAAAATTCTGCTCGCCAAATCCTACAAAATTTTGCGCGGAATTTTGAGCAACTTGCGGAAAGGCCGGGCTGCGTTCGAGATGGGGGAACGGAAAGGTGAAAAAAAACAAAACCCCGCAAGATTTCTCTTGCGGGGTTTTGGTACGCCGGAAGGGACTCGAACCCCCGACCTACTGGTTCGTAGCCAGTCACTCTATCCAACTGAGCTACCGGCGCATACCGCGCTTTCATCAGCGCTCCAGTATAATAGCACACTGCGAATGAAAATGCAAGCATTTTTTTCGGGAATTCTCCATTTTCTTTTTGAACAGAAAAGCCGCGGCAGGGGAGCACCATGCCGCGGTTTCATTTTCATTCAGCTCCGTGCCATTTGCGGCAGCGTCGTGCTTTTCTGCGCCGTGTCAGAGCGGCGGAGATGACAAAGAACGCGATGACTGCGGCGATGGCGGCAAGCGTCAGCACAAGATAGAGCGTCGTGTTTGCACCCTCGGTTTTGACCGACAGCCACAGATCGTTCATCGTCTGCGTGGCCTCAATGCCAAGCTCGGCGAACGATTCGCTTCTGGAAAGCGTTTCCTCGTCCGGATAGGACACGGGATTTGAAATAACATCTTCATCCATGTATTCCTTCGCGGCGGTCTCAGGCGTGGAGTAGCCGATGTAATCGAGGTTCGCGGCGGACACGTCCGGCCGGCACAGGAAGTTGATGAACGCCTCCGCGCCTTCCTTGTTCTGGCAGCCCTTCGGGATGCACATGGCGTCAATGAAGATGTTGAAGCCCTCTTCGGGGAAGCTGAAGGCAAGATCGGGGTTTTCCTCGACCATCGTCAGATAGTCTCCCGCGTAGTAGGGGGCTGCCCACGCCTCGCCGCGCTCTAACTTGTCAAAGATCTGGTCCATGACGTAGGCCTGCAAAACGGGCTTCTGCCTGGCAAGAAGGTCGGCCGCATTTTTGAGCTCCTGCGTGTCTTCGGTGTTGAAGCTGTAGCCCAGCATCGACTCGGCAATGGCGAACGCGTCGCGCGGGTTATCGAACATGAGAAGCTTGCCCGCGTACTTGCTGTTCCACAGGCAGCTCCAGCTCTTCGCGTCCTCTTCGGAGATATACTTTGTGTTGTAAATGAGGCCCACCGTGCCCCAGGTGTAGGGGACGGAGTATTGGTTCTCCGGGTCATAGGCCTGGTTCCGGAACGCTTCGTCAATATACTCGTAGTTCGGGACGTTGGCAAAGTCGATGGGCTCGAGCATATCCTCAGAGATGAGCTTTGCGATCATGTAGTCCGAGGGGATGATGATGTCATACGACGTGCCGCCGGTTTTGAGCTTGGTATACATCGACTCGTTGGAATCGAACGTCAGATAGTTGACCTTGATGCCGGTCTCTTCCTCGAATTCCTTGATAACGTCCATGCTCTCGTCCGTGCCGTCGGAGATGTACTGGCCCCAGTTGTAGACCGTGATCTCGTTTTTGGCGGCGAAGGCCGTCGTGGGAAGAAGGCTCACGAGGATGAGCGCGATCAGAAGGGAAGAAAGCAGTCTTTTTTTCATCACGAAGCCCTCCTCTGCGCGCCGTGCTGGACGCGCTTTTCGCTTCTGGCCTGCAAAAGATTCATGACCACCATCAAAACCAGGATCACCGCGAACATCAGCGTAAAGAGCGCATAGATCTTCGGCTGGATGGGCTTTTTGGTGTAGTTGTAAATTTCGACCGGAAGGGTGATGAAGCTCGAGCCGGTGACAAAGTACGAGATGACGAAATCGTCGAGGCTCATCGTAAACGCCATCAGCGCGCCGGAAATAATACCGGGCATGATCTCGTGAATGACGACCTTCGTAAACGCCTGAAACGGCGTGCAGCCGAGATCCAAAGCGGCTTCTTCCAGATCGGGGTCCATCTGCTGCAATTTCGGCATGACGTTGAGGATCACGTAGGGAAGATTAAAGGTAATGTGCGCGATGAGAAGCGTCCAGAAGCCGAGGATCGAGTTGATTCTCAGCATCGTGCCGGTGAAGGCGAACAGAAGCGCCAGCGCAACGCCGGTGACGATATCGGGGTTCGTCATCGGAATGTTCGTGAGCGTCATGACGGCTCTGCGCAGTTTACCCTTCATCGAGTGGATGCCGACGGCCGCCATCGTGCCGAAGAACGTGGCGATGAGGCTGGACAAAACGGCGATGATGAGCGAGTTTCTGAGCAGCGTCAGAAGCGTCTCGTCGCGGAAGAGGTTGGCGTACTGCCGGAACGTGAAGCCCTTGAAGGTCGCAATGTCGAGGCCTTCGTTAAAAGATGCCACGGCCAGCACGATCATCGGGACATAGAGGAAGATGAAGACCAGAACGGTCACAGTGCGGTTAAAATGCTTCATACCTTTGCCATGACCTCCTCTTCATCGGTCTCACCGAAGCGGTTCATGATCGCGACGCAGACGAAGATCAGAATCATCAGCACCAGGCTCATCGCCGCGCCGAGATTCGGGTTGTACGCGGTCTTGAACTGGGACTCGATGACGTCGCCAATGAGCGTCGTGCCGGTCGAGCCGAGCTTCTGGGAGATATAGAACGTGGACACCGCCGGGACGAAGACCATCGTCAGGCCCGAGAGGATGCCGGGGCCTGAGAGGGGCAGGACGACCTTCGTGAAGACCTGCTTCGGCGTACAGCCGAGGTCCAAAGCGGCCTCGACCAGACGATTGTCGATCTTCATGATGACCGTGTACAAAGGCAGGATCATGTACGGCAGGTAGTTATAGACCATGCCGAGGATGACCGCGCCGTTCGAGCGGATGAGGGGCAGGGGAGACAGGCCAATCGAGCGGAAGAAATTGTTGAGGATGCCGGTATCCTCCAGCATCGCGACCCACGCGAGCGTGCGCAGCAGAAAGCTCATGCACATCGGGAGCATGATGAGCATCTCCAGAAACCGCTGCGTGAGCGGCCTGCACTGCGCGATAAAATACGCGACCGGGTAGCCGATGAGAAGGCAGATGAGAGATGCAAACAGGCTCAGCCAGATCGAGCGCAGGAAAATGGGCAGATACGTTCCCATCGAAGCAAGATTCGCAAATGTGAACTCGCCGGTGATGGAATCGGTCAGCGCATAGTAAAACACGATGCAAAGCGGGATGAGCGTAAACAGGACCATCCATACGATATACGGTGCGGAAAGAAGCTTACTCTTCATCTTCGGCTTCCTCCTGCGCGTCGGCGATCTCGTCGTATTCCGCGCTGTAGGACGAATAATCGCCGTAAAGACCGGAGTATTCGCTCTTGTGCATGATGTGGATATCCTCCGGGTTCAGGCGAATGCCGATGTACGAGTCGACGGGGCAGAAGTCCGTCGTCTGGATGAGCCATTTGAAGCCCTTGAAGTCGACGATGGTGTCGTAGTGCACGCCCTTGAAGGTGACGGACGTGACGGTGCCGCAGAGGTGACCCTCTTCGGGCGGAACGATGTCAATGTCCTCGGGGCGGATGACGACGTCGACGGGCTCGTTTTTCTCAAAGCCCTTGTCCACGCACTGGAACCTGCGGCCGAAGAACTTGACCTGATAATCCTCCAGCATCACGCCGTCTAAAATATTGGACTCGCCGATGAAATCCGCGACGAAGGCGTTCTTGGGCTCGTTGTAGATATCCTGCGGCGTGCCGATCTGCTGGATCTTGCCCTTGTTCATGACGACGATGGTGTCGGACATGGTCAGCGCCTCTTCCTGATCGTGCGTGACGTAGATAAAGGTGATGCCCATGCGCTGTTGGATGTCCTTGAGCTCATTTTGCATATCCTTGCGAAGCCGCAGATCGAGCGCGCCCAGCGGCTCATCAAGGAGCAGCACCTGCGGGCGGTTCACGAGCGCTCTTGCGATCGCGACACGCTGCTGCTGGCCGCCCGAAAGAGACGTGACTTTGCGGTTCTCGAAGCCCTTCAGGCTCACGATCTCGAGCATTTCCGTCACGCGCTCGTCAATTTCCTGCTCGGAGAGCTTGGCAAGCCTCAAGCCGAAGGCGATGTTGTCATACACGTCCAGATGAGGAAACAGCGCGTATCGCTGGAAGACCGTGTTGATCTTTCGTTTATAGGACGGCACATCGTTGATGCGCTGGCCATTAAAAAACACATCGCCGGACGTAGGCGTCAGAAAACCACCGATAATTCGTAGCGTTGTAGTTTTTCCGCATCCACTGGGACCCAGCAATGTGAGGAATTCTTTGTTGTTGATGTACAGATCGATACCGTCGAGAATGGTCTCGCCATCCTCAAATGTCATGGAAAGATTCGACAAGCGAATAAGCTTTTCGGACATTTATCATCCCCCGTTTCATTCAATATTTTTGCATAGGAAATACGCGCAGGCTGTACCTCCCGACGCGTACTAAGAGAAATATATATGGTAAGGCCCTCTTTGTCAATAAAATTTCCGAAAAATTCTGACGAAATTTCTTGCAAAGAGGGGCTGGCCATCAGGAAAAGTATTCAGAGACGAAGCCGACATCCGAAACCTGGAAGGTTTTTTCGTTCAGGTAGGCAAGTCCGCCAGAATCCGTGGTAAACCGAAAGGTGAGTTTATAGGAATACAGCGCCTGAATTTTGCGGTCGTACTGCTTATCTAACTTCCCGTATTTGCCGTCTCCGAGCAGCGGCCAGCCGGCGGCGGCCATCTGGGCGCGGATCTGGTGCGTCCTGCCCGTAATGAGCTCGCACTCGACAAGCGACAGGCCGTTCTGCGTCTTCAGCACCTGATACTTTGTCGCGCAGCTCTTCGCACCCTTCTGGGGCGTTTTCGTGACATACACGCGGTTTTTGGCGGCGTCCTTGAAAAGATATCCCTCGAGCGTTCCGCAGGCGGGCTTCGGCGTGCCGCGGACGATGCAGAGGTAGCGCTTGTCGATCTCGCGGTCCTTGATCTTCTGGTTGAGAACGCGAAGCGCTTCGGCCGTCTTGGCCGCGATGACGATGCCGCCGGTGTTGCGGTCGATGCGGTTGCAAAGCGCCGGGGTAAAGGAATTTTCTTCTCTGGGCCGCCATTCGCGTTTGGCGTATAAATACGCCTGAATGTGATCGATCAGCGTCTTTCCGTACTCCGAGCCGTCGTAGGGGTGCACGGCCTGGCCGGGCTTTTTGTCAACAAGCAGGATATGTTCGTCCTCGTAGACGATGTTGAGCTTCGGCACGCTCACGGTCAGGTACGCATTTTCCTGCTTTGGGACGTCAAAAAATTCGTCGTTGATATAGAGCTGGACGGTGTCGCCCGACTCCAGGCGCGTGTCGCGCTCGGCGCGTTTGCCGTTGACCTTGATCCTTTTGAGCCGGATGTATTTCTGAAGCAGCGATGCCGGGAGCAGGGGGACCGATTTGGAAACGAACCGGTCGAGCCGCTGGCCCGCGTCGTTTTTGCCGATGGGAAGTTCTTTCATGGGGTTTCTCCTTATAATATAAAGGCCATATTCCTGATCGGCTTGATTTTATCATGTGCGCGGGCAGGTGTAAAGCGAGGCGGGCAAAAGAAATTTGAAAAAAGGCAAAATTTTTTGGAAAAAGCATTTGACTTTCCGGCCGTCTTTCGATATAATATCCATCGCACGATTATGGATTGGAGGGCGCTATGCTGCTGGAACTTCGCAAGCTGATGACGAGACCCGGCGAAACGCTGCCCTTTGAGACGAGCGTCGATTTGAGCGACATGACGTTCGGCGGAAGCAAGCCGGTGACGGAGCCTGTTTTTGCAAAGGGACAGGTGCGAAACACCGCGGGCGTTCTGGAGCTGACCGGCGAGGTCTGGACGACGCTTCACGGCGTGTGCGACCGCTGCGCGTGTGCGTTCGACAGGCAGGTGCGGTATCCCATGCACGCGGTTCTGACGAACGAGCCCGAGAGCGACGATTTCGAAGACCCCTGGGTGTTCGAGCTCACGGACGACTGCGCCGATCTCGACGACATCGTGACCACCACCTTTGTGCTGAACATGGACAGTAAACTCCTGTGCAGCGAAGATTGCAAAGGACTCTGCTCCCGGTGCGGAGCAAACCTGAACCTTGGGCCCTGCAATTGCAAGCCCGAACCCGATCCCCGCTTTGCTGCCTTACAGCAGTTATTGGACAAAAAGTAGACAATATGCCCAAGCGGCATTTCAACCAAGGAGGTGTACCAAATGGCAGTACCCAAGAGAAAAGTATCCCGCGCGAGAAGAGATAAGAGACGCAGCTCCCACTGGAAACTGGCGATCCCGGGCGTTGTCGCTTGCCCGAAGTGCGGCGAGCCCCGCCTGCCTCACAGAGCCTGTAAGGCTTGCGGCTATTACAATGGCCGTGAAGTCATTTCTGTTGAAGCCAAGTAAGTTCGCTCGATACGAGAATGAGAGGGAGGTTGTGCACAACCTTCCTCTATTTCTTTTGCGCGGAAAATGGATGGTGAAAACCCCGTAGGGGCGGACGACCCTGTCCGCCCGCGGAAAACCGTTCGATACGCGAAAATCTGCGGCAAATTCGTGATTGCCGAAGGGCGGACAGAGTCGTCCGCCCCTACAAACCGATAACCCTACAACCTGTGAAGAGGGGGAAACCATATGGCAAAACCGATCGTAGCCATCGTGGGCCGGCCAAATGTCGGCAAATCGATGCTTTTCAATAAACTCACCGGCAAGCGCATGGCGATCGTCGAGGACACGCCGGGCGTCACGCGCGACCGCATTTACGGCGAATGCGACTGGAACGGCCGGAGCTTCGCGCTCGTTGACACCGGCGGCATCGAGCCCGGCACGAACAGCGAGATGCTCCAGTTCATGCGCCGCCAGGCCGAGATCGCCATCGAGACCGCGACGGTCATCATCATGGTGGTCGACGTCACCGTGGGCCTGACCGCGGCGGACAGCGAGGTCGCGTCGATGCTCAAAAAATCCAGAAAGCCCATCGTTCTGTCCGTCAACAAGTGCGACCGCACCGGCGGCGTGAACCCGGACGTTTATGAGTTTTATTCGCTCGGCCTCGGAGACCCCATCGAGGTCTCGGCTGTCCACGGCCACGGCACGGGCGATATTCTCGACGCGTGCGTGGAAAATTTCCCGGAGAGTGACGACGAAGAATACGACGAGGACGTCATCAAGGTCGCCATCATCGGAAAGCCGAACGTCGGAAAATCGAGCTTACTCAACCGCATTTTGGGCGAAGAACGCGTCATCGTCTCGAATATCGCCGGCACTACGCGCGACGCCATCGACAGCTATTTTGAAAATGAGTTCGGCAAATATCTGTTCATTGACACCGCCGGTATGCGCCGGAAGTCCAAAGTCGACGATGCGGTGGAAAAATATTCGAACCTGCGCTCCGTTTCCGCGATCGAACGCGCGGACGTGTGCCTGATCTTAATTGACGCGAACGAAGGCGTCACCGAGCAGGACACGAAGGTCGCGGGCTTAGCCCACGAGGCGGGCAAGGCGTGCATCATCGTGGTCAACAAGTGGGACATGGTCGAAAAGGACACGAACACCATGCAGAAGATGACCGACGATATCCGAAGAGACCTCAGCTACATGACCTATGCGCCGGTGCTGTTCATCTCCGCGCTCACGGGCCAGAGAGTCGACAAGCTCTTCGAGATGGTCAACGCCGTGTCGAACCAGAACTCCATGCGCATCACGACCGGTATGCTCAACAATATTCTCGAGGACGCGACGGCCAGAGTCCAGCCGCCCACGGACAAGGGGCGCAGGCTCAAGATCTACTATATGACGCAGGTCGGCGTGAAGCCGCCGCACTTTGTGATCTTCTGCAACGACGCGCGGCTGTTCCATTTTTCGTATCAGCGGTATCTGGAAAACCAGATCCGCGCCGTCTTCGGCCTCACCGGCACGCCCATCAAGATCACCATTCGCCAGAAGGGTGACAAGGAAGAAATCTAAACAGATTCCCGGGAGAAGTGCGGCTTCTTCCGGGAATTTTACAAAAGGGGAGACGTGTATGGTCATTCAGGAAACTACCGCGACGCTCAAGGACGGAACGACGGCTGTCCTTCGAAGCCCGGAACCTTCGGACGCGGCGCAGCTGAACGCGTATCTGCGCCTGACGAGCGGCGAGACGCACTTTATGGTGCGGTACCCCGAAGAGTGCAGCCAGTCGCTGGAGGCCGCGCAGAAGCGCTTGCAGGCGATGCTGGACGATGAGAGAAGCTTCATGCTGGCTGCGTTTTTAGACGGCGAGCTTGTCGGAAATTGCAGCGTGAATGAAATTTCGGACCACCTTAAACTGCGCCACCGGGCAAGCCTCGGCATTTCCATCAAGAAAAAAGCGTGGGGCCTCGGCCTCGGGACGATTTTGATCGCGAAGGCGCTCGAACAGGCGAAGGAAAACGGCTTTACCCAAGTCGAGCTCGGCGTGTTCGCGGACAATGAACGCGCACGTGGACTTTACCGAAAGCTCGGTTTTCAGGAAATGGGCTGCATCCCGCACGCGTTCTTGCTCAAGGACGGCACATATCGCGACGAGGTGCAGATGGTGAAGTTCCTTTTAGACTGAAAAGCCTCGCAGAGTTCGCGGCTCGCAAGCCGCGAATTCATTTGAATCATTTTTTGCCGCGACCTGTGCGTGGCAAAAAATACTTTTCGCCCTGCAAACGTGAATTTTGACAGCGAAGCTGGCAAAACTTTGCGCTGCGGCAGGGCGCAGCCTTTTTTCGCAAAAGAAATGGACAAGCCGGTTGGCTTGTCCATTTGTTTTGCGAAGCTCTTAGATTGCGCGCTCAACCTTGTTCGAGCGGAGGCATCTTGTGCAGACGTAAACATGGCGCGGAGTACCGTCAACGATCGCCTTGACACGCTTGACGTTGGGCTTCCATGCACGGTTGGATCTTCTGTGAGAATGGGAGACCTTAATGCCGAACGTAACGCCCTTGCCGCAGATATCGCACTTTGCCATCAGTTGCACCTCCTTGCCATTGGAAAATCGGGTCCCGACGCTCTTAAAGCGCCGACAAATATAATAGCAGAACTCTTTCCAAAATGCAAGTACAAATTCCAAGAAAAATGAAAAATTTTCTGAAAATCTGCCTGCGCAATTTCGAGGTTGCCAAAGTGCAGCGAATTGGCTATAATACAAGCAGTTGTTATGCCGGAAACTGCGCAGGGCTATGGGCTGTGCGCACAGGGCAGAGAAGAAAGAGAGGAACAGACGATGGCATCGACCTATTCTGTCCGCTTGTCGGAGCTTGTGAACGAGTTTGATTTCAGCTTTTTTTACAAGGCCACGGACTATGAAAAGATCCACGTGACCGTCGACGATGTGAGCCGCCCGGGGCTTCATCTGGCCGGCTTTTTTGACCATTTCGAGCCCATGCGCATTTACGTCTGCGGCACGGTCGAGATGGCGTATTTGAAAAAGCTCTCGCACGAGGAGCGCATGGTCATTTTTGACCGTTTCCTGTCCTATAAAATTCCGGTGCTGATCATCGCGCGGGACTATGAACCGCTGCCGGAGTGTCTGGAGATGGCGAAAAAATACGACGTGACGGTGCTGGGCTCTCACGCGGCGACGTCTTATGTCGTATCGAGCCTCATCACGTCTCTGAAGCAGTCGCTGGCTCCCCGCGTCACGCGGCACGGCGTGCTCGTCGAAATTTCGGGCGAGGGCATCTTCATCAACGGCGACAGCGGCATCGGCAAGAGCGAGACAGCCATCGAGCTGGTCAAGCGCGGCCACCGGCTCATTGCAGACGACGCGGTCGAAATTCGAAAGGTATCTTCCCGGCAGCTCGTCGGCAACGCCCCCGAGGTTTTGCGGCACTACATTGAGCTGCGCGGCATCGGCGTCATTAACGTCGCAAAGCTCTTCGGCATGGGCGCAGTCAAAGACAGCTGCAACATTGACCTCATCATCAACATGGTCCCGTGGCGCGACGGCGAGGCGTATGACCGGCTCGGCATCGAGACGCAGTACACCGAAATCCTCGATGTGAAGGTCCCGTCGATCACCATCCCCATCACGCCGGGCCGAAATCTTGCCGTCATCTTCGAGGTCGCGGCCATCAACAACCGCCAGAAGCGCATGGGTTACAACGCCGCGCTCGAGTTTACCGAGCAGATGGGAAGATTTTTTGCCAACAAGGACGATTAAAATTCGAAAAAAGCAGTGGCGCACGACAGTTTTTGCCGTGCGTCATTTTTTGCGCGGGAAATTCACAAAGAAGCAGTATCATTTCCGGATGCTTTGTGCTATGATATATAATGAAAAATTGTCCACCCGGAGGCGTTTATGATCGACTGGAAGGAAATTTCGAAAGAGCTGCAACAGGCTGTGCCCGCTTTGACGATACTGGAAGAAGAGCCGCTTGCGCGGCACACGTCGTTTCGCATCGGAGGCCCGGCGGCGCTTTTTGTAAAGCCCGCGGATGAAAACCAGCTGGCGCAGGTGCTGCGTTTTGCGGCCTCATACGACATTACGCCGCGAATGTTAGGCGCGGGAACGAACGTGCTGGCGCCCGACGAGGGTCTGCGAGAGCTCGTCGTGTGCACAAAAGACGCGCTGCTGGGTTTATCTGACTTAGGCGGCGGAAAAATCGAAGCGTACGCGGGCGAGACGCTCTCCAAAACGGCGGTCTTCGCGAAAAATCTCAGCCTGACCGGCCTGGAATTTGCCCACGGCATTCCCGGAACCGTCGGCGGCGGCATCTACATGAACGCGGGCGCTTACGGCGGGGAGATGAAGCAGGCCGCGATCGAAACCACGGTTTTGACGATGGACGGCGAAACGCAGGTTTTTTCCGGCGAAGCGCAGGGCTTTTCGTACCGCACGAGCGCGTTTGAAAAAATGGACGCGATCATCGTGAAAACGCGCTTGCAGCTTGCGCTGGGGGACAAAGCGGAAATCAGCGCGAAAATGCAGGAGCTGATCGAAAAGCGACGCGCGTCGCAGCCGTTGGAGCTTCCGTCCGCGGGCAGCACGTTCAAGCGGCCGGAGGGCGCGTTTGCGGGGGCGCTCATTCAAGAGGCGGGCTTAAAGGGAACGCGCGTCGGCGGGGCGCAGGTATCCGAAAAGCACGCGGGCTTCGTCGTCAATACCGCAGACGCCACGGCAGACGACGTCAAAAAGCTCATCGCGCTCGTACAGAAGAGGGTTTTTGAAACGTCCGGCTTTTCTTTACAGCCGGAGGTTCGCATCTGGTAGGAGGAACAATGCAGTTTATCATCATTTCGGGTCTTTCCGGCGCGGGAAAGAGCAAGGCCGCGTCGGATTTAGAAGACCTCGGGTTTTACTGTGTGGATAATATGCCGGCAGAGATGATCCCGCAGTTTGCAAGTCTTTGTTTGGCGACAAAGGGCCGGTTCGAAAAGGTCGCGCTGGTGACGGACGTCAGAAGCAGCATGACGTTTGATTCTCTTTTTCAGTCGCTCGACAAGCTCGACGAAATGCACCTGGAATACTCGATCTTCTTCATCGAGGCCAGCACCGAGGTCATCGTCAAGCGCTTCAAGGAAACGCGGCGGCTGCATCCGCTGATGCGCGGCGGCGTTTCAGTCCTCGACGCGGTCGAGCGCGAACGGCAGCTGTTAGAGCCTGTGCGCACAAGAGCCAGCGCCATCATCGACACAACGAATTTATCCACAGGAAAGCTGCGCGGCAAGCTCATCGACCTTGTCGCGGGCGGCGTGCGCGAACGCGCGATGCACGTGACGGTGTTGTCCTTTGGCTTTAAGTACGGCCTGCCGCTGGACGCGGATTTAGTATTTGACGTGCGTTTTTTGCCGAATCCCTATTACATTCCCGAGCTCAAGAAGCTGACCGGAATGGACGAGCCGGTGCGAAGCTTCATCTTCCAGTATCAGCAGACGAAGGATTTTTTAGAAAAAACGGAGGATCTGCTCGCGTTTTTGCTTCCCAATTACGTAGACGAAGGGAAAACCGATCTCGTCATCGCCGTCGGCTGCACCGGAGGCCAGCACCGGTCGAGCTGCATCGCCTCGGCCCTTTACGATTTTATCTCCAAGCGCGGCTACTGCGCCAATCTTCGCCACCGCGATATGGAACGGAATCGGGGGTAAAGCATGGCGGACTTTGAAACGATCAGACTCTATGAGCCCAAAAAGCGGATGCCGCACATTGTCGCCATCGGCGGCGGACATGGGTTATCTGCGATGCTGCGCGGGCTCAAGCGCTACAGCAAATACATAACGGCCATCGTCACCGTTGCAGACGACGGTGGCGGCTCCGGGATGCTCCGGGAGGATCTCGGGATGCTGCCGCCGGGCGATATCCGAAACTGCATCATGGCCTTAGCGAACACCGAGCCCACGATGCAGAAGTTACTCAATTACCGCTTCACCGAAGGAAGCCTCGCGGGGCAGAGCTTCGGAAATCTGTTTCTGGCTGCGATGAACGGCATTTCGGGCTCTTTTGACGAGGCCGTGCACCGTATGGGAGACGTTTTGGCCATCACCGGGCGCGTGCTTCCGGTCACGAACCAGAACGTGCACCTGGAGGCCGAATTTGACAACGGCTCGCGCTGTCTTGGCGAGAGCAAAATTTTCTACGCGAAAAAATTAAATGACTGCCGCATCCGGAAAATTCGCCTCGTTCCCGAGCACCCGCAGCCGCTTCCGGACGCGCTGGAGGCAATTGCAGACGCGGACGTGATCGTTCTGGGGCCCGGAAGCCTGTACACCAGCATCATCCCGAACTTTCTTGTCGACGGCATTGCCGAAGCCGTCACAAGGGCGCGGGCGCTTAAGTGCTACGTGCTTAACATCATGACGCAGGACGGCGAGACGGACGGCTATTCGGCGGCTGACCATATCAAGGCGATCTTCTCCCACGCGGGCATGGGCGTCATGGACGTGTGCATCGCCAACAACCGGAAGGTCACGGACGAATATCTCGAGCCCTACGTAAAAGAAGGCGTCACGCAGCTGCTCACCACGCCCGACGAGGTCGAGCGCCTCGGCGTCCAGCTCCGCGAATTTCCCATCTGCACGCCGGGGCGCTATATCCGGCACAATCCGGACGAGCTGGCCCGGGCGATCCTGTCCGTCTGGCGCGAATTTAGAATCGATTGAAAGGGGCGCACCTATGTCTTTTTCATCCAACGTCAAAGCCGAGCTCTGCAAACAGTCCCTGAGCCCGCGTGCCTGCGCGCTGGCAGAGGGGTACGGCGTTCTGCTCTACTGCAACACGTTTACAAGCGCCGAGGTGCGCATCATCACCGAGAGCCAGGACTTTGCCGCGCGGCTGCCGAAGCTGTTCAAAAAGGCCTTCGGCGTGAGCTTTGATCAGGAGCCCGCCGCGCACGAAAGGGGAAAGCTCCAATTCGCCGTCACGAGCGAGGAAAAGATCTCGAAAATATTTGACGCCCTGCAAATGGATCTGAAAGCCAGCCTGACGCTGCACGTCAATTTCGGCCTTCTTGAAGAAGAGGCGCAGTGCATGGCGTATCTGCGCGGCGCGTTTCTGGCCGGCGGCTCGGTCACGGACCCTGCTAAGCGCTACCATCTGGAGATGACGACGTCGCACTATAAGGTCAGCCGCGAGACGTGTGCGCTTTTTATGGAATGCGGGTTTTCCCCAAAGGAGCTCACGCGCGGCGGCAACAACATTCTGTATTTCAAGCAGAGCGACTACATTGAAGATTTCCTGACCGCCATCGGGGCGCAGGTATCGGCAATGGGCGTGATGGAGGCGAAGGTCGAAAAGGATCTTCGAAACGGCGTCAACCGCCGCGTCAACTGCGAGACGGCAAACTTAACAAAGGTCGTCGACGCGTCGTTGGGGCAGATGGCGGCCATCCGCGCACTCGAAGCGTCCGGCGAGCTGGAGAAGCTTCCCGGAAGGCTCCGGGAAACGGCCCTGCTGCGCAAGGAAAATCCGGAGGCTACCTTGCAGGAGCTGGCCGCGATGTTAGACCCGCCCATCACAAAATCCGCCATCAACCACCGGATGCGAAAGCTTCTGGAGCTGGCGCGGGCATTGGAGGAAACCGTATGAGCTTTGTTCATCTGCACGTCCACTCGGAATACAGCCTGCTTGACGGCGCGTGCCGCATTTCCCAGCTCATGGAGAGAGTCAAGGAGCTCGGCCAGAGCGCCGTCGCCATCACCGACCACGGCGTCATGTACGGCGCGATCGATTTTTACAAGGCCGCAAAGGCGGCGGGCGTCAAGCCCATCATCGGCTGCGAGGTCTATGTCGCGCCGAGAACGCGCTTTGACAAGGTCCATGCGCTCGACAGGGAAGCGTATCATCTGGTGCTTCTGTGCGAAAACGAGACCGGCTACCGGAATTTGAGCTACATGGTATCGCGCGGCTTTTTAGACGGCTTTTATAACCGCCCGCGTGTGGATATGGACTTGCTGCGCGAGCACCACGAGGGCCTCATCGCCCTTTCTGCGTGCCTGGCAGGGAAGCTTCCCCAGCTTCTCATGCAGGGAGACTATGAAGGCGCGAAGAAGGCGGCACTCGAGCACGCGGAAATTTTCGGACCGGGAAACTACTATCTGGAATTGCAGGATCACGGTCTTTCCGAGCAGCCGAAGGTCAACCAACAGCTCGTGAGATTATCCGAAGAAACGGGTCTGCCGCTTGTGGCCACAAACGACGCGCACTATTTAAGACCCGAGGACGCCGGCATCCAGGACGTTCTTATGTGCATCCAGATGGGAAAGACCGTAGACGATCAGAACCGGCTGAAGTTTGAGACGCAGGAGTTTTACCTCAAATCCGAAGCGCAGATGCGAGAGCTTTTTGCCGCCTATCCCGAGGCCATCGAAAACACGGCGAAAATTGCCGACAGGTGCAACGTCGAGTTTACCTTCGGCAAATACCACCTGCCGGAATTCAAGCTGCCCGCAGGGTACGATTCTCTGACGTACCTCAAAGAGCTCTGCGACAAGGGCTACAAAGAGCGCTACGGCGACGAGCACCCGGAGTACAGAGCCCAGATGGAATACGAGATCAACATGATCGACAAGATGGGCTTTACGGATTACTTCCTCATCGTCTGGGATTTTGTCAATTTCGCGAAAAAAGCGGGCATTCCCGTCGGCCCCGGGCGCGGCAGCGCGGCAGGCTCGATGGTGACGTATACGCTGTATATCACCGAGATCGACCCCATGAAGTATGGCCTCTTTTTCGAGCGCTTCCTGAACCCCGAGCGCGTCACGATGCCCGATATCGACATGGACTTCGGAGACACGCGGCGCGGCGAGGTGGTCGATTATGTCCGGCGAAAATACGGAGACGATCATGTCGCGCAGATCGTCACGTTCGGCACGATGGCGGCCAGAGGCGCGATCCGCGACGTGGGAAGAGCGCTCAACTTTACCTTTGCCGAAACGGACGTGGTCGCAAAACTGGTTCCCGCGACGCCGCATATGACGCTCAAAGAGGCGCTGCGCGTGTCTCCGCGGCTCAAAGAAATGGTGGATTCCGATCCGCGCGTCAAAAATCTTATCGACACCGCGATGGCCCTCGAGGGAATGCCCCGCAACACGTCTACACACGCGGCAGGCGTCGTCATCACGCGCCTTCCGGTTTACGATTACGTGCCGCTGGCGACGAACGACGAGACGACCGTCACCGAGTACACGATGACGACGCTCGAAGAGCTGGGACTTCTCAAAATGGACTTTTTAGGTCTTCGGAATATCACGGTCATCGAGGACGCGATCCAGGATATCCGGAAGACAGAGCCCGATTTTTCGATGGCGAGAGTCACCGATAATGACCCCAAGGTCATGGAAATGCTGACGCAGGGAAGAACGTCGGGTGTGTTCCAGATGGAATCGACCGGCATGACGAGCGTTTGCGTGGGGCTCAAGCCGCAGTCCATTGAAGACCTGTCGATCATCGTCGCAGCCTACCGGCCCGGCCCGATGGACTCCATTCCGCGCCTCATCGCCTGCAAAAACGACCCGAAGCTCGTCCAATACAAGCACCCGTCGTTAGAGCCCATTTTGTCGGTCACCTACGGCTGCATTTTGTATCAGGAGCAGGTCATCGAGATCTTCCGCAAGCTCGGCGGATACTCGCTCGGACAGGCCGACATGGTGCGCCGGGCGATGTCCAAGAAGAAGGTCAAGGACATCGAAAAAGAGCGCGGCGCGTTTCTGCACGGCGACCCCGCGCGCGGCATCTGCGGCTGCGAGGCCAACGGCATTCCGGCGCAGGTGGCGGAGTCCATTTACAACGAAATGTACGACTTTGCGAACTACGCGTTCAATAAGGCGCACTCGGTTTGCTACGCGGTCATCGCGTACCAGACAGCGTGGTTCAAGTATTACTACCCCAGGCAGTATATGGCGGCGCTGATGACGTCGGTTTTAGACAGCTCGGTCAAAATTTCGGAGTACATCGCCGAGTGCAAGGCGATGGGCATCGCCGTTCTGCCGCCGGATATCAACGAGTCGAACGATCACTTTACGGTCGTGCCCGGCGGCATCCGGTTTGGTCTGGCTGCGATCAAAAACATCGGGCGCGGCTTTATCCAGAAGGTCATGGCCAACCGCGCCGAGCAGGGGCCGTTTACAGGACTCGAGAATTTCTGCCAGAGAATGTACGGCACGGACCTCAACAAACGCGCTTTGGAGAATCTCATCAAATGTGGCGCGTGCGACTGCTTCGGGCTCTACCGCTCGCAGATGCTGCAGATCTACGATGCGGTTTTAGATACCGTCGCGGCCGGAAAGCGCAAAAATGTCGACGGGCAGATCGGACTTTTCGATTTGAGCGGAAGTGACGAGGATGCCGCCGTTCCCGAGGTGCACGTGCCGGCGCTTGCCGAGCTTCCCATGGAAGAAAAAATGAAAATGGAGCGCGAAACGACGGGGCTTTACCTCTCCGGCCACCCGATGGACGCGTACCGCGAACGGCTCAAGGGCGCGAATGTCGTGAGCATCGGCGCGATCCTGGAGAGCTTTTCCGAGCACACGGACGAATTTTCCGACGAGCAGGTCGTGTCGATCGCGGGCATCGTCCAGAGCGTCAAGATGAAGACGACGAAAAACCAGTCGATGATGGCCTATGTGACGCTGGAGGACGACACCGGCTCGATGGAGCTTCTGACGTTTTCGAACGCGCTGGGGCAGTTCGGCTCGCTTCTGTTCGAGACCTCGGCGGTCGTGATCTCCGGGCGCATTTCCGTGCGTGACGACAAAGACCCGCAGCTGATCGTCAGCCGCGTCTGGAAGCTTTCCGAGTACGATGCGAAGGGCGAAATGCGGCGCGAAACGGCGCAGGCGCTGGCAAACAAAACGCTGTACCTCAAGATCGCGCACACCGGACAGGCCGGAAGCGAGAAGATCGTCCCTATCTTAAATATGTTCCCCGGCCGGACGAAGACTGTCGTGTACTACGCGGACACCGGCGTTCGCATGGCGGGCAGGTGTATGCCGGAGGATATTATGCTGCAAGAGCTGCGCGGGCTGCTGGGCGAAAAAAATGTCGTGCTCAAATGAGGAATTTTTTACAAAAGCGCTACACATCCGTAACAATTTGTGATACAATGAAAATAAGCATTTGGTAAAAGGGGGAGCAGGGCTTTGAGGCGGAAAAGAATTGCGCTGGCGGCAGGTTTGCTGCTGATGGGTCTGCTGCTTTCCGGCTGCTTTGCCAAGACGGTGGACGAGATGTACACGCTGCCGCGGCATTCGGACGAATATGACAATTTGCAGAAGGCCATCGACGAGGTCATGGACGAAGCGGGCTGCGCATATTCCGCGCCCATCTCCGGCAGCAACCAGCAGTCCGTGCAGCTGAACGATCTGGACGGCGACGGAGAAGAAGAGGCCGTCGTCTTCGCGAAAACGAGCGGCGAAAAGCCCCTGAAGGCCTATATTTTTGACAAAGCGGACGGCACGTATCAGAATGTCGCGGTCATCGAGGGAAACGGCGCGGCCTTTGCAAGAGCCGAGTATGCCGATCTCGACGGCGAGGCGGGGCTGGAGCTCATCATCGGCCGGCAGCTGAGCGATCAGGTCTTGCAGTCGGTGAGTGCGTACCGGCTCGACGGCGGCGAGGTTTCCACGCTCATGACGGCAAACTACAGCCAGTTTACGCTGTGCGACCTCGATAACAACGGCAAGCAGGATCTGTTCGTTCTTCGCATCGACACGGAAAATCGCCCCGGCGAGGCCGAGCTTTACCGCTATAAAGACGGCGCGATGGAGCGCGGCAGCGAGGTAAAGCTCTCTTCCGGCGTCACGAAGATCAAGCGCATGACGACAGGGCTCGTGGCCTACAATCTCCCGGCGGTCTTCGTGACGGGGGTTCTGGACGGCGATTCCTTGACGACGGACGTTTTCATCTTCCGCGGCGGCTCGTTTCAGAGCCTGACGGCAGACGAACCTGCGCAGCAGACGGTGCGAAATCCCTTTGCCTGCGCGTGCGATATTAACGGCGATGGCCTTGTGGAGCTTCCGGAGCTTGTTGCGCTTCCGGCGGCGGACGCGGCGGGGGAGACGTATTCTCTCATCCGCTGGTATCATTTAGACCCCGACGGCACGAAGACGATCGTCCTGCGCACGTATCACCGCTTCTCTGGCGGCTGGTATGTGGAGATCCCTGAAAGCTGGGACGAGCGCATCACCATCAGCGCCGCGCCGGAGGTGGAGGGGGCCAGAGGCGGCCTTGTCTTTTCCAGCTGGAACGGCTCGGCGCCGTCAATGCCGATCTTCACCATCTACGCCTTCACAGGCGATCACCGCGCCGAAAACGCGGCACAGGACGGCAGGTTCGTGCTTCTGGAGCAGAACGACACCGTCTTTGCCGCCAGCCTCGGCACGGCCGAACAGGTCAAGGATCTGACGCAGGAGACTCTTCGTCAGATGTTCCATATCATATATGTCGACTGGAATTCCGGGGAGACAGAAGGAAAGTGAGCGGTTCTATGAAAAAAGTGTTGATTCTTGAAGATGAGGTCAGTATTCGCAGCTTTGTTGTCATCAATCTCAACCGCGCGGGCTATGAGGTCATCGAGGCCGGAACGGGCATGGAGGCGCTGGAAAAGCTCAAGGCGCATCCGGACGTCGGCGTTGCGATCCTGGATATCATGCTGCCCGACATCGATGGGTTTGAGGTCTGCCGCAATATCCGCGCGACGGATAAGAAGATCGGCATTATTATGTTAACGGCCAGAAGCCAGGAGATGGACAAGGTCACGGGCCTCATGACCGGCGCGGACGATTATATGACAAAGCCCTTCAGCCCGGCCGAGCTCACGGCCCGCATCGACGCACTCTACCGCCGCATCGGAAACGACGCGCAGATGGACTCCGTCGAGCTCACGCAGGGCCCGTTCGTGCTCAACACGAGAAACCGGACTCTGGACAAAGAGGGCAAGCGCATCAAGCTCACGCAGGTCGAGTACGCGATCATGAAGCTTTTCATGCAGAACCCCGGAAGAGCGCTCTCGCGCGAGGACATTCTGACGACCGTCTGGGGCCGGGATTATGACGGCGAGCTCAAGATCGTCGACGTGAACATCCGCCGCCTTCGCATCAAAATCGAAGACGACACGGCAAATCCCATCTATATTACGACCGTCTGGGGCTTCGGATACAAATGGGGCGTCTGACGGAAACGCTGAAAAAGGCCGCGCCGAAAAAGCGGCATCTTGCAGGGCTCGAACGGCGGTGGCTGGTCAACAACGTCAGCGTCATGGTCGTGCTGGCGGCGTTGTGCGTGGCGGCGGTGACGCTTTGCCTGGGCGCGTATTACTACTCCAACGTGCGCTCAGGGTTAGAGGCGAAGGCGAAGACCACGACCGACTTTTTCGGCAACTATATCAGCCAGAGCTACAACGAATACTACCAGTCGTGCATCCAGTTTGCAGAGACCTTTGAGGAAAAGGACAAGCTGGAGCTGCAATTCATCACAGCCGGCGGCAAGCTCGTCGCCTCCTCTTACGGCGAATTTGCGGGCAAAAGCCCGACCACACCCGACATTCAGCAGGCCGTCAGCACCCGGAAGCTCGCGTGCTTTCAGGGAAAAGATCCCGACACGCACGAACGCATCTTAGCCGTTTCGAGCCCGATGATCTACTCCAACGGCGAGGTCATCGGGGTTCTGCGGTACGTGACGAGCCTTCAAAACGTCGACCGGCAGGTTTTGATGGTGGGGCTCATCGCGCTGACGGCGGGGCTCATTTTCATCGCGTCGATGTTTTTTATCAGCAGCTTTTTCATCCGCTCGATCATAGAGCCTGTCACGGAGATCACCGCTACGGCCAAGCGCATCGCCGCGGGCTCTTACGGCGTGCAGATCCCGAAGCACTATGACGATGAGATCGGCGAGCTTGCTGACACCATCAACGATATGTCCGTCAAGATCGGCCAGTCGGAAAAAACGCAGTCGGAGTTCATGTCGTCTGTGTCGCACGAGCTCAGAACGCCCTTGACCGCCATCTCCGGCTGGGGCGAGACGCTGCTTTCCTCCGGCAATCTGGAGCCTGAGACAAAGCGCGGGATGCTCATCATCCTGCGCGAGGCCAAGCGGCTGACCGGCATGGTCGAAGAGCTTCTCGAATTCACGCGGATGCAGGACGGCCGGTTTACGCTGAACGTGGAAAAGGCGGACCTGTTGGCAGAATTTGAAGACACGGTCTTCATGTACGGCTCGAGACTCAAGCAGGAGGGCATCACGCTCGAATATGAGCCGTGTGAGGACGATGTGCCGGAGATCGCGTGCGACGTGGCGCGGATGCGGCAGGTCTTTTTGAACGTTCTCGACAACGCGGCCAAGCACGGCGGCGACGGCAAGCGCATCACCGCGTCCATCGGCGTGGAGGACAGCAAAATCGTCGTGCGCATCCGGGACTACGGCCCCGGCATCCCCGAAGAGGAGCTGCCGCACGTCAAAATGAAATTTTACAAGGGAAGCTCCAAAGCCAGAGGCAGCGGCATCGGCCTGGCCGTGTGCGAGGAGATCGTCACCATGCACGGCGGCACGATCACGCTCGAGAACGCCGAGGGCGGCGGCACCCTTGTTACCATTTCCATCCCCACGGGGGAAGAATAGAGGCACTTATGAAACAGAATCGAACCGCCAGTCAGGAAAAATTCAAGACGCTCATTGGCGGACAGGCTCTCATCGAGGGCATTTTGATGCAGGGCCCGGACAAGCGGGCCATCGTCGTGCGCGGGCCGGAAGGGCTTGTGCGGAAGGTCGAGCCGATCAAAAAGAAGACCGGCATCCTCACATGGCCGCTCATCCGCGGCGTGGTGAATTTCGGCTCTTCGATGGTAAACGGCGTGAAGGCGCTCATGTACTCGGCGGACTTTTTCCCCGAGCAGGAGGGTGAACCCTCGAAATTTGAAAAATGGCTGGAAAAGAAGCTGGGCTCGGAAAAGCTTGAAAAGGCCGTCGTCTCTCTTTCGGTCGTGCTCGGCATTGCGCTGTCGGTGGGGCTTTTCTTCCTGCTGCCGACGCTCATCGCGGGGCTTATCCCGGGATTAAAGGAGCACGCGGTGCTCCGCAGTCTTCTCGAAGGCGTCATCCGCATTCTTATTTTCCTGGGCTACATGATCTTTGTGTCCAAAACGCCGGACATGAAGCGCGTGTTTTCCTACCACGGCGCGGAGCATAAAACGATCCGCTGCTACGAAGCGGAGCTTCCGCTTACCGTTGAAAACGTCCGCCCGCAGACAAGGCTGCACCCTCGCTGCGGCACGAGCTTTCTGTTCGTCGTGATCATCATTTCGATCCTCATTTCAGCGCTCTTCAGCGCCATTTTCCCGATCTCCAACACGCTTCTGCGGCTGCTCTCGCGGATCGTGATGCTGCCGTTCATCGTGGCCATCGCGTATGAATTTAATCGCCTCGTCGGCCGGCACGACAATAAACTTACCCATATTCTCACTGCGCCCGGTATGTGGTTCCAGTACTTTACGACAAACGAGCCGGACGACTCGATGATCGAAGTGGCCATTGAAGCGCTGACGCTCGTGCTTCCCGAACAGGAAGGCGCGGACCGATGGTAAAAAAATACGGAGAGCTGTACTTAAACGCCAGAAAGGCCCTGCGCCCGATCGAAGGAGACAATGCAGCAGTCTACGCAAGAGAGCTGCTGGCCCTCGCGTCCGGAAAATCGGTCACGTCCTTGCTGGCTGACCGCGAGCTATATGCCTCGGAGGCCATCGAAGAGACGCTGAACGGCTATTTATCCCGCGTGCTGGCAGGCGAGCCGCTTGCCTATATTCTCGGCGAGTGGAGCTTTTACGGGTTGCCGCTTACCATTACGCCGGACGTTCTCATTCCGCGCGACGATACGATGGCCGTGACCGATCTTGCCATCGAGGCAGCCCGCGACTACCCCGCGCCGCAGCGGGTCCTGGACCTGTGCACCGGCTCGGGCTGCATCGGCCTTGCGGTCGCGTATAAGGTGGAAAGCGCCCGCGTGACGCTTGCGGACGTTTCGGACAAGGCCCTTCGTGTGGCGCGGCTGAACATGACAAAGCTTCGGCTCAAGCACCGCGTGACGGCATTTTCTGTCGATGTTTTGCAGCCGGCGGCAAAATTTCTCGGCCAGTTCGACGTGATCGTCTCGAACCCGCCGTATATCACGACGAAGGAGATGGCGGAGCTTCCGGTCTCCGTCTGGGCGTATGAGCCGCATCTGGCACTGGAGGGCGGCGCGGACGGACTGGACTTTTACCGCGCGATCGTCAAAAATTTTGACGCGGCGCTGCGCCCCGGCGGCACGGTCTGCTTCGAATTTGGCCTGTCGCAGGAAGACGCTGTCGGGCGGCTTTTGGAGCAGGCGGGCTTTGACGAGATCAACTTCCGAAAAGATCTGCGCGGCATTACCAGAGCCGTTTCGGCGAGAAAGCCGGAAGCTTGAGATATTAAAAATAATTTCAAACAATTGTTTGATTTATGTGATGGCTTGTGATATACTGTAGAAAAACAGAAAAGGAAGGCTGTTGACGATGGCAGTTGAGAAGAAAAAGCAGGACGCTCCGCTGAGCGACAAGAAAAAAGCGCTGGAAACGGCGATCTCCCAGATCGAAAAGAACTTCGGCAAGGGAACGGTCATGCGCCTCGGCGACCGGCCGGAAATGAACGTGGAAGCGATCCCGACGGGCTCTCTGGCCTTAGACGCGGCGCTCGGCATCGGCGGTGTGCCGAAGGGCAGGATCATCGAAATTTACGGCCCGGAATCTTCCGGCAAGACGACGCTGGCGCTTCATATCGTGGCGCAGGCGCAAAAGCGCGGCGGCGAAGTCGCATTCGTGGATGCAGAGCACGCGCTCGACCCGGATTACGCGGCGAGGATCGGCGTCGATATCGATTCCATGCTCGTCTCCCAGCCGGACACCGGCGAACAGGCGCTGGAGATCACCGATGCGCTCGTGCGTTCCGGCGCTGTAGACGTCGTGGTCGTGGACTCTGTTGCGGCGCTGACACCGCGGGCGGAAATTGAAGGCGAAATGGGCGATACCTTTGTCGGCCTTCAGGCAAGGCTCATGTCGCAGGCGCTTCGGAAGCTCGCGGGCAATATCTCGAAGACGAACTGCGTCGTTATTTTCATCAACCAGCTTCGTATGAAGATCGGCGTCATGTACGGTAACCCCGAGACCACCACCGGCGGCAACGCGCTGAAATTCTACGCGTCTGTGCGTATTGACATTCGCCGCGTCGAGGCCATCAAAAACGGCACCGAGATCGTCGGCAACCGCACAAGGGCGAAGATCGTCAAAAACAAGGTCGCGCCGCCCTTCAAAGAGGCCATTTTCGATATCATGTACGGCGAAGGCATCTCCAAGTGGGGCGAGCTCGTCGATCTTGCCGTGCAATTAGAGCTCATCAACAAGTCCGGCAGCTGGTTCTCCATCGGAGACGAGCGCATCGGCCAGGGCCGCGACAACGCGAAGCTTTATTTGCAGGAGCACCCCGATGTAGCCGAGCGCATCGAGCAGGAGGTCCGCGACAATATGTGGAAATTGCAGGGCAGCCGTGCCAAGCCCCCGATCGCACCGGCTGCAAAAGCGGTAAGCGTCTCGGCAGATGACTTCAGCGATGAAACTTGAAAAAATCGAGCCGCTGGATCCTCCAAATTACCTGCGGCTGATTTTTGAAGACGGCAAGCGCCTCAAAGCCCCGGCCTTCAAGGTCGTGGAGCTCGGCTTGAGCATCGGTTCGGAGGTTTCGCCGGAGGAGTTTCTTGCGCTCGAGAACGCGCAGAGTCTGGCCTCGTGCAAGGAACGCGCCGTGCGCATTTTAACGGCGAGCGGTTTATCGAAAAAAGAGCTGCAAAAGCGCCTCGTGCAGAAGGGCGAGCGCGAGGAGGACGCGGCAGAAGCCGTTCGCTGGCTGGAAGAATTGCGCCTCGTCGACGATCTGGAGACGGCGAAGCAGCTCGTGCGATCTGCGGCGCTTCGCGGCTACGGCCGGGTGCGGGCAAAGAGCATCCTCTATGAAAAGGGGATTCCCAAGGAATTCTGGGAAGAAGCGCTCGAAGAGCTTCCCGAAATGGACGGCGCGATCGATACCTTTCTGCGCCGGAAATTAGAGGGAAAAGCGCTTGACGGCAAGCTTATCAAAAAAACCGTGGACGCACTACTCAGGCGCGGCCACAGCTATCACGACATTCAGGAGGGTCTGCGCCGGTTCGAGGCGGAGCTTCCGGAGGACACATGGGAGGACACGCAATGAGCCAAACCATTGGCATGATCAGCTTGGGCTGTGCAAAAAACCAGGTCAATGCCGAGCAGATGCTCTTTTTGCTGCGCGTGGCGGGATATGAAATTTTGCCGGACCCCGACGGGGCCGATCTCGTCATCATCAACACCTGCGGCTTCATCGAGGCCGCGAAGACCGAAGCCATCGACAACATTCTGGCGATGGGCGAGCTCAAACAGGAGGGCCGCGTCGGGAAAATTCTCGTGACCGGCTGCCTGGCCCAGCGCTATCAGATGCAGATCGTGCAGGAAATGCCCGAGGTCGACGGTGTTCTGGGCACGGGCTCGTATTACGACATTGTTTCGGCGGTAGGGAAGGTTCTCAAGGGAGAGCTTGTCAGTGAGTTCGGAGACATCAACGCAAAGCTCTCCGAGCCGCAGCGCATTCTGACCACGCCAGAGCACTACGCGTATCTGCGCATTGCCGAGGGCTGCGACAACCACTGCGCGTTCTGCATCATTCCGCAGCTGCGCGGAAAATACCGCAGCCGCCCGATGGAAGAACTGCTCAAAGAGGCGCAGGATCTTGCCGACAGCGGCGTCAAGGAGCTCATCGTCGTCGCGCAGGACACGAGCCGTTACGGCATCGACCTGTATGGCGAACGGAAGCTTGCGGAGCTTCTGCAAAAGCTCTGTAAGATCGACGGCTTTGTGTGGGTGCGCGTGCACTATCTCTATCCCGACGAAATGTCCGACGCGCTCATTGACGTGCTGGCCAACGAGCCGAAGATCGTCAAATATCTGGACATTCCCATCCAGCACATCAACGACAGCATCCTTCGCGCGATGAACCGCCGCGGAAACGGCGAATACGTCAAAAAGCTTCTGACGAAGCTGCGCGAGCGCATTCCCGGCCTCGTTCTGCGCACGAGCCTCATCACCGGTCTTCCCGGCGAGGGAGAGGAAGAGTTCGAGCAGCTGTGCCAGTTCCTGAAGGAATTCAAGCTGGAGCGTGCCGGAACGTTCGCGTTCTCGCCCGAAGAGGGCACAAAGGCCGCGCAGATGGCGTATCCCGATAAAGAAATTGCGCAGGAGCGCGCGGACATTGTAAACGAACTCCAGTCGCGCATCATGGACGAGTACAACGCCTCGTGCGAGGGAAAGACCATGCAGGTCCTCTGCGAGGGGTATGACCCTGACGAGGACTGCTATTACGGAAGAACGTACGCCGACTCTCCCGACATCGACGGGCGCATCTGGTTCACCGCGTCGCGGCACATCAAGACCGGCGATTTTGTGGACGTTCGCGTCGTGGGCGCATACGATGGAGAGCTGACGGGCATTTTAGAGGAGGACATGGAAGACGATGACGACGGCAAGTAAGATCACAATGGTGCGGATCGTGCTGATCCCGTTTTTTATGGTGTTTCTGATTTTGAGCGGAAACGGCGGCGCGAATGCCGACACGTACCGCTGGATCGCGCTGGCGATCTTCATCGTCGCAAGCCTCAGTGACTTTGTCGACGGCTACGTCGCGCGGCACTACAATCAGGTCACGGACTTCGGAAAATTCTTTGATACGCTGGCAGATAAGCTTCTGGTCACGGCGTGCCTGATGATCTTCGTCGGGCAGGGCCGGATGGCCGATTGGATCGCCTTCATCGTCATCGCGCGGGAGTTTGCCATCATGGGCCTTCGCTCCATCGCGGCGGCGCATGGGCGCGTCATTGCAGCGGGCTGGTCCGGCAAGATCAAAACGTCGTGCACGATGGTGGGGCTGATCGCGATGATGATCTTCCCCGGCGTGCAGATCTTGGACACCGTCGTTTGCATCGTCATTCTCGTCACCACGCTCTACTCGGGGTACGAGTATTTCCAGAAGAACTGGGACGTTCTCATGCCTTCCGCTTGACTTTTGTCTGCTTAGATGGTACTATACCAATAACAAAAAAAGAGGCTGCACCACACAATTTGGCAAGAAGGCTCGGCGAGAGATTTTTCGTCAAGGCAAGGCTTGAAAACGCAGGAAGGCTTTGTGCCTTTCAAGTTTTCAAACCGCGGCATTGGCGGAAAAGATCCGGTGAGACTCGCAGACGAATTGCGCGGTGCTGCCTCCCTATATCGCGTTGACCGAAAAGAGTA
>DJQK01000099.1:1846-36587 GCA_002437575.1 Clostridiales bacterium UBA6388 | reverse complement strand
ACAATCTTTTTATGCCACTAGTCCGATGCATACCGGAAATAGCAAAGACAGTATCCGCATCTGGCAGAACAAGAAAGAAGTCATCCTCAGCGCCATTGAGCAGATAGATATAGGGGATGTCGCTTTCGAGATTCACGTTGGATGAGACACCACTTTTATCGTAAGCGAAACCGCGAGTTAAATACGCTTGATAGCCATTTCCGCGCTGGAACAGTTTAATTGTATCGTCGAGTGACTGGATGTTGGAGTCAATCAGTTCAACAGAGGCGCGGAGATCATTTGCTGTCATTTCTTCAACCTCAGTAGCGATTGCGGTTGTGATTTGGCCTGTGTATAAGAAGTACAGGATGATCATCGGCAGTAAAAACACGGCCATAAAGGATATCAGTAATCGAATGATGGTCTTGTTTTGAAGTCTCTTCTGCACAGTGTGTTCCCTCCCCTCTGCTGTCCGAAATTATATAATATCAGCAAAAAAATCGCAAGCAACAGTCGAAAAACTGATTGGTTTTTACAAAATTGCATATGCCATAAAAATTGTTGATGTATGTGCATGGCAACTATTCACAATTTGAAAACGCGAAAGTTGGCGGTTTTGCCTAAGAATTCTGCTGAGACTGCATACTGAGGGAAAAAGTGCAGATTGCTTTTCTGCGCTGTGGCGTGCAGAATAAAAATACCCCGGCGAGAGCAGAGGAAACACAGAAAAGGAGGCATGCTTGCTGCCTATGAAAACGCAAAACAGACTGCACCGCAAAGCGGTCGATCCGATCTCAACGTGTATTACAATATTGATTATCGCGTCGCTGCTGCTGTTCAATGTGCTCCCCCTGATCAAAATTCTGATTCAAAGCTTTACAGATGCAGAGGGAACCCATTCCTTCGGTGGCTACATCCGAGCGTTCCAGTTCAAACAAAATCGGGACGCACTTGTTCATACGCTGGTGTCC
This sequence comes from Clostridiales bacterium UBA6388, assembly GCA_002437575.1. Taxonomy (GTDB): domain Bacteria; phylum Bacillota; class Clostridia; order Oscillospirales; family Oscillospiraceae; genus CAG-170. Next base: position 35,637 of record DJQK01000099.1, on the reverse strand, counting down.
AGCTTCAGCGCGGCCGCGATTGCAACCGTTATCGGCTTCATCTTCGCGTACTGTGCCTGTTACATCAAAATGCGTGCAAAACGATTTTTTAATGTGATTGCCATCCTGCCGATCATCTCGCCGCCCTTTTCTGTGGCGCTGTCGATCATTCTTCTGTTTGGCAACAAGGGCTTAATCACACATACAATTCTTGGCCTTGCAAGCAACAATATTTATGGGTTCGGTGGACTGTTGTTCGCCCAGGTCTTCTCTTTCTTTCCAATGGCCTATTTGCAGCTCAACGGTGTTTTAAGCACGATTGACCCCTCGATTGAAGAGGCTGCGCGTGACATGGGCGCGTCTCGCTTGCAGACATTTTTGAAGGTGACGATTCCGCTGTCGCTGCCGGGTATCGTAAACTCGTTCCTGTTGATGTTCATCAAATGTGCCGCTGACTTTGGAAACCCGATGACTATTGCGGGCGGCTATAACACGCTGGCCACACAGATCTACTATCAAGCGGTCGGTGGCTATGAATTGCAACGGTGCACAGCGCTGGCGATGTTGCTTCTGGTGCTGACAATGGTTGTTTACCTGATTTCCAAGTTGTTCGTGGAAAAACGTACCTTCGTGACCATCACTGGCAAGGCCACACGCGAACGCACGATGATTGAAGAAAAGCATATCACGATTCCGCTAACCATCATTTGCTGCATTTTTGCGGTAATCGTCGGCGTGATTTATGTGATGATTCCGGTTGTGTCGTTCATCAAGCTCTGGGGCATCAATTATTCGCTGACATTCGCCAACTACATCGAGGCGTGGAAGATTGGCAAACAGGCTTTGATGGATACGGTTAAGTTGGCCGTCGTGACAACGCCGATCACCGGCGTAATCGCGATGCTGATGGCATTTCTCATTGTGCGGAAAAAGAACCCGCTGAACAAGCCGATGGAAGCGGTCGGTATGTTTGGTATGATCGTACCTGGAACGATTCTCGGTTACGCCTACGTGCTGCTGTTCAATAGTGCGCCGCTTTATCTGACAGGCACATTTCTAATCCTCGTTGCGTCCTGCTGCTCACGTTATCTGCCAGTGGGTTTGCAATCCGGTATTACTTCGCTGCGGCAGATTGACCCAAGCATTGAAGAAGCAGCGTCCGACCTCGGTGCGAACAGCCTGCAAGTGTTTACGAAGATTACGCTACCGCTCATCAAATCGTCGTTCTTCGGCGGGCTGGTTTACACTTTTGTCCGCACGATGACGGCTATGAGCGCACTGGTGTTCCTCGTATCCGCAAGGCACAAACTTCTTACCATCTCAATTCTTGATCAGGTGGATCGCGGTCGCTACGGCACGGCCTCCGCCATGTCGACAATGCTGATTGTAGTCGTCTACATCGCAATCTTGATTATCTACCGGCTGCTGGGGCTGCTCGGCGTCAACAAGAAAGACATCAAACTCATGTAAAATCTCGGAGGCAGCTATGAAAAAACAGAACAAAGAGGTCACACTCAAAAATATCGTCCGTGAATATGTCTCGCCCAGCAAAGAAGTGTTCCGTGCAGTGGATAATGTGTCGCTGGAGATTCACGCTGGGGAATTCGTCACGCTGCTCGGCCCATCCGGCTGCGGCAAAACGACCACACTTCGTATGATTGCCGGCTTTGAAACGCCGACGTCTGGCGAAATCTGCATCGGCGGAGAATGTGTTAATGCTCTGACCCCAGACAAACGCGATACAGCGATGGTCTTTCAGAGTTACGCTCTGTTCCCACACTACAACGTATACAATAATATCTCCTTCGGCCTGCGGCTGCAAAAGGTTGGGGAAAAGGAAATATCGGAGCGCGTACATAAGATCATGGAGCTTGTCGGTCTGAATGGGATGGAAGAACGTTTTCCCAATCAGCTCTCCGGTGGCCAGCAGCAGCGCGTTGCGCTGGCCCGTGCGCTGGTATCGGAACCGGGCGTCATGCTCTTCGATGAGCCGCTGTCTAATCTGGACGCTAAGCTCCGTACCAGTATGCGCAACGAAATCAAAAAGATTCAGCGCCGACTTGGACTGACGAGCATCTACGTTACGCACGATCAGACAGAAGCAATGGCACTTTCTGACCGCATCATCATTATGAACCGCGGCCGCATCGAGCAGATTGGCACGCCGAATGAGATCTATTTCCATCCAAAGTCCAAATTCGTGGCCGATTTCATAGGTCGCTCTAACTTTGTGGACTGCTCTGTTTTCGCTGCGGATGCGGAGCAAGTGACAATAGATATGCTCGGCGCAAAAATCACGGTTGCGCAGCAGGCCGGGGCGCAGGTAATGACCGGGTCGCAGATCAGCTGCATCCTGCGGCCAGAGTCAATTCTGATCGGTAAGACAGGCGTGCTGACCGGAATCGTTCAGACGGCCACATTTATGGGCGCAATGATGGAATACTTCGTCGATGTGAATGGAGCGACCTTCATTGTGGAGGACTATGACTTTGTCCGTAATGGTATGTTCACCGAAGGTGAGACGGTAGGGCTGAGTTGGAAGAAAGACACCCTGCACTATATCAAGCTGTAATTTTGAGGACATACGTCCTTGAGATAAACAAAAAAGAAAGGAACCATAAAATGAAAAAGATCATCGCATTGCTTCTGGCCGTGCTGCTGCTCGTCTCTGTATTCGCGGGCTGCGCGGCAAAGTCCGCCGACGCTGACAACAGCGCTGCAACCACCACCGAACCTGCCGCCGACGCGGCAGACACCACCGCAGAACCCACGGAAAATGCCGAACAGGCAGAAGAACCTTCTGAAGAGGTCAACGAGACAAAGAAGGCTCCGGAAGATTACACCGGCGAAGTAAACATCTACATGGCGTCTTCGGAAGACCTTGCCATTTTGCTGAAGGAAGGCTTTGAGGCAGCATACCCGAATGTGACGATGAACTACGTCATGCTCGGCGGCGGCGAGATTCTCACCCGCCTGCGTGCGGAAAAGGACAACCCCGGCGCAGATATGGTGCTTGGCGGCGCAGTCGACATTTACATGAACGCCGATGCGGACGGTCTGCTCAAGCCGTTCAACTCTCCGGTTCTGGACAACTTCAAAGAAGGTACTGTCCCTGAAGATCATATGTACGTTGTCGATCGCCAGTGCATCCTCGGCATCTGCTATGACAAGGATTGGTACGACGCGAAGGGTCTCGCATATCCGACTTGCTGGGACGATCTGCTGATTCCTGAACTGGCAGACAACGTTATCATTACCAACCCTGGTACCTCCACCACTGGCTACATGATGATGTCCACGCTGATTGCGCTGCGCGGTGAAGAGGCCGGTATGCAGTATATGATCGATCTCGACAAGAACATCAAGTCCTATGCTAAGGGCGGCACCGGTCCGGTCAACTCCGTCTCGCTCGGCGAGGCTGCTGCGGGTATGTGCTACATCCACTTTGCCATCCAGCTTCAGGAACAGGGCTACACCAATGTTGGCGTTTGCATCCCGACGGATGGCACCGGTGTGGAGCAGGGCGCGTCCGCTCTGATCGCCAACGCAAAGAACGAAGAGAACGCAGAGGCGTTCTATGAGTGGTATCTCACCGAAGGCCTGAAGTGCTACGAAGCGGTTGGTCAGTATCTGTATCCGTCCAATCCCGACATCCATGTCAACGATGTTGCGGCCGAGTATGAAAAGCAGCTCAAGGACGCGCATGTCGACTATGCGTGGGCCGCTGAAAATTACGACCGCTTGGTCGAAGAGTGGGACGCTAAAATCTCCAAGTAACTTCTGCTCACAATATTGTTTCTTCCCAGCGAAACAGGGAGCGCCGCATGGGGAACCATGCGACGCTCCCTACTGATTTAAGGGCATTACGATCCACACGAAAGGGATGAAAGCTATGAGAAGATATAAATGGTCGAGACTGTTGACCCTGATCCTGACGTTGTCGATCCTGCTGAGCCTTGGTGCGACGGGCGTGTTCGCGGCGGCAGATTCAAAGCCGGCGACATCGAATATTCCGACCGGTGCAATGGAGACAGATCTCTGGAAAACTGCGCTGCTGAAGGGGTATTTGACATACGATGTGCCCCTGTATGCGAGCGACAGCTCAGTGGAGTTTTGGGCAGACCAGTGGGACGGCGGGAGCCATCTACAAGGCGCGGCAGTTGATGACGATATGCGTTATCTCTATACGGCCTACGGAACCGGCTACGGCAAGATCGACCTTGCAACTGGAGAGGTTGTCGGCTACATCAAGGGAATGGGTTCTGCGCTACACGCAGGCTGCATGGCCTATTATGACGGCTATATTTATAGCGCGTTAGAGGTTCGAGGAACGCTCAAATGCTATATCATCCAGATCGACACCAGTAAGATGATTGGCGCACTGACGACGACAGAGGACTGGGCGGATGCTGTGCGCGTTATCCTGCTGGATGATGTGACCTCCGATATCCGCGATACTGTGGGCGACGATGTTGCAAATGGGCAGTATGCGGAATACAACGAAAAGAAAGGTCACCGTTATGCCAACGCGGGCTTCGACGGTCTGACGTTTGGCACCTATCCGGGCGAGTACAATGATCCGGACGCAGACATTTACATGATGCTCACCTACGGCACATATTTCTGGTCGGATGCACCAGAAAACGAAGCCACGCGCTTTGATGACGAGCATTTGCTGATCCGTGCGTACAACACGAAGGATTTCCTCTATGCGGACAGCAAATATCTGCTCCAACTTAGTAACGATGACACCGCGGCGGACGGAAACGGTTGGGCGCACACTGGAACGATGGATTATGACCGTGATTATGCACTCAAGGCCGCGAAATCTATGTTTGTCCCGACAGGCAACATCGAATGGGGCACACAGAACATGGAATTCGACCGTTCAACCGGCGATCTCTGGCTCCGCACCTATGGCGGCAGCCCAGGCGGCCCGTGCAATGGGAAAAACTTCTTTGTGCTGGACGGCTCGAAAGCGCCTGTTCATAAGGAAGTTCAGCTTGGACAGAATCTCGACCTCTCCGATGGAAAAGGTTACGATGCTCTGAAAACTCTGAGCGAAGAGACGCGGAGCGAAGTGGAGCAGAAAGCAAAAGCGTATGCACTTCGTTATAGCAACAAAACCGAGAACACTACACTTTCTACATGGAACACCGCACCGGGCACCGGTGAGAACTATGAATGGACGGAGCAGGAGCAGTGGTCTGCAAACGGATATCCGATGGGCGACATCCCATATCTGCGCTGCCTGTGCAATGGCGGAACGACCCATACGCCGAACAACACGAATCTTGCTTACATGGGCTACACGGATGTGCTGATCGATGGAGCAAATCTGCCCGGCGGCGACAAGGGCCTGATTTCACTCGGCAACGACTATTTCTAAACCTGCAACGAGACAACAATGCAGCTCTATCATTTCAATGATGGTTCGCGCAACATCTGGACTGCTGTAACGGCAAACAACGTCGCAAGGTTTATTGAAGCAGAGGGATTAAATACCGAATCATCGGAAACAGCACATACGGCGCTTCAGAACAAAATTGTGCGTGCGGAGAAGTTCTATCCAGAGCAGTGGAAGTTCAACGACGCAGACTGGGCGGCGTATCAAGCTGCACTGAACGCCGCGAAAGCGGCGCTGGACTCCACGAGCGCGAGTGAAATGTTGGCGGCAGGTGATGCACTTGTCCGCGCGGAGAAGGATATGCGCTTTGACAATAGCGCACTGACGGAGTTGCTGAACCGATTCTCGCGTCTGACGGAGAGCCGCTATACGCAGGAGTCCTATGCTGCGGCGAAGACCGCAGCTGATACCGCGAACGCGGCTCTGGCACGAGGTGCACAACAGATCAAGCTGGACAAATGTAAAACTGAGCTGCAACAGGCGATGAACGCTCTGCAAGAAAACGCCGTCAAGCCAGCGGAAAGCACCGTCGATGTGACCCCGGAGACGAGCGAAGAGGAAGGGCATACTGTCCTGACCTATGATTTGACCGGCAAACGCATCGGTCTGGTGAAGGCAACAGTCAACGTGGGGACAAAGGTCTACGCGGACGGTGTCCTGATTGCGGCACCGGAGCAGGACGGCGACTTGGAGCTTCCAGTGGCGGGCGTGAAGACGCTGCGCTTTGTCGGTACAGAAAACTGTGTGAAGAATGTGCAGTTGATCCGCTATACCGACGAGGTCAATGCGGTGCGCGGGATCTATATCAATGGTATGGAACTGAGCGGCTTCCGTAGCAATGTAAAGTTCTATTCCTATGAGCTGGAGCCGGGCGCGAAAGCACCGGTCGTGACGGTGCGCACCTCCGATGGCATCACTGCCGATGTAACGCAGCCAACAGCTGTTCCTGGCAACGCAGTTATCACGATTCAGAGCGACACCGGAAAGCAGGAGACTTATACCATCTGCTTTACCTACCGCGCCAGCGCCACAGAGGATCATCCGTCAAAAATCGTCTACCTCAGTGATATCGATAAAGCAAAATGGACGCATAATCTCTGCGGCTATGGACGCGACACAGATTATAACGGCGGCACCAAGGGCTATGACACTTGCTATACGGGGAGCGGCGGTTTCTATATTCCGCTGACAAACAGCAAGCAAGCAAAATTCTCCAAAGGCATCGTTTTTGAAGGTGTCGACCATAAGCCGAACGGTGCTAATGCAACCAACAACGACGGCTGCAAGGCCAACAAGGATGCAATCGTAGCGACGGACGGGCTGGCTAACTATTCCCGCATCAAGTATAACATTGCGGGTGAGGGCTATCAGGTCTTCCGTGGCACGGTTGGACTCTCAAATGGACGATTCAACCATGATAAGACGGACGGCACACTTCGTTTCTATGCGGACGATGAACTGCTGGCACAATACCCATTCAAAGGCGGTATGGAAGCGTTTGATGTGGAACTGAATATTGAGGGAGCAGAGACGTTCTCCATTCAAATTGACCCCGAAAACGTCAATGGTGTCCCAGGTGCGTTAGCCGACAACTGGTGCTGGGGCGATATCATCTGCATCGGTAATGCACGCTTTGAATCGACCGGCAACTCTGTCTACGTTAGCGACATCGATCAGAAGGATGCACTCGGCAATGAAAAATGGACGCACGATATTAAGTTCTATGGCCGCGACAGAGGATATAGCAGTGGTTCCAAGGTGAACATTGCTTACGGAGCGGGAAAGACTGACTATAAAACTTTCCCTAAAGGCATCTCTATGGAGGCGACCGACCACATGATTCCCAAGGATGGCAAACAGGGCGCGAATGGCAGCGAGGGCGACGACGTTTACAAAAAGAACACCGTCGAAAACTATGGTTTGGAAAATTACTCCCGAATCCGCTATTCCATCGCGGGAGATGGGTACATCCGGTTCCGTGGCACAGTCGGCCTGTCTGAAGGGCGATTTGACCATGACAAGACAGACGGCACACTTCGATTCTATGCGGACAATAAGCTGCTGGCAGAATACCCGTTCAAAGGAGGCTTAGCGCCGTTTGAGGTCGATTTTGGTATTACGGATGCAAAGACGTTCACAATCCAGATCGACCCGGAAAATGTTAACGGCGTTGCGGGCGCTGTGGCGGACAACTGGTGCTGGGGCGATATCATCTATATCGGCGATGCGCGGTTCGTCAAGGCATCCAAACAGCTTGTGTCGATCGATCATGCGCATGACTATCAGCTGATGACTACAACTTCCCCCGCAACCTGTACAGAAAATGGCAGCGGAACCTATACCTGCTCTACTTGCCAGAATACCGTTACCGGCATCATTCCAGCTCTCGGTCACAACATGACGCATCATGCGGAAGAACCGGCAACCTGCACAACAGACGGTACAAAAGAGTATTACAGCTGTGACCGCTGCAATAAAAACTTCGCCGACAAGACCGGTACACAGGAACTGAACGACCTGACGATTGAAAAAATCGGCCATGAGTTGACGTACTATGCACGTGTCGAACCAACCCATAAGACGGAAGGGCACGTGGAATACTGGCATTGCGGCCGCTGCGGTAAGTATTTTGCCGATGCAAGCGGAAATACCGAGCTTACCGGTTCGCGCGTGCTGCCGAGGCTGGCGTATTCGGGCAGCAATCAGATCAGCACGAGCATCAGCACGCGCCCAGTAAAGTTTCCGTTTACGGACGTCGTGTCCGGTAGTTGGTATGAAACCGGGGTGCGAAGCGCGTGGGAAAAGGGTTTGATCAACGGTGTAACGGCTACACAGTTTCAACCGGATGGCCAACTGACCACGGCGCAAACCATTAAGCTTGCCGCGGTCCTGCATCAGCTCCGCAGGAACGACCGTGTTACGCTGACGAACGGTAGCCCGTGGTACACGACCTATCTGGAATACGCGGTCTCCAATGATGTGATTGAATCGGAGTATCGCGACAGAACAGAAGCAGAGCTGAACGCGCCGGTCACGCGTGGCGAGTTCGTCCATATCCTGCACGGCGCAATGAGCAGTTATCTGGCTATCAACACGGTAACGGACGGTGCTATCCCAGATGTAGACGCGAAGGACACATACAGCGCGGAAATCTATGAATTCTACCGGGCGGGCATCCTGACCGGCTCCGATGCAGCAGGCACTTTCCATGCGGAGAACACTATCCAGCGCAGCGAAGCTGCGGTCATCCTGAACCGGATGTTTGATGCTTCGTCCCGACAGAGGCTGACGCTTCGATAACACAACAAGTCTGTGGCAGAGCTTCGCTCTGCCGCGGCAATCATAGATCTCAGAAAAATGGAACAGAAACGAATTTTATGCTACGGTGACTCGAATACCTGGGGTCATGACCCATCCAGCGGGCAGCGGCTTGCGCCAGATGTGCGCTGGACGGGGCGGCTGGCAAAGGATTTTTCCGGGCAATGCGTCATTTTGGAGGAAGGACTCAACGGCCGCAGCACGGTTTTCGACGATGACTACCTCCCTTGCCGGAACGGCATGAAGGGGCTTGGCTATGCTCTTGTCTCACAAAAACCGATTGACGTGCTCATTCTGAGCCTCGGCACAAATGACCTCAAGCACACGGACGCCGTCGGCTCCGCCAAAGGACTGGAACGACTGCTGCGTCTTTGTAGTCAAGCGAACGTCTGTTTCGACAGCGGCACAAGCCCGATTTTCCGCGAGGACGCCAAAATTCTGGTTATCTCGCCGATCCACCTTCACCCGGAGATTGCGGTGCGTAGACCGGAGTCTAGCATCGCGGGGAAATATAAGGCATCAACACACTTTGCAGAGCAGTTTGCGCCAGTCGCCGCGAAATATGGCGCGGCGTTTCTGGACGCAGCACAATATGCCGTGCCATCAGATACGGACTGTGTTCACATGGATGCAAAGGCACACGCTGCGCTGGCCGCAGCAATATCGGCAAAATTGCGGGAATTGCTTTAATACTTGCCCGCAGAAAGGAATCAAATCATGACACAAAATTGGCTGGAACTAGAAAGTAAAACATTCATCGTTACGGGTGGTGCATCAGGCATAGGTCGTGCAATCGTGGAAGAACTGCTGGCGGACAGTGCGAACGTCGCGGTCTGCGACATGAATCCGGAAGCACCGGAATATCAAAATGGTGCGCCGCTTTACATCCCGACCAACGTGACCGACCGTGCGAGCGTCGATGAAATGGTTACAAAGACGTTAGAGTGCTTCGGTAGACTGGACGGTATCGTCAACAACGCGGGCATCAACATTCCGCGCCTGCTTGTCGATGAAGGACACCAATATGATCTTGATGAAGCGGTTTGGGACAAAGTAATGAACGTCAATCTGAAGGGATTGTTCTTCTGTGCGCAGTCTGCCGCGCGGGTTCTCGTACAGCAGCGACACGGTGTGATTGTGAATATGTCGTCCGAATCGGGGCTTGAAGGTTCCGAGGGGCAAAGTGTCTACGCCGCAAGTAAAAACGCCGTCAATTCGCTGACACGCAGTTGGGCCAAGGAACTTGGAAAGAAGGGCGTGCGCGTGGTTGGAGTCGCTCCCGGCATCCTGGAGGCGACGGGGCTTCGCACGCTGAACTATGAGACAGCATTGGCCTATACGCGCGGCATCACGGTCGAGCAGTTGCGCGCTGGATATACTAAGACGAGCACGACGCCGATGGGGCGCAGCGGAAAACTGAGCGAAGTGGCGAGTGTGGTCGCTTTCATGCTGAGCGAGCGTGCGAGCTATGTCGACGGTGTAACTCTCAACATCGCTGGCGGAAAAACACGCGGATAATGCGGAAAGTCCGACAACTAGAATCATATCAAAAAAGAACGGGTTGCAAAAAACTCAAATAATTGATTTTGGAAAGAAACGGGGATGTTTCCTGTCCCCGCTTTCTTTTTTTGCACCTTTTTGAAATAACACTTTGGAGACTGCCAATGAGGCGAATTATATGCTATCCAGAAGTTTTTTGCATCCAATAGTGCATATGTACGCAGTAATTTTGTTTTTGAATTGGCTTTAGCAAAATTTTCCATCATGTTTTGAGAAAGAGTTTTGCTTTTCCATTTCAAATTTGCCGCGATTGTTATCGTAGGTCATGGAGCATAAACAAACGGCGGCACTATGTGCTCTCTATGTTCTGAGGTCTAAGTTAGTCAAAGTAGGTCAAAGAATGGCAGAAAACCTGCAAACTGTTCAGAAATGTTGTAATCTTATATCAGCTCGAACGGGAAAGGAATGTATAACATATGAAGGATGTCCAGAACGCTATATACTCCATCGTCGAGACGCGTGGTAAGGAGTGCTATTGCATTTTATGCCACGCAATTGATATTGCAATTGAATATCAGCCTAATGTTCCCCAAATGCAATTTCTTTGCAATGAGGTTAGAAGACGTACAGGAAAACGTACAAATGCAGCAGTTTCAAAGGCGTTGAATCGTGCGGCCAAGGATATTTGGATGAACGGAAGACGGCGCGAGTTACGCGCTTACTGGATTGAAGAGCCGCCTACAGCAAAGGAGCTGATTACGTTGATATCGGCAAAGCTTTGGGCGGATCGGCAGGAATAGACCAATATTCTCTTTGCGCGACAACAGTCAAACATTGTCCAATTGCGTCTCACGGTGAAACGCAATTCAAAATAGCTCTATGTAATACGCGGCAAACGATCTCAATTCTTCAAGATGAGCTGCCTAATCTACGGGGCAGCCATCGCTTTCAGGTAAGTTGTCATTCTGGAAAAGCGCATTAACAATCAATACGCTTTTGCGGGCTGACAATCCCGTTTGTCAACTGAATAGGGTCATACAGATACGTTTTTGTATGTGCGAGCCAGCGATGGGTGCGCGGGGATGCGATGGAACAGGGGGTGAACCGATTCCGGAGCGGAGCGGCAGACGCCAGCATTGCGGACAAGCTGCGGCAGGCTTGTAGGCGACGACCATATGCAAAGGATAATGATACTTGCGTTGGCTATGCGTCACAGCGTAGAACGCCCCGCCATAAGCATGGAGGGAGGTAAGAGCCTATGGAGCGGTTTGCCGCCGCCGTCTGATTGATCTATGAGAAAAGCAAAGTACGCAGCATAGATTTTTAAGGCTTTGCCGTATGAATCCATGCACGGTTTCATAGATTGCAGCAAGGGGGCGACGCAAATGGAAACTACCCACAACTACGCTCGGGAGGTCAAACGTGAAGACGGCGTGACGATTCGTCTGCACTTCTCTCCCGGCAGCGTTACCTTGCAGGAATGTATGGTGCGTATTTTAGAAAAACATATTGAAAAATCATCGAAAAGTTGAGAATTTGGACAGTATTTGCTATAATAATATTGCAAATACTGTTTCTTATTTGTTCGGCAGAAAGGAGAAACCATGACCTTTGTGCAAAACAAAAAGAAAGAGAAACCAGATCATCTTACAACGAAATGGAGCGTGGGAGAATACAACCGGCTCAGCAAGGAAGACGGGGACAAGCCGGAGAGCGACAGCATCCAGAACCAGCACAGCATCAACCAGAAGCATCTGGATTATCTGCGGGAGCAGGGCGAACAGATCGAGTCTGTGACCGTCTATTCTGATGACGGTTACGCAGGCGGCAGCTTCAACCGTCCGCGGTATCAGGATATGATCCGCGACATCGAGTGCGGAAAGATCAACTGCATCATCTTCAAGGATAACTCCCGGCTGGGGCGAAATTACCCGGAGCTGGGGCGGCTGATGGAGGATTACTTTCCGCAAAAGGGCGTCCGGGTGATTTCCGTTCTGAACAACCTCGACAGCGTCAAAGACCCGCGCGGGTATTGCAGCGCGATCGTATCCTTTTCCAATATCGTCAACGACGATTATATTCGCCAGCTTTCCATTAAAATCAAATGTACGCTGACCATGAAACGCGAACGCGGCGAGTTCATCGGGAACTACGCGCCGTTTGGTTATCAGAAAGACCCAGCCGATCATCACAAGCTCGTGGTAGACGAAGAACAGGCGGAAATCGTGCGGAAGATCTTTGACTGGTATGAAGGCGGAATGTCCGCCAGCTCGATTGCAAAGCGCCTGAACGCAATGCAGGTTATGACGCCGGGCGATTTCAAAATCCGCGATGGTTGCAAGAGCTTCATTACGCACGATCAAAAGAGCAGCAAAATCCGGACATGGGCAGCCAACACCGTCGCAACGATTCTGAAAAATGAGGTCTACATCGGGAATATGGTGCAGGGCAAACACAAAAGTGTTTCTTACCGCAGCAAGAAAATGGCGCTGACCGACGAGAGCGAATGGACGGTTGTAGAGGGTACGCATGAGCCGATCATCTCAGATGAACAGTTTGCGATCATACACGAACGATTTGCCCGCCGAACACGGATCGCACCAGGACAGACGCATGTTTATCCGCTTTCTGGTCTTGTTTCATGCGGATCGTGTGGGCATAGCATGAATCGCGTTGTATCGCAAGGGTACGCTCGTTATCGCTGCATGACGCGAACCTATGCGCCTGATAAATGCCAGTGCCCATCCATAAAGGAAGAATATCTGGAAGAGCTGATCTTGCAGACCCTCCAGTCACTGATTGCCCGGCTGGTCGACGTAAAAGCAGTGATCGATGCTGCACGGCAGTTCAAAACGACGAACAGCGTAAAAAACGAGTATATGTTAGCGCTCAACAAAGCGAAGCGTGAACAGGAGCGTTTACGGGATGCGCAATTTCACTTGTATGATGATTTACAAAGTGGGTTTATTCTGAAAGAGCAATATCTTCAATTTCAAAAGCGGTATGAAGATGAAATTGCCGTACAGGAGGCAAAAATCGAGCAAATGAATCGGAGTCTGCTTCAGATCAAAGAAGCACGGCAGCAGGACGACGAGTTTGTAGCATTCTTTCAGAGATATGGCAATATTCAAAAGCTGGACTGGGATACGGTAAATCAGCTCATTCAGAAAGTGGTCTTCCACGACAAACAGCATGTCGATATTTACTTCCGCTTTGCAGATGAGTATGAGAAGCTGTGCGGTCTGGCAAAGGTAGTTCACGAACAGGAAACTGTGTTATGTTCGTGACTATGCGTGGTGCAATAAGCACCTATTTTGCGAAATTTTCGCAGAAAACTTAATTTTCAACAAAAATATACAACTATTTGTGTGCAAATATCATCTATCCATACGTCATCAGCAGCACCTGGTCGCAGGCGGCGCCTATTGCGGCGTAATCGTGGCCCTCGTAGAGCGTGCCGGGCTGGTCGTCGGCGGTTTTAGGAGCAAGCGCCGCCATGAGAACGCCGCCCGATCCATGCACGCGCGGAGCGAGTTCTTCCAAAAATGCCGCGTAGCTTTGCGCCAGTTCTCTTCCCAGATACTCAAAGTCCACGTCAACGCCGGAAAAACCCTTTTCGCGCATGGTGCGCGCGGTGTTTGAAATCAGGTTTTCCCGCGCAGCGTCGTTTTGCAGGACGGCGGCGGCGCGGGCAGAAGAAAAGTTTCCCTGCTCGGTGAGCGTCGACAGGTGCAGAAGCGCCTGCGTGTCAGACTCGCGGGCAAGCGACAAAAGCAGCGCGTCGTCGGGCTCTACCAGCTCGCCTGCTTCCGTGAAGCCGTAGGTAAACGGCGCGAGGGCATTCGCATAGGGGAGAATGTCGCGTAAAACCGGTTCGCTCACCCATGGGTAGGCGTAGCCCATGAGATAGGTCTGTTCTGCCGGTTCGTCTTCCAGCTTCGTGACGAGCACCTGCCCGGGATAGAGCCGCGTCTGGGCGGCAAGGCCGGGGTTCATCCGGTAAAGTTCGTTCGCCGTCAGGCCAAATTTCCGTGCGATGGCGAAAACCGTGTCGCCGGATACGACCGTATAAAGCGCTTCCGGCCGCAGGATCAGAAGGCTCTGTCCCACGCTCAGCCGGTAGGGTTCGCGCAGGCCGTTGAACCGCGCGAGTATCCCCGGCTGCACGTTGTAAGCCTGCGCGATTTGCCAGAGCGTCTGGCCGGCCTGCACCACATGGATCTGCATGATGATCACCTCACGGCCATTGTATGCAGGTTTCCGGCCGGTTTTGTTCCAAAATCGCCCGGAAAGCGTGTGGACGCTTGTCTTGCGGGCCGTTCTGCGCTATACTGAAAACCGGCGCGGACATTGCCGCACGGAGGGATCTATGCGCACACGGCTTCTCGTTTTGAATTTGCAGGGTCTTCTGCAAGAAAACCGCTGGCGGGAATTTCTGCCGGAGCTGCCGCAGGCGCGGCAAAGGCGCGTGCTTTCCTGCCGCAAGGAAGAAGACGCCGCAAGGCTTACCGGCGTGGGGCTCTTGCTGCGGCGGGCGCTCATGGACGCGGGCATTCCGGCGGAGAACCAGATTTTTTCAGAAAACGAATGGGGCAAGCCGTATCTTCCCGGCGGGCCGGAATTTTCGCTCAGCCACGCGGGGGCGTTTGCCGTCTGCGCGTTGGACGCTTTTCCAGTGGGCGCGGATGTTGAAACGGCTCGGATCACCGGCGCTGTCGCCGAACGCTTTTTTCATCCGGACGAGGTCTCGTTTCTGCAAACGCTGCCGGTTTTCGAGCAGGCCGACGCGCGGCTGCGGCTCTGGACGGCGAAGGAGGCGTATACAAAGTATCTGGGCGGCGGGCTGCACGTGCCGTTTTCCTCGTTTTGCGTTCGCTTGACGGAAAATGGCGCTTCGCTGGAGCTGCCGGAAAACGTGCCCTTTCTGCACGAGTACCGGCTGGGCGGCTGCCGGCTCTGCCTGTGTTCGCGCGGAGAAAGGCCGGAATTGGAGTTCGTTTCGATAAAATAACCCCACCGCAAGTTTTCTTGCCGTGGGGCCGTTTTCTATCTGCCGTAGAAAAGCTCGATGGCTTCCTCCGGGGATCCGGAATACCCGGAGCTTTCTTCGTTGGCGTGCATGGGGTAGAGCGTCAGGTGAATATACCAGCCGTCGATCTCTGCTGCACCGTCCGGCGAGTAGGTGATCGACCGGTCAGAATCCTCCGGCGTGCCTTCCTGCGTCAGCTGCACGCGGTAATGGTCGGCGTCCGGCTGAAGGGCGTGAATTTCCTCCTGCGGCATATATTGCAGGGCTTCCAGAAAGTCCTGCAAATGATAGAGGCTGTCTGGTTCATGCCAGCTGCTCGACTGCGTAATGCTGTATTTTTCCGCTTCCGGGAATGGGCTGAGCTGCGCGGCCTTGTATTTCCCATTTTTCTCATAGAGAAACTGCACGTAGAGCGGGCAGCCCTCTTCCCAGTCGAGCTTTTCCGTAAGAACGATCTCAAAATGGCCGATGTCTACATAAAGCTGCGATGCGTCGGAAAGCTTTTTGTCCTTCGCGATCGTTTCGGTGAGCGCCGCAGCGTCAAGATCGCGGACGTTTGCGCCCGCCAGGGGATAGTCCTTCGGCTGCTTTCCGTAGCAGAAGAGCGCCAGCGCCGCAAGTGCGGCCAGAACCAGGGCGCAGAGCGTATATTTTCCCCGTCTTGTCATGGGTTTTCTCCTCTGCAAACCAAATTTCCCAATCTTCTGCTTCAGAATACATTCTGCGAGGCGGTTTGTCAAGTGGGCCGCGTACCTGCCGCAAACCAGAAAAATGCCACAAAAAAGTTAGCCAATTTTAACCGTTTTGGACAAAATAATCGGGATTCAAAAAGATATCGTACTCTATACTAGACTTTTACAACGCGTGTGTGCTATAATCGTAGGCGGAAATCGTTTGCTCCCAAACGAAGAACAAATGTGTAAGAGGGTGATATTTTGTGGATTATACCAAGTACGTGTTAAAGAGCAAGGAAGAGCTTGCAGCCATGCTGGCCGGGAAGGATAACTTCTTTGTCGTTGCGTGCAACAAGTGCTTCAAAGAGTTCGACACCACCGACGAGCCGGATTGCGGCTGCTTTGCCGAGATCGCGCAGGCGCAGGGCAAGCACCTCACCGGATCTGTCAAGGTAGACTTCCTGTGCAACAAGGTCCAGACCGAAAAGAAGCTGGCCGGGATCGTTCCCGAAGGGACCGAGAACGTTGTGGTCATTTCCTGCGGCCTCGGCGTGCAGACAGTCGCCGACCTGGAAACCGTCCCCACGTTTACCGCGACCAATTCCCTGAACTACATCGGCCACCATGGCATGGCGCTGACGAAGAAGACCTGCGGTGCGTGCGCCCAGTGCTACCTCAACGCGACCGGCGGCATCTGTCCCATCGTGGACTGCACGAAGAGCCTTGTCAACGGCCAGTGCGGCGGTGCAAAGAACGGCAAGTGCGAGATCGATCCCAAAAAGGACTGTGCGTGGGAGAAGATCTATCAGCGCCTGGAAAAACAGGGGCGGACAGAAGAATTCCTCAACCAGCCCGTCCAGCTGCGCGACTATTCCGTCGCCGGCGTGGAGGAGATCAAGGCTTACGTCGCAGAGGCGCGCGCAAAACGTTATGAAGGCTTCTACGGCGGCGTTCATCCCACCGAGCATAAGGACTACACCGAGCATCTGGCGCTCCAGAAGTTCCCTGAGCCCGACACCGTCATCATTCCCCTGGCGATGCATATCGGCGCACCGGCCAACCCTGTCGTCAACCCCGGCGATCATGTGAACGTCGGCCAGCTCATCGGCGAGCAGGCGGGCTTCATCGGCGCTCCTGTTCACGCGAGCGTCAGCGGCACCGTTGTCGCCGTCGAGCCGCATACGCATCCGAACAAGGGCCCCGGCGTCATGAGCGTCGTCATCAAAAATGATGGCAAAAACACGCTCGATCCGTCCGTCGTTCCCAACAAGCCGCTCGAAGAGCTCACCGCAGACGAGATCATTGAGATCGTCAAGGAAAAGGGCATCGTCGGCATGGGCGGCGCAACCTTCCCCACCTATGTCAAGCTGAAGCCCGGCAAGCCCATCGACGCTGTTCTCATCAACGGCTCCGAGTGCGAGCCGTATCTGACCGCCGACCACCGCATCATGCTCGAGTACGCAGACGATATCGTCTTCGGCCTGCGGGCGATGATGAAGGCCGTCTCCGCGCCCGAGGGCGTGATCCTCATTGAGGACAACAAGCCCGACGCCATCGCGCTGATGGAAGAAAAGGTCGCGCCGTATGACAACATCCGCGTCGTTGCCGCGAAGACCCAGTACCCCGAGGGCGCTGAAAAGATGCTCATCAAGAAGGTCATGGGCCGTCAGGTCCCGAGCGGAAAGCTTCCGGCCGACGTCGGCTGCGTGGTGAGCAACACCTCCACCGCCAAGGCCATTTCCGACGCCATCCAGAAGGGTATGCCGCTGATCGAGCGCGTGGTCTGCGTCACGGGTGAGTTTATCCGCACCCCCGGCAACTACATGGTCAAGCTCGGCACCAATGTGCAGTCGCTCATCGACCACTGCGGCGGCATTACGGGCGACGACGTCGTTCTGAAGATGGGCGGCCCGATGATGGGCGCTCCGCTGAAGGACACGAACGTGCCCATTATCAAGGGCTCCAACGGCGTCATCGCGATCGCTGCCGACCATACCGAGGAAAAAGAGTGCATCAAGTGCGGACGCTGTGTGGACGTTTGTCCGATGGAGCTTCAGCCGCTGGAGCTCTACAAGTACGGTCAGCTGGGCGACGCGGAGAAGCTGCTGTCGCTTAACATCATGGACTGCTTCTCCTGCAAGTGCTGCGAGTACATCTGCTCGTCCAAGATCCCGCTGGTTTCCAAGATCAACGCCGGCAAGGGCCTCGTGATGCCCCTGCTGAAGAAGAAGTAAGGGGGAGAATGCTATGCTGATTACGAGACTCAAATCCGAAGAGACGATCACCTCCCTCTGCACCGGCAAGGTGTTCATCATCAACTGCCACGGCTGTAAGGAAGTCGGCTTCCCCGAAGAAGAAGCGGCCGCTTTGCAGAAGAAGCTGGCAGACGCCGGCAAGGTCGTCGGCACGTTCACAACCGACTATGTCTGCAACCCCGACGAGCTGGCGCTGCGCCTGAGAGGCCCGATGCCGAAGATCGCCGAGGCGGACGCCGTTCTGGTATTCTCCTGCGGCGTCGGCGTACAGACCATCTCCGAAATGCTCGAAGACAAGCCCGTCTACGCCTGCTGCGACACCGTGGAGCTGCCCGGCTTCCAGGGCGTCACGCCGCTCGAGTATGACTGCGGCCAGTGCGGCGAGTGCTTCTTGAACCTGACCGGCGGCATCTGCCCGATCACGGCCTGCTCGAAGAGCCTTGTCAACGGCCCCTGCGGCGGCACCAAGAACGGCAAATGCGAGGTTTGCCCGACAATGGACTGCGGCTGGGAAAAGATCATCCAGCGGCTCAAGGCGCAGGGACGTCTGGACGTTCTGCGCTGCCCCACGCAACTGCACGATTTCAACACGGATCAGGCTACCATGGCCGCCAAAGAATCTGAATAATCAGGAGTGATGAAAGATGAGAATTACGGACCTGTTTAACAACGGTGAATTTGTAGTTTCTGCCGAGATCGGCCCTCCCAAGGGAATTCATATCGACGGTCTGGTCGAAGAGGCGAAGGAATATCTCCAGGGCGTGCACTATGTGAACGTCACCGACAACCAGTCCTCCGTCATGCGTCTGGGCGGCCTTGCCACGTGTAAGGTGCTGAAGGACGCGGGCCTTACCCCGATCTTCCAGCTGACCTGCCGCGACCGCAACCGCATCGCTTTGCAGTCTGACCTGCTGAGTGCGGCCATGCTGGGTATCGACAACATCCTCTGCCTCACGGGCGACCACACCAAGCTGGGCGACCATCCGCAGGCAAAGCCCGTATTTGACCTGGACTCCGTGTCCCTGCTCCATGCCGCAAGTCTTCTCGAGACCGGCAAGGATCTCGGCGGCAACGAGCTGGTCGGCGAGGCTCCGAAGTTTGCAAAGGGCGCAGTCGTGTCTCCGTGCTCGGATTCTGTCGACGCGCAGCTCGTGAAGATGGAGCGCAAGGTCAAGGCCGGCGCCGAGTTCTTCCAGACGCAGGCTGTCTTTGAGCCCGAAAAGTTCATCAAGTTCATGGAACAGGCCAAGCAGTTCGGCAAGCCCGTGCAGGTCGGCATCATCATCCCGAAGTCTGCCGGTATGTGCAAGTTCATGAACAACAACGTCGCGGGCGTGCATATCCCCGACGAGCTGATCGCCGAGCTTCAGGCCGACAAGGAACGCACGAAGGCCGGTATCACCGGCGTCGAGATCGCCGCGCGGATCATCCGCGAGTGCAAGCCGTACTGCCAGGGCGTGCATATCATGTCCCTCGGCTGGGAATCCAAGGTTCCCGCTCTGCTCGAGCAGGCCGGCCTCAAGTAATATCTATCAAAAAAGTTCTGCATACCCGAAGGTATGCAGAACTTTTTTGATTTCAGAGAAAGCGGGCTGTTATAATAACGTGGGCTCTTCGAGGTCGAAGAGGGTCTGGTTGAGCGTTACGGCGCTGTGTCCGTGGCGCAGGGCGTAATAGATCGCGCTGTCGCGGCGGTTTTTGACATAGAGCGGCGCGTAGCCGGTGGATTTCAGGAGCGCCTGCGCCTGTTCGGGCTGCATTCGAAGGCCGAGGCAAAGGCACAAAAGCACATCGCGGCTGGGACGGCGCTTGCCCGAAAGGACCTGATAGCCATAGATCGCGTTCAGGCCGCTGCGCTGCAAAACCTCTGCCCGGCGCATTCCGCTTTTCTCGATCGCGCGTTCGAGCTGCTCGTGCAGCTCCATCGGACAGCCAAGATCGGGATGATCGCGCACAAAGTCCCGAAACGATGCGCAGGAAGACAGCTCCCGCTCCAGTTCACCCGTCGTTTTTTCTTGCATTTTGTCCTCCTACCGCGTATGATATACGTATCATATCTCAGAAATTGGAGAAAATCAATGTTTGATGCGCAAAAATACGCGGCCTCGCGCGGCTGGACGATCGAAAAACCGCTTGGAAGGCGGGAAAACCGGCTCTGGCTGGTAAAGGACGCGGACGGAAACGATGCGGTCCTGCGGCGGTATGACGGCGATTTCCCGCTGGCGGCGCGGCTTTTGGACGTTTCGTGCGAACAGCTGGCGAAAATTTTTTCTGTTGAGGAAGTGGACGGCGACACGGTTTCGCTCGAGGAATTTGTGGATGGGATGCTTTTGTCCGATGTTCTCAAACGGACGCTTCTGACAGACAAGCAGGCGTGCGCGATCCTGCACGAGGTCTGCAAGGCGCTTTCGGTGCTGCACCGGCTCGGGTTTGTCCACCGCGACGTCAAGCCCGAAAATATCCTGCTGACAAAGCAAGGGCGTGTGGTGCTTCTGGATCTGGACGCTGCGGCGCAGGTCCTGGGAAACCCGGACACGAACACGCGCCTTCTGGGCACGGCCGGGTATGCCGCGCCGGAGCAGTTTGGCTTTGCGCGGTGCGATGTGCGGGCGGATATTTTTGCGCTGGGCGTTTTGCTGAACGTCATGCTGACCGGGGAGCACCCTTCGGTGCAGCTCGCGTCTGGCCGGTTCGGGCGCATTGTCCGGCGCTGCACGAGCACGAACGTTTCGCAGCGGTACGCTTCGGTCGATGCGCTCATAAAGCAGCTGCCGCCGGAAATTTCGCCGCAGCCTTGCGGTCTTTGCGGAAACAGGACGCCCGGCGGCGGGTGCGTCTGGTGCGGCGGCGCGGCAAAATCGGTGCGCAGATGGAAGACACGGATCTGCTGCGCGGCGCTGGCGGGCGGGCTTGTCTTCGGGGCGGCGGGGTTTGCGCTGGGGCGGAATTTCCCGGAGGAAGCTGCGGCCGTTACCGAACAGACGCAGCCGGTAAAAACCGTTTCCCTGCAAACGCTCGAGCCGGTCGAGGTGACGGCCTACGACGGCGATTCGATCCCATTTATGGCGCCGTTTCTCTATGATCTCGACGGTGACGGACAGGACGAGCAGTATTTCTTCGCCGTTGTGCGCTTCTGGCCGGGGAAATCGGAAATTCGCGCCAACCAGCACGGCTCGCGCGGCTATACGCCGGACGATCAGATCACGGAGCACTATATGCCGGTCATCTGCCGGCAGAAGGCGGACGCAGACGGCGTGGAGGCTGTGCCGGAGCTGGCGGGGCTTTTGACAAATACCGTTCTTTCTGTCAGCTATCTGGGAGATAAGCCGGAGGCTCTGTACGAGGTCTATCGTATGCCCGACTTGCAGCAGGGCGTCTGGGCCGGGGCCATCGAGGTGCGCTCGACCATCGCGTGCGTGGGCGAGTGGGTGATCTCGGGAAAGGGCGAGCTTGGCGGACAGCCGGTCGAGGCGGCGCTGCAATGCGGCGTTTATGCGCTGGAAAATGAGATAAATTAAGCTTTCTGCATAACAATCGCTACCCGTTTTGTGATATATTTTTGGTAAGTGACCAAAAAGGAGGACATATCATGAAACGGGTATTTTGTTTGCTGCTCTGCTTGACGCTGCTCTGCGGGCTTCTGCCTACGGCGGTTCTGGCAGATAATGGGGAGCCATTGTACTTTGAACTCTGCGGTGCAGATGGAACGGCGACAGGAACGCGGGTGAAGAGTTTTGACGCGAGCTTTGGAGAGACGTATTACTTCCGCGTGTATACCGCAGAGACGGAAGGGACGCAGATCACAGGCGGTGGACTGTCTCTGTCTGAAGCCAAGACCGGCGAACTGAAGTGGGTCTCGCTTTCGGAAACCGACGGCTATTATATCTGGAATACCAGATTGGCCACAGCCGATATGCCTTTATTCAAAGCAACTGTTACGGGAACAGATTACGAAACACGCGTCTTTGTTCACTCGTCTGACGTTGGCTGGTTCAGTTCTGAGACCAAGTCTCTGTCTACTGCTCTGACACTTGCGGACAAAACTGAGGCCGATGTGCAGTATGATGGCAAGACGTCTGTGACCGTTTATCTGACGGCAGAATTCAGCTTTGTCACCGAAATTGGAGATATTCAGAAGAGCGACGAAGGCATTAAGACTGAGACCTTTAACAGAGGCTCTGACTCGGATGATCGTGGACACGGTCTGACGGTCACTTGTCCGGCTGGGCTTTCCGGCGAGCCGTGGGTTGAAGTGAAGGTTCAGCAAAAGTTTGTCAATGATCCTGATACTGCGTACAAAACTGTCACGTACAAGGTGACCTTCTCGGCGGATGGCGTTTCGGTCAACGCGCCTTCTGCGGGGCGGCCGGGTGAGCCGGTTCTGCTGCCGGGCGTTACGAATGCTTCCGGCGATCAGGTCTATTTCGGCATCGGTCTGCAAACGGACAGCAGGGACTATACCGTTGCGACCAGCAGCCGCTTCACCGGCCCGAGCACCGAGCAGACGACCGAAACCTTCAAGCCCTGCTTCTTCGTCAAGTCGACGGAGGGGTATACGGAAACTGCTGTTGATACAACAAAATTCAGTATTTCGGAACTTTCCATGCAAACGCCGACTCGCGGCAATGACACCGCGTCTGATGATGCTTGGAAGACAAATGCTGACGGTACGTACTCCTTGACGCTGACGAGCGACATGGTTGGAACGTGGACGATCACTGCGTCCTGCACTGTTGGCGAGACTACGTATTCGGTCAGCTGCTATTCTGAGCGCGTGAATGCGAGGCAGGAAGTCATTAGCAATGTTGAGAGCGTCAGTGCGCTGAATGAGGCGCTCAAGACCAAAATTGAAGGCAATACCGAAGGCGTTGATAAGCCTCTCTATATTTTCGTCAATCTCGATGCTAAGGAATACGAAGGCACAATTGAGATTCCGGAAGAGACGAAGGGCCGGGTGATCGTGATCCTTCAGGGTAATAGCGATGGTCCTTATAACCGCACGATTCTGAAGGGCGGCATTGATTCCAACTGCGACACGGTCTCGGTGGAGAATATCGATTTCCGCGGTGCGAATTATCAGGAAGACGATACAAAGTATACGGAAAACTATAGCGCAACTTGTTCGGATGGCACTACTCCCAACTACGCGCTCTATGGCAGCGGAAGGGGCAATTCCGTGAACTGCACGTTCGAGGGCTACAAGCAGGCCGTCGTGTGGACGGTAGGAAGCCGTCTGCTGGGCCGGAATAACATCTATCGCTATAACGATATTGGCTGGTACGTCGATATCGCCGATAGCTACGACAACGGCATCAATACCGACGCGACCGGCTCGCGCTTTGAGCACAATAATACGGCGATTTACGTGAAGTCCTTTGGCGGCTTCCAGTATACGAACACGTTTGCCGTCTATGTCCGTGGAAATGTGTTTATTGACAACGATTTGGATGTGAACAACCGTTCCGGCCGCTGGTGGTATATCCCGGGCAACTACTTTGAACACGAAAACGAGGCAGGCCCTGATTCTCGAAACAGAGGCGAAAGCGGAACGTCCTTCTATCCGATGGCGCAATATGATAGCAGCAAGAAAGAGATCGTCCAGAATGGCTATTCTTATGATCAGTTAAACACAACGGATGGCGACAGACTCTCCAATTCGCTGACCAACTCGTATCAGATTCCGGAAGAATCTCTGAACGGAAAGACCTATCGCGTCTGTGATGATGGCACGGACGAGGTGCTTGCGACGTTCTCCTTCCCGGAGACGCAGACTTCTACGCAGGCCATCGCGCTGTTTGCGGCACGTGAAGCTGAACCGGAAGGCTTTGACGCGACGGTCGATGTCAACCGATCGAACGCGGATTCCATCGTCTTTACGATGCAGAGCCCGCTCAAAAAGGTAACCGTCAAACTGCCCTGCACGTTTACAAGCGGCACAGTTACGCATAACAACGTTGAGATCGAGGGCGCGGTATTCAATGGAACGAACGTTTCCTTTGATACGACGCATGGCGGCACGTATGTCATCACGAAGACCGGCGCAGAACCGGCTATTCCGGGCGCTTCGGGCAGCTTGATCGCGGGTATCGCGGCGGCTGGCAGCGGTTCTGGGCTGGGCGCTTCGGCTTCGCAGTTCAGCGATCTCACGGCGGGCAGCTGGTACTATGAGGCGGTTCGTTCGGCGCTCAAAAATGGGCTCATGAACGGCACGTCCGCCCACACCTTCAGCCCCGACGCGCCGATGACGCGGGCCATGCTGGTGACGATCCTCTGGCGAATGGCCGGTCAGCCCAGCGCGAAGACGAGTCCGTTTACCGATGTGGTTTCCGGCAGTTGGTACGCACAGGCCGTCCACTGGGCCTATGACCGCGGGATTGTGACCGGTGTGAGTGAAACGGCGTTTGCGCCCAACGAGCCTGTTACGCGCGAGGCGCTTGTCACGATCCTCTACCGCTATGCGTCGCTCAAACAAAACCTTCCCGCGGCAGACGATCAGACGAGCCGCTTTGCAGACGGCAGGCAGGTCTCCGCGTTTGCCCGCGAGGCGGTCAACTGGGCGCTCCAGACGGGGCTTCTGACCGGTGTGCGCAAAACGACGCTCTCGGCAAAAGGTCTTGCGACCAGAGCGCAGATTGCCGTGCTGATCGAGCGGTTTTTGAAACAGTAACGATTGCATAAAGAAATCCCCCGAAACCGCTGGTTTCGGGGGATTTTTCGTTTTAGAGGGCTTTTGTGAGCAGAACGATGGTCTCAATATGGGCGCATCTGGGGAACAGGTCGAAGGCGTGGGCTTTTCTGGCCGCATAGCCCTTTTCGCAAAGTTTTGCGATATCGCGTGCAAGCGTGGCGGGGTCGCAGGAGACGTAGACGATGCGGCTGGGGGCCATCTGGGCCATGGCCTCGATCACGTCTTCGCTTACGCCCTTTCGCGGCGGGTCGATGATGATGACGTCGGGCCGGATCTCCTCCTGCGCGAAGCGTTGTGCGGCTTGACCGGCGTCGGCGCAGAAGAATTCGGCGTTTGTGATATGGTTTCTCTTTGCGTTTTCCTTCGCGTCTTGAATCGCGGTGTCGACGATCTCCACGCCGTAGACCTTTTTGACGTGGCGGGCCAGACACAGTGTGATTGTGCCGCTGCCGCAGTAAAGATCCAGCGCAGTCTCCGTCCCGGTGAGAGCGGCAAATTCGATGGCTTTTTCATAGAGCCGCTCGGCCTGATCGTGATTGACCTGATAAAATGCCGCAGGGGAGAGGCGGAAGGTAAGACCGAGAAGTCGGTCCGTGAGATACCCCTCGCCATAGAGCGTTTCAAAGCGTTCGCCGAGAATAACGTTGCTTTTTTTCGTGTTATAGTTTACAAGAATGCCTGTGATGGCGGGTTCTGCGGCCAGAAGTGTTTGGACGAGCTGCTTTGCTTTCGGGAGTTTTTTTCCGTTTACGATGAGACAGACGAGGACTTCTCCGGTTTCCTTGCCGCAGCGAAGATAGATGTGCCGGACGAGGCCGGTGTGCGTTTTTTCGTCGTACGCCGGGATTTTTTCCTGCAACATCCACGAAAGGACGGCCTCGCGGATCTTTCCGGCGCTCTCGGGCTGGATCAGGCAGGTCGTAATGGGAATGACACTGTGACTTCCCGCGCGGTAAAATCCGGCGGCGGCGCGGCCGTTTTGCGGCTGAACGGGGAACTGGACCTTGTTGCGGTAGGCGTAGATGCTGTCGCTGCCGGTGATCTGCATGTCCGGAAAGCTCACGCCGCCGATGCGTGTGATTGCGTCCTGCACGCGTTTTTTCTTCTGTTCAAGCTCGCATTCATAATCCATGTGCCAGAAGACGCAGCCGCCGCATTGACCGAAGTGCTCGCATTCCGGCGTTACACGGTGCGCTGACGGCTTTTCGACGCGCAAAAGGGACGCATAGGCGCAGGTTTTCCCGATATGGTCGATTTTGATTTGGCACGTTTCTCCCGGAATGACGTTGGGAACAAAGACGACCTGTCCATTGATCCGCGCCACGCCCGCGCCTTCCGCGGTCAGGCCGGTGATCTCTACACGGTAGGTTTCATGTTTCTGCATCTGTTTTTCTCCGTGTTTCACGTGAAACAATTACGCGTCCAGCTGTTCGCCGGTCAGTGCATCAAAGCGATAGACATTTTCGTGTACAATCGAAGCGTCGTCAGAAGAATACCGCTCTTCCAGCGTATAGGTGATGGAAAGAATTCCGTCGGATAAAGACGCCGCGTAGCTTCCCTCCAAAAAACCGATACAATGCTTCTCCTGTGCCGTTTCATAGACCGTTGACGATGCGAAATCATAGAGATTTGTCTGGAGCTTTTCAAACACGGCATTGATTTTTTCCGTGGCCTCGCTCGATTCCAGCGTGATCTTTGGAAGCGACAAAGAGATGCTCACGACCTCCTCGATATCCGCCTGATAGTCATACGGCTCGTCCTGAAATTCTGTCGGAACAGGTTCTTCCGTCACAACAGGTTTCATCCCCTGCTCCTCCGAGGGAAGCGTCACAATATCCTTTGCTTGCGTTTCGGCCTGTGAAATGGGAGCTTCCGTTTCCAGCGTAGAAACAGGTGCGGCGGAAATTTCCTGCGTGGACGCAGTATTGGCAAAACAGGCGGTCAAAAGAAGCAAAGCGGCGGAGAGGGCCGCGAGTTTACATTTCATAATCTTCACCTCAAAGCGATTTTAACACAGAACACGGCTTGTGTAAAGCGGCGGCAGGCAGTATACTATAGGGAAGACGAAAATGGAGGCACTGTATGCTTTCTTATACAAATTGCAATCTATGCCCGCGAAAATGCGGCGTTGACCGGACAAAAGGCCAGCTCGGCTTCTGCCAAGAGCCTGACAAAATTTTTGCCGCCAGAGCCGCGGCACATTATTGGGAAGAGCCGGTCATTTCGGGAAGCTTCGGTTCGGGCGCGGTATTTTTCTCGGGCTGTACGCTTCAGTGCTGCTTCTGTCAGAACGGCATCATCTCGCAGGAGCATCTCGGGAAGGAAATTTCAACAAAACACCTGCGGGAAATTTTTCTGCGGCTGATCGACGACGGCGTGCAGAATATCAATCTCGTGACGCCGACGCAGTTTCTGCCATCCATTCTTCCGGCACTCGAACCAAAGCTGCCTGTGCCGGTGGTCTATAACTGTGGAGGATATGAACGCGTGGAAACGCTGCGCGAGCTTGTTGGTCTCATCGATATTTACCTGCCGGATATGAAGTATTCCGATGCGAAGCTGGCCGCGAAATTAAGCGCAGCGCCGGATTATGTGCAGACAGCGAAGGCCGCGATCATGGAAATGTACCGGCAGGTCGGCCCAGCTGTCATTGAAGACGAGATCATGAAGCGCGGCATCATCGTCCGGCATCTAGTGCTGCCGGGGCAAATCGACAATTCCCTCGGCGTGCTCGACTGGTTCTCGGATGCATTTCCGCAGGGAGATGTCCTGTTCAGCCTGATGAGCCAGTACGTACCGATGGGAAAGGCGAAAACCATGCCGCCGTTTGACAGAACGGTAACGAAAGCGGAATATGACGCGGTGCTTTCCTATCTCGATTTTCTCGGGATTGCAAATGGGTTCACCCAGGATTTTTCCGCGGCAAGCGAGGACTATATTCCGGACTTCTCCTTTGAAGGACTATAAGAGAACTTTAATCAAAACAAACGTTTGATTTTTCTGGAGCGATGTGCTATAATACGCATACTGATCAGAAGGGGGCTGCGGCAGATGGCACGGACGACCGACAAGCGCGAACGCATTCTGGAATTTATCACGAAATTCATGCGCGAACGGGGATATCCGCCTTCGGTGCGCGAGATCTGCGCCGGCGTAGACCTGGCCTCCACGGCAACGGTCCACTACCATCTCAAGGCGCTCAAGGAAGAGGGTCTCATTCACATCGACGACAAAAAGAACCGGACGATCTCGCTGCCCGAAAACCCCCACGAAGGGAAAATTCCGATCGTTGGCGTTGTGACGGCCGGACAGCCGATCCTGGCGGTTGAAAACATTGAAGGGTATCTGCCATGGGATGGAGACGAAAACTGCTTTGCGCTTCGCGTGCGCGGCGATTCGATGATCCATGCAGGAATCCTCTCAGGCGACAAGGTCGTCGTCCGGCCGCAGAAGACGGCGGAAAATGGACAGATCGTCGTCGCGCTATTGGACGATTCGGCAACCGTCAAGCGGTTTAAGCGGGAAAAAAACAAAATTTGGCTTCTGCCGGAAAACCCGGCCTATGCGCCGATCGATGGAACAAACTGTACGATCATTGGGCTTGTAAAGGCAGTTGTCCGGGAATACTGAACATCGCAGGAAAAACAAAATGGCACACGTCAGACGTGCGCCATTTTTTTCTCTGTATATGTATTCTTATATATTATAGTACTGCCCTTGCAAAAGAGACAAAATCGTGGTAAAATTAAGGTGTATAATTGTGCCCATTTGAAAATCGCAAAAGGGCCTTCGCGCGTCACGGACGCAGACATAAAAATGGAAAGGAGCGTTTTCTTGTACTCCTCTACCTATATCTGGGCCAAGGTGCTTGGCCATATGGAGCAGCAGCTGACCCCGGCGGTCGTGTCGACCTGGTTTGACGATACGGAGCTGTTGGAGCTGACCGATCAAAAGCTCGTGCTCTTCTCGCCGTCGACCTTCCGCAAGGATATGATCGTTTCGCGCTGCTCGGTCTACATCAAAGACGCGCTCAAAGAGCTCTTTGACATGGACCTGGAGCTGGTCGTGCTGGATGAGACGCAGATCGAAGCCTACCGCGCGGGAAAGCGAAAGCCCCAGTTCATGGAGTTTAACGCGCAGTTCAAGTTTGACAACTTTGTCGTCGGCCCGAGCAATACCTTCGCGCACGCGGCGGCGCTGGCCGTAGCGGAAAAAGGACCGATCACGTATAACCCGCTTTTCATCTATGGGCCCTCCGGCGTCGGCAAGACACATCTTCTCTACGCCATCGCAAACGAAATTCACAGGCGCCATCCGGAATTCAACATCGTTTATATCAAAGGCGACCAGTTTACAAATGAGCTCATCAACGCCGTCCGCGAGGGCAAGAACAACGAGTTCCGGCTCAAATACCGCGGCGCGGATCTGTTTCTCGTGGACGATATTCAGTTTATCGCCGGCAAGGACTCGACGCAGGAGGAATTTTTCCATACCTTCAACAACCTCTATGAGAGCCAGAAGCAGATCGTCCTGACCTCCGACCGGCCGCCAAACGAAATGGTCCGGCTCGAAGACCGGCTGCGCACGCGGTTTGAATGGGGTCTTCTTGCCGATATCAAACCGCCCGATTATGAAACGCGCATGGCCATTATCAAGAACAAGGCCGCAAATCTCGGCATGGAGCTTCCGGACGATGTCTGCAACTATATTGCAGAGAACATTACCAATAACGTCCGGCAAATCGAAGGCACAGTCAAAAAGATCCTGGCCTTCAAGGAGCTCAACAAAATGCCGCTAGATGTGCCGAATGTTTCAAGGGCCATCAAGGATATGTTCAAGGGCAAGGCCGAAAATCTGCCGACGCCGGCGCTTATCATCAGCGAGGTCTGCCAGTTCTACGGCATCGAAGAGCAGGTTTTAAGAAGCACGCTCAAAAACAAGAATACCGCCGAAGCACGGCAGGTCGCGATGTATCTGATCCGAACGATGACGAATCTGTCGCTTCCCGAAATTGGCCGCGAATTTGCGCGTGACCATACGACGGTCATGCATGGACTCAGAAAGGTCGAGCAGGGCTTGCAGTCGAGCACCTCGCCGCTGGGCGACACCATTCGCGACATTACCGCCAATATCAATAATAAGCTTTGAGCCTCGTTTCAAAAGAACTGCTTTTTACAAGAAAATTTATCCACATTTCCCTGTGTAAAGACGAAAAGAAAACTGTGAACAAACAGGAAACCATTGTTTCACAGAGGCGGCTGTGGAAAAGGCAAAGAACAGCTGCGCAGACTGTGGAAGAAAAACGCTTAGAGCGGCAAGAGAAAATAGAGTTATCCACATAATTTTGCCCTAATACTACTTACTACTGAAATTTATCCTTTCTCTCTGCTGGAGAGAAGATGGGAGGTATCCATTTATGAAATTTACCTGTGAAAAAAATCAGCTGGTCTCCGCGGCCTCCGTCGCCTCGCGTACCGTTGCGCAGAAGAGCGCGATCGCGGGTCTTGAGGGCATTCTCATCCGCGCGGGTGTCAAAGTACAGTTGACGGGGTATAATCTGGAAACAGGCATTACCGTAACAATGGACGCGTCCGTGCAGGAGACCGGCGCGTGCATCATGCCGGCGCGGCTGTTTTTCGATATCATCCGCAAGCTGCCGGACGATACGGTGAGCATTCAGGTAGACGATACCTATAAGGTCAATATTCGAGGCGGCATTTCATCTTTTACGATCACGGCGCTTTCCGCAGAAGATTACCCCGAGCTTCCGGACGTGGACTCTGAGAAGGGCATCCGCGTGCCGCAGTGCGAGCTGAAGGCCATGATCTCCGGTACGATCTTTGCCGTCAGCGAAAATCAGGCTCGGCCTATCCATACGGGCGTGTTGTTTGAGGTCGACGAAACCTCCATTACGAGTGTCGCTGTCGACGGCTACCGGCTGGCTCTGCGGCGGTATACGCCGGACGAGAAGCTGGACAGGACGCTGAAATTCGTCGCGCCGGCGGCGGCTCTCAAGGAGGTCGAAAAGATCCTCGGCGATACGGAAGAGCCGGCAACGTTCTATCCGGGCTCAAAGCACATTCTGTTTTCCATCGGCGAAGCGACGCTTGTCTGCCGCATTCTGGAAGGGGAGTTTTTAGACTGGCGGCGTGTGCTGCCGCAGAACAATCCGGTGAAGCTGGTCGGAAACGTCAGCCAGCTGACAGACTCCATCGAGCGCGTCAGCCTTGTCATTTCCGAAAAGCTCAAAAGCCCTGTCCGGTGCAAATTTGGAGATAATACAGCAGAGTTCCGCACGGTGTCGACCATCGGCGAGGCATATGACGTCTGCCCCATCGCCGGAGACGGCAAGGATCTGGAGATCGGCTTTAACTGCCGGTATTTACTCGATGCGCTGCGCGCTGTGCCGGACAGCGAGTGCACACTGGAAATGATCAACGGCCTGAGCCCCATCGTGCTCAATCCCACGCAGGGCGATCGCTACAGCTATATGGTTCTGCCCGTGCGGCTGAAGGCGGGAGAGTAAGATGAAGGTACGCGTAACAAAAAAGCTATCGGCTGATGTGACCGAGATACCGATCACGAACGAGTTTATCAAATTACAGGATTTTCTGAAATTTGCCAACGTCTGCGAGTCCGGCGGTATGGCCAAGACATTTATCCAGAACGAGCAGGTGCAGGTAAACGGCGAAACGTGCGTCCAGCGCGGCAAAAAGCTCCGTCCGGGCGACACCGTGAGCTTTCTGGGCAACACCTGGAAGGTCACGCAGGAAGCTTTATGAAGCTTTTAGATCTTCAGCTGTATGATTTTCGGAATTACGAAAAACTGGATGTTTCGTTTGACCCCGGTGTCAATCTGATTTTGGGAGAAAACGCCCAGGGAAAGACGAATCTTCTCGAGGCCGTCAGCTATTTATCGGCCGGAAAGAGCTTTCGCACGGCAAAAACGCAGGAACTCATTCGCTTCGGCTGCGACTTTGCAGACCTGAACGCAAACGTATTTTCGCTTGGCCGTGAGCAGTCGATCCGCGCGGTGCTGTTTGCAGGAAAGCGGCCGCGGCAGCTGTTTGTCGGTGGCGTGAAGCAGAAGAGCGCGGCGGCGCTTGCGGGGGTACTCACGACGGTCCTGTTCTGCCCGGAGGACTTACTCGTTCTCAAGGGCGGCAGTCAGCCGAGGCGAAAGCTTTTGGACAACGCACTGTGCCAGCTGCGCCCCGGGTATGCGGCGGCGCTTGCAGAATACGGAAGACTGCTGGACAGCAAGAGCCGGATTTTGAAGGATTGGCGGGAAAAGCCGGATCTTCTTGAGCCGCTTCCGGAGTACAATTACCGGCTTGCGCAGGTCGGCGCGATTCTGATCGCCCACCGGGCCAGATATATCGAGGCGCTCGGAAAGGCCGCGGCAGACTACCATCACGCGTTTTCTGCCGGACGGGAGGCGCTGCGTCTTTCTTATCACACGGTCTCGACGGTGAAAGATCCGTTTGCCGCGAAGAGCGTCCTTTTTGAAGAAATATTAGCCCATCAGGAGGCGCACTACAGAGCGGAGTTGGATTCCGGGCAGTGTCTGACCGGGCCGCACAAGGACGATTTTGAGGCGTTTCTTGGAGATATTCCGGTCAAGGCCTTCGGCTCGCAGGGACAGACAAGAACGGCGGCCATCAGTCTGAAGCTTGCCGAGCGGGAGCTTCTGCGCAGGGACACAGGAGAAGAGCCGGTGCTTTTGCTGGACGATGTATTGTCCGAGCTGGACGCCGCCCGGCAGGATTTTGTTCTAAACCAGATCACCTCCGGCCAGGTGCTCATCACCTGCTGCGAGATGGGACAGTTTACGGAGATCGGAAAAACAATCGAAATTCGTGCGGGAGGCCTCGTATGTACGTAGATATCGGCATGGACCTCGCCGTGCGCACCAGTCAGGTGCTGGGCGTTTTTGATCTGGACAACACGTCCTGGTCCAAGCGCACGCGGGAGTTTCTGGAGCGGGCACAAAGTGACGGCAGTCTGGTGGAAGCCACAGACGAGCTTCCGAAGTCCTTCGTCCTCACGCAGGAATACGGCCAGACGCGCGTGTATCTGACAAGGTTCAACGCCTCTGTCCTCTCCCGGCGTCTGCTCGGGGCAAGATAGCCTCGCAGAGTTTCGCCCCGCAGGGCGAAATAAAATGAAATCTATTTTATCCGGCGGCTTCGCCGACCGGAAAAATACATATCGCCTCGCAAGTGTGAGCTTTTTGTGCGGAGCACAAAAAGCTTGCGCGCAGTCGAGGTGCATCCCTTCTGACAAAAAGCCCCTGCTTTTTGTCAGGTATTTAAGGAGTTTTTCATGAGCGAAGAAATTTTGAAAAATGAAATCGTCGAGACGCAGTATGACGCCAGCCAGATCCAGGTCCTCGAGGGATTGGAGGCCGTGCGCAAGCGTCCGGGTATGTATATCGGCTCGACGAGCGTGTCGGGTCTTCACCATCTGGTCTATGAGATCGTCGACAACGCCATCGATGAAGCGCTGGCCGGCTACTGCCACCATGTGCAGGTGACGATCAACGAAGGAAACACCATCACTGTTTTAGATGATGGCCGCGGCATTCCCGTGGACATTCAGGCGCAGACCGGAAAGCCGGCCTTGGAGGTCGTCTACACCGTTCTGCACGCGGGCGGTAAATTCGGCGGCGGGGGCTATAAGGTCTCCGGCGGTCTTCACGGTGTGGGCGCATCGGTCGTCAACGCACTGTCTGAATGGCTGGTCGTAGACGTGTACCGCGATGGAAAAATTTATGAGATGCAGTTTTCCCGCGGCAACATTACAAAGGAAATGCAGGTCGTCGGCACAACGGACAAACACGGCACGAAGGTCACCTTCAAGCCCGACCCTGAGATGTTCGACACCACGGAATATGATTATGAGACGCTGCACACGAGAATGCGCGAGCAGGCGTTTTTGA
>DJQK01000099.1:0-1789 GCA_002437575.1 Clostridiales bacterium UBA6388 | reverse complement strand
TGACTCCATGTGCTATGAGGGCGGCATCCGCGAGTTTGTCCGGTGGTATAACCGCCACAAAACGCCCATCCACCCCGACGTCATCTATATGGCAGGAAGGAAGGGCGACCAGACGGCTGAGGTTGCGGTGCAGTACAATGACTCGTATGCAGAGACGATCGTCTCCTTTGCAAACGACATTCACACCCCCGAAGGCGGTATGCACGAGGAGGGCTTTAAGCGGGCGCTGACCTCCGTATTAAACGCCTACGGCCAGAAAAAGGGCATCATCAAGCAGGACGATAAGGTCTCCGGCGAGGATGTGCGCGAGGGTCTGACCGCCATTATCTCCGTCAAGCTCACCGACGCGCAGTTTGAGGGGCAGACGAAGGCCAAATTGGGAAACGCCTCTATCCGGACCCTGGTCAGCAATATCGTGACGCAGCAGCTGTCCGAGTTTTTGGAGGAAAATCCGTCCGTTGCCCGCGCGATCCTGGATAAGGCCATGATGGCCAATCGGGCCAGAGAAGCCGCGCGGAAGGCCAAGGAGGCTATTCGCCGGAAAACCGGGTTAGAGTCCGGCCAGATGCCCGATAAGCTGCGCGACTGCAACGATACAGACCCGACCTTAACCGAAATTTACATCGTCGAGGGCGACTCCGCAGGCGGCTCTGCCACGCAGGGACGAGATTCGCGCTTCCAGGCGATCTTGCCGCTTTGGGGTAAGATGCTGAACGTGGAAAAAGCCAGAGCAGACAAGGTCTACGGCAACGATAAATTGCAGCCGGTCATTACGGCGCTCGGTGCGGGCATCGGAGACGAATTTAATCTGGAGAAGCTCCGCTATCACAAGGTCATCATCATGGCCGATGCCGACGTTGACGGCAGTCATATCCGGACGCTGCTTCTGACGTTCTTCTTCCGCTTCATGCGGCCGCTTATCGAGCAGGGCTATGTCTACTCGGCCGTGCCGCCGCTTTATAAGCTCACGCGCGGCAAGAGTGTGAAGGTTGCCTTCTCCGACGAGCAGCGCGATCAGATCTCGAGCGAAATGCGCGGCGGCAATCCCAACGTGAAGGTCGATATCTCGCGGTTCAAGGGCCTCGGCGAAATGGACCCGCACGAGCTCTGGGAGACGACCATGAATCCCGAAACGAGGACGCTGCGCCGCATTACGTTAGACGACGCCGTTGCGGCCGACCAGATCTTCACCGTCCTCATGGGCGAGGCCGTCGAGCCGAGAAAAGAGTTCATCGAGGAAAACGCAAAGTATGTCGTGAATCTCGATATCTGATATTGCTGTTCTTTAGAAAATGCTTTCGTTTTCGTAGGGGCGGACGACTCTGTCCGCCCGCAGAATATTGATCGAACTGCGAAATCCTGCGGCGAAATCGTAATTGCCAGAGGGCGGACAGAGTCATCCGCCCCTACAAGGAGACCAATCTATGGCACATAAGAAAGATTACAAGCCCGAGGACATTCTGTTCCCCGAGCAGACGATCGTCCAGTCGGAGCTGGTGCAGGAAATGAAATCGTCGTACATCGACTACGCAATGTCCGTCATCGTCGGGCGTGCGCTGCCCGATGTGCGCGACGGCTTAAAGCCCGTGCACCGGCGCATTCTGTACGCAATGTACGAAGACGGCCTGACGTCGGACAAACCCTTCAAAAAATCCGCGACCTGCGTCGGCGACGTGCTGGGCCGGTATCATCCGCACGGCGACGCTTCGGTCTACGACGCGATGGTGCGTCTGGCGCAGGACTTTTCCATGCGCTATATGCTCGTTGACGGACACGGCAACTTCGGCTC
>DJQK01000156.1 GCA_002437575.1 Clostridiales bacterium UBA6388 | reverse complement strand
GCCAGCGGCTTCCATCCTGACCGATGCTCTGATGAACTGATTTCTACCGTGCAGGTGTCCAACTTGCACTTGCAATTTGCGAAAATGACAGCATCATGAATTTTTTGAAATCTCTTTGCTGATCTTGAACAATAAAATGGTGAGTGCTCTTGCTGTGATGCCCAGCCTGCTTGGGTTTTGCAGCAGCACTCACCATTTTACTTTGCGCCACATATTGCAGAAATATGATCACCGATACCCGATCAAGCAAAGCTGCATTCCCGCAAAGCCTCTCGAGGAAAATCCTGGAAGCTGCACTGTTTCGCTCCATCGGTGCGCAATGTGTCATCGAGGTACCGGCGTATTTCAAGTAAATACAGCTGCGCCCGGTGAGCGCGCGGGCGTTTTTCGAGCGGCGGCGTCAGTCTTCGCATCGAGCCGCATAACGCCGGTGCAGCAGCTCGTGCAGCACGATCATGCCGAGCGTCAGCGCCAGAATATGCGCCGGAAGCAGCGACGTTTTCCCGGCGTTTGCCAGCAGGCCAAACAGCGGCGGCATGGAAAGCGAGCCCACATACGCGCCCGCCAGCTCGATGCCGATGAGCGTCTGCGCCTTTTCCGCGCCGAACAGTGCCGGGGTCATATGGATGATGCACGGATAGATCGGCGAGCAGCCCAGCCCGATCAGGAAAAATCCGACAAGCGCAGCCGTCTGCGTCTGCACCGCCAGCAAGACCAGAAGCCCGCACACCAGCGCGCCGCTTCCCAGACGCACCATCTGTTTGTCACTGAACAAAACGCTGACAAAGCCGCTCAGGGCGCGGCCCGCGGTGATGCCAAGGAAGAACAGGCTGACGAACGCAGCCGCCTTCTCGGCCGTAAAGCCCCGGCTGTAGACCAGATAGCTGCCGCACCAGAGGCTTGCCGTTTTTTCCAGCGCACAGTAGCAGAAGAACATTCCGATGATCAGCCCCGCGCCCGGTGTGCTGCGCAGGACGGAACGCGTGCTTTGCCCCGCAGCCTTCTTTTCGGATGCGGCCGGAAGATCTCCGGCGCGTTTCCACAAGGGCGTGCTCATGAACAGCATCGCGACCACCGCCAGCTGCAAAAGGCCGATGCAGCGGTAGCCCAGCGTCCAGCCGCCGGTTTCGAGCGCATAGGCCACAATATATGGGCCGACCGACGCGCCAAGGCCCCACATACAGTGCATCCAGGCAAGATACCGGCTTTTGTAGTGCCACGCCAGAAAGTCGTTGAGCGCAACGTCGATGCCGCCGGCTCCGAGCCCATAGGGAACCGCGCAGAGGCAGACGGCAAAAAAGCTCCGGCAAAAAGACGTGCCGAGAAGGCCGAAGGCGGTCAGCGCGATGCACAGCGCAGCGGTGTTTTTCGTTCCGATGCGGCGCAGGAAAAACGGCGTGCCGACGCTGGCGGCAATGGTGCAGGCCGACATGAGCATCGACACCGTTCCCGCGCCGGAGAGCGCCGCGCCGAGACTTTCGTGCATGGTCGGCCAGGCTGCGCTGAGAATGCCGTTCGGAAGACCGACGCCGATGTAGGACGCGTAGATGATAACCAGAAGAAAATAGAGCATAGCTTATAAAAAGCGGTCTCTGATCGCTGCGTCAGAGACCGCCTGTTCCTTTCAGAGGTCAGCTTTTTTTGATGAGGTTTTCCACCGCCGTCACCCAGTCGTGATCGGGATCGTTCGAGCGGAAGAAGCCCTGATGCTCGCCGGCCATGAGCCAGAGGAAGTAGGTGTTGTAGCCCGGCGCACCGACGGTGGTGTGATAGCCGCGCGGGAACTCGACCAGATCGTCCTGCTGCACGCGGTACGCCTCGTCAAACTCTCCGTCCTTCGTGTACGCGCACTGGATGGCGAAGCCCTGCTCGGGCTGGAACAGGAAATAGTAAATTTCCTCCAGAATGCCCTCCTGCGGCATATTGTCCACATCGTGCTTGTGCGGCGGGAAGCCGGCCCAGTTGCCCGGGGTGATGAACGCCTCGCCGATCGTGAGCCGCTTGGCGTTCGTATTGCCGTCGATGATGAAGTGCGTGTCGCGCTCCCAGGGCTTCACGCCCAGCATCGCGGTCCGCACGCGCTCGGGCCCGACGATCTCCGGCTCGGAGTCAACGTCGACCTTCGTGCTGCAAACGGCGATCTTCACGTGCTCGCAGCCGGTGATGGTGAGCGTTTTGTGCCGCGGCATATACACGCTCGTGGCCTTTCCTTCAAACACCGAGCGGCGGCCGCCGACGTTTTCCCACTTCGTACCGTCGAACGCGAAATCCGCGTGACCGCCGAGGATGATGAACGCGAATTCCTTTTCGCCGGTCTCGATCGTCACGCTGTCGCCCTTTTTGAGCTCCACCATGCCGAAGTCGAGCAGCTTAAGCGAACATTCTCCCGTCTTGCAGATCTCGGTGTAGCCGATTTTCGGAACATACGTCTTCTTCAGATTCATACTGTCTCCTCCAAACTTTATTGTCACTCTACAGGATTGATGCGCCAGTTCTCACCGTAAATTCCGGCGAACGCGCCGCGTGCGACGAGCGGTGCATTCTGTTCGTGCGCCAGCAGCCATTTGTTCTTCGCCCAGAGGAACGGACTTTTTTCCGTCTGCGGCTCGAGCGGCAGATTGGTGCCGCGCTGCAGGCCGACGATGCAGGAAAAGCCGTCTTTCGTCACCTCGCACGGGCAGAAATGCAGCGTATCGGAATAGACCTCGATCATTTCGCCCTCGGCCAGATAAAACGCGCGGACCTTATTCGCGTCGAGCCGGCCGTCTGCATCCAGATCGCCCCGCTTAGCCAGCAGCAGCACCAGCTCCTGTACGGCGATGTTGAACTCATTGCAGGTGTGCCACTCGAGCGCGTTGAGCTGGTTGGAGTGGCCCCAGCAAAGGCCGATCTGCTCGTCGAGCTGGCCGCAGAGCGTCTGACGAAGGGCCTTTGCCTCCGGCAGCGTATCGAGCGCCGGGACTGCCGCCAGGTACCGGCTGCCTTCTGCCGGGAAGTCCACGGCTGTCTTCGCCGCCCTGCAGAACGCCGACGTGTCGGTCTTTATGACGCGGCCGTACCGGCGGAAGGAAGGGTCGTTGACAGAAACGATCGAAATGTGCAAATTTGCCGCACGCAGCGCCTCAAGCCTGTCCATCGCGGATGACCCCCTTGTGTTCTTTCATGAATGCAAGCACCTCGTCAAAGTGCGGGATGCCCTGCTGCGCGCCGAAACGCGTGCATTTGAGTGCGGACGTTGCCGAGGCAAAGCAGGCCGCGTCATACACGTCCATGCCGCGGATGCGTGCGGCGACGAACGCGCCGTGGAAGGTGTCGCCCGCGCCGTTGGAGTCGACCGCCTGCACCGGATAGACCGGGTAGCGAAGCTCCCTGCCGTCCTGCCAGATAAACCCGCCGCGCGAGCCCTGGGTGATGATGAGCGTTTCGGGATGGTACTGCGCGTCGAGCTTTTTCGCCGCTTCGAGCGCGTCGGCGCTCTGCGTGATCTTGAGCGAAAATTCCTCCGACGGGATCAGCACATCGTCATACGGCAGCAGCCGTTCGATGCCGGGATACGTGCCGCCTGCGTCGTGGCTGACCTTGACGCCGTACTCGTGCGCCTTCTGCGCGGCATAGATCGCCGCGTCCAGCTGATGGCCGTCAAGGTGAAGATACTTTGCGTTTTTGAGCGTCTCCAGATCAATATCGGAAGGCTCCGGCGCGGGAACGGTGCCCTTGCTCCAGATGCACGTGCGGCTGGTATTGCTGAGATTGAGCAGCACGAAGCTGTGGAACGACTGCGTATTTTGGACCCGGCGCACCCGATCACACGCCACGCCGTATTTCCGGAACTCGCCAAGGATAAAGCTGCCGTACATATCGTCTCCGAGCGTGCCCATGTACTCGCTCTGCACGCCGAGCTTGCACATCGCGACAAGCGCCGTTGCGCACGGACCGCCGCACTGGACCTTTGTATCCCTGCCCTGAAGCTTGGTGTCCTCCTTCGGGAAGCAGTCGGCGGTCATGAGGATGTCAAACAGCGCCGACCCGATGCCTACGACCTGCGTCATCTGCCCTTCGCTCCCAGAAGCTCGATCTTGCTGATGGCAAAGTCCTTCACGGCAGCCGTCGGCTCCTTCATGAACAGGTCGAGCGCGATGACGCTCTGGTCGACCTTCCGCGCCGCGTCGAGGAACGAGCAGCATACGTCGGTGCCGAAGTTGACCTTGCGGATACCGGCCGCGACGGCTGCGCGGATCTGA
Source organism: Clostridiales bacterium UBA6388 (assembly GCA_002437575.1). Lineage (GTDB taxonomy): Bacteria > Bacillota > Clostridia > Oscillospirales > Oscillospiraceae > CAG-170. The sequence goes on along the minus strand of DJQK01000156.1, from coordinate 14,645 downwards.
TCGTCCGGCACGCCCGAGCCGCCGTGCAGCACGAGGTGCGCCTTTGTCGCCGCGTGAATTTCGGCAATGCGGTCGATGCCGAGCACCGGCGCTTTTTTGTAGTGGCCGTGCGCCGTGCCGACCATGATGGCAAGCGCGCGCACGCCGGTCTCGTCGACAAAGCGGACCGCGTCTTCTACGTTTGTAAACTCCGCCATCGTCTCATCCTTCGTCGAACCGATATGGCCGAGCTCGCCCTCGACGCTCACGCCGCATTCGGCGCACAGCTCAACGGCCGCCTTCGTTTTGGCGATGTTGCCCTCCAGCGGAAGCGTCGACGCGTCGATCATGATGCCGGTCGCGCCATAGCGCAGCGCACGCAGCACCTCGGGCGTTCCTGCGCCGTGGTCAAGATGGAACGCGGCGGGCGTTTTCATGGTGTCGATGGCCTCCAGGATCGCCGGTGCGACAAATTTTGCCAGCTGCGAGTCAAACAGGCGGCTGTACATCTGGAAGATGACCGGAGCGCCGGTTTCCTCTGCGGCGTTCATGACGCCGAGGACGGTCTCGAGGTTGTAAACATTGAACGCCGGGACGGCAAAGCCGCCTTCTTCGCCCAGCGCGAGGATCTCATTCAATTCATATCTCATACTTTTCTCCTTTTACTCGACCGTGTCAAAATGCAGGGCCGGCACGTATTTGCAGAACTCTTTGATCTCGTTTGTGAAGCTGCCCTCGATCTCGGACATATGGTGGATGTACGGCCCCTCGATCAGCTTGCGCTCCCACTTGGAAAGATCGTCAAACTGGCCCCACAGGTAGGTGCCGAAGGTGTACGGACCGTCGGTGCTGTCGCACTCACCGGCAAGGACGGAATACTTGCCGTGGTCCTGATCGATGCGCGCGACGGTATAGTGGCCCTCTTCGACCTGGAACCATTCGCGCATATTGACGCACTTGCACGCCTCGCCCTTGCGGTGCAGGCTGTATGCGAACGGGCCGCAGTGCCACAGAAGCTCGGCGTTCGGGTTCGACGGATGGCGCACGGTGAACTCGCCCAAAAACGGCCTGCGCTCGCCCAGCGCCAGAGACGACAGCAGCACCTGCGTGATCGTCGCGTGCATATCGCTCTCGCAGCCGATGATGTAGCCCATGTCGGCCAGAATGCCGTATGCGGTGCAGGGCATGGCGCCGACCATCAGCTGCATGGCCGTCCAGCACTCGGCGGAAATGGCCGAAACGTTATATTCTTTGAACAGCTCCTGGTACAGCAGCACGAAGGCGTAGACCTTGTCGAGGACCGGCGCGGACAGCTCGTCGATCTCATACATTTCGCGCAGCTTTTCTGCGCCCGCGGCCAGCTCGTCCTTGCGCGTTTCGAGGATGCGGTTGTAATGGTCCTGCACGACGGCGAGGTTGATGGGGATGACATGGATGTCGAAGCTCTCCATGAGGTCGCCCTCGTTGAAGATGACCGAACAGAAGGGCTTCGGCCGCATACCGACCTGCGCCACACGAAGATGCGCAAAGTTTTTGACCGCGCAGGCCACGCGCACGAAGCTGTGGAAGCCGTCGGCGAACTTCTTGTCCTCGATGAAGCAGTTTTCAATGTAGGTGAATGGGATGTTCATGCGCTGGAGCATCCGGCTCATACCGAACAGACCGCACTGCGTGTCGGTGTAGCGCATACCATCGGGCAGGAACGAGTCGTCCTGCGGGCCCCAGAGAAGCACGGGCTTTCCGATGGCCTTCGCGACCGCGCCGGCGACCTCTTCGTTGCCGAAGTTGCCGTTGATGAGGAACACGGCGTCGACGTCTTCTTTTTTGAACCGCTCGACGACGGCGTCCACGTCCTTGTCACTGTAAAGAACGTTCACGTCGTTGATGCCGTCGAGATCGACGAACGAGACGTGCTCGTCCGCGAAGTTCTGCTCGATATAGCGGACGGCTTTTGCGCAGCGTTCCTCCGCCTTTTCCCAGTTGAAAATACCCGGGCGCGGGGTCACGTCTCTGCGGATGGGGACCAGACCAATTTTCACAGTATAATTCAGCATCATATACCTCCTGAAAGCTGCGCGGGCAATGCCCGCTTCAGCCGTTCTATCTACATTTTATCATGTTATTCGCGGATGAACATTTACCTTTCTTACGACAATCGCCCCAAAGAATCTGCAACAGATATATAAAAAACGCCCGGCGAAAACCGGACGTTTTGTGCAAGTGTGCTATTGCAGCTCGTCGTCGCCAAAATGCAGCGTTGGCTCGCTGTAGCTCAGCGGGATGACGATCCGGACGACCACGCCGCCCTCCGGCCGGTTCTGGATGGAAAAGCCTGCTTCGTCTGCGTAGAGCAGCCGCAGCCGCTGGCGCACGTTTTCAAGGCCGATGCCGCCGTGGTGCGGGCTGGAGAGCTGCTCGCCGCGGGCCAGACGCTCTTCCTGCTCCGGCGTCAGACCGCAGCCGCTGTCCTTGACGGTCAGATGGAGCTTGTCCTCGCGGATATACGCATGGACGATGATCTGGGAATCTTCATCCTGGTTCCGCACGCCGTGCTTGAGCGCGTTTTCCACGATCGGCTGGACGATCATCGTCGGGATCATGGCGTTTCGCGCCGCCTCACGCGCGGAAAATGTCACGCTGAGCCGTTCGCCGTGGATGAAGCGGTAGATCTCCGTATAATCGCGCAGCGCGTCAAATTCCTGCTGCGTGGTGATGAACTGCCGGGTGGTGCTGACGGTGATGTTGCGGAAGTAGCGGCTGATGCGCTGCACGATCTCCACGATCTCCGTTTCGCCCTTGATCTTGGCCATCGCGTTGACGATCTCGAAGGCGTTGTAGATAAAGTGCGGGCGGATCTGCGTTTCGAGCGAGCGGTACTTGTACTCCATGATCTGAAGCTCGGCGTCTTTTTTCTGCCGCTCCTTTTCCGCGACCTCCGCCAGAAGCTCCTTCATCCGGTGCATCATGTGGTTGAAGGTCTTTGCGATCTGGCTGATGTTGTCGTTGTCCGTAATTTCAATATGCGAATCGAGATTGCCGCCGGCGACCTGGTCCATGGAATACTGGATGCGGCGGAGCTTTCTGACGAGGCTGCGAACCAGAATCAGCATCAGCGCAATGCCCGCGATGAGCGCAAGGCATCCATAGCTCACGCCGATTCGGATGCTGTCGTTGCGCATTTCCCGGTAAACGCTTTTGGGAGAAAACCCCATTGCCTGCCAGCTGCCGGAGCGGCTGCGCGAGACGAAGTAGTCCTGCTCCCATTCGCTCCGGGAAACGGCGTCCTGCTCTTCTGCAAGGCGTCTGATGATCTGCGCGCGGCTTTCCGCATCGCCGGACATACCGACGAAGCTCAGATACTTCCCATCGGCGTCAAAAAACGCAAAGCCCGTGCTTTCATAGGCCTCGCTGAGGGAAAACAGGCTCCCCTTCAGATGAAAGACCGCCAGACCCACCCACTTCAAAGGCGACGTGTTATAGACGTTTGTGATGATATACACGTCTCCGGCGGACGAACGGACCCACGTATTCGCGTCAAAGCGCTCCTGCGTGCCGCTGTCAAGAAGCTCGTCGGAAAACGCGGCGATCTGGCCGTAGCGCTCGTTCGTCATGGGCTGATTGAGCTTGGTGGAAAAGCGCTGCCCGGCGGCGGTTTGCAGCGCGACATAGTCATACTCCGTCGACTCGGAGATCGTCTGGGCCAGCGCGTATTGCAGCGCTGCGCTGCTTTTTTCGGGCTGGCTGTTCTGCGCGTTCATCAGCGCCGGGATCTCAAAGGCGCGCAGGCGGGCGTAGATGGAGTCGTTCATGGACTGCTGGCTGTCGGAAAAATTGAGCGCGACCTGCTCGGTCAGCATATTGAGGCTTTCGACCCGCTCGCGCCGGAGCCGCTCGAGCGAATTGTCGATCTGCTCGTAGGTGTTCATTCCGATGCCCAGCAGCAGCGAAAAAACATAGACAGCGATCAGCTTTGTGGAAAACGGCAGATCGCGCACGCGGCGGTAAAGCTTACAGATCATGCTCTTCATGCGCCCGGTCCTCAGCTGCTGCGCTTGCTCAGCCGGTACTCCGATGGGCTGACGTGTTCGATCTTCTTGAAAATATTATAAAAGCTGATGTAGTTTTCATAGCCGATGGCGTAGGCGATGTCCTCCACGCGCATCCGCGTATCGTTGAGCAGCTGCTTGGCCATATCCATCTTGGCTTCGATGACGAACTGCCGGTAGGTCTGTCCGGTCTCCTTGCGGATAAGCGTCGACAGATAGTTGGGGCTCACATAGAACTGCTCGGCCACGTCCTCGAGCACCAATCCCTCGGTCACGTGCATCTTCACATACTCCAGCACGCTGCGCACCAGGCTCGTCGACGCCGGGACGTTGACCGTCCGGATCTCTTCAAAGAACATATCCACCCAGCGGCGTGCGCCGAGCTCGGTGTTGAACTTCGTCAGATTGCACACCACGATATCCAGAGAATTGGTCCATTTGGACGAGCTCATCTTGTCCTGCATGACCTTTGTGCAGAAGAACATCAGCATGACCTTGATCAGCCGGAGCCTTCCGCCGCTCTTTTCCAGAACCGTTTCCCAGACCTGATCGGGCCCGATGGTATCGACCTTCTGCGCCAGCTTGCTGCAGATCTGCTCGGCGTCCTTGAGCCACGTGTGCTTGACGGTGGTCGACTGCATCGTGCAGTAAAAATCCAGCTCTGTTCTCTGCTCGTAGATGTGATGGTACAAAAGCGTCTGCAGCGCCTCTTCATACGCGATGCGGAACTCCGACGGCTCGGTGTGCGGATCGCTGACCGCCATATTGACCCCCAGCAGGCTCTGGCTCAGACTTGCGGCGACGCTGCGGGCGACAGACTGCCAGACGCCCGCGCCATGGATGCCGCAGTAGAGCACGATATCGCCGTTGACAAGCGCGGTGACAATATCGAGATGCTTCGGAAAGGAAATAAAATCCAGCCTTTGCAGCGCAGGCCCCGAAAAGCCGCCCTGCGTCTCGGCGACAAGCAGGAAATAGCTGTCGGGCCGCTTGTCGGAAAACGAATCGATCAGGCTTCCGTCCGTCACGCCGTAGCCCTGTGTCAGCGCGGCCAGAAGACGCGTGCGCTGCAGGACGGCCCGGAGCTTTCCGCTGCGCTCTTCCTCGTCGCGCTCACGCATCAGGCTCTTTTTTGCCCGCAGCAGCGAGCCGCACAGCTCCTGATCGTCGATCGGCTTGAGGATAAAATCAAACGCGGAGAGCTTGATGGCGCGCGAGGCGTACTCGATCTTTTCATAGGCGGTGATGAAGATCACGCGCGAGCCCGCCAGCTCGTCGGCCAGCTGCTCCATCATGCTCAAACCATCGAGCTCCGGCATATGGATGTCCGACAGAACAATGTCCGGGTGCTGCTCGAGGATGATCTTCCTGCCGTCGACGCCGTTGCAGGCGCTGCCGATCAGGCGCAAGCCAAGCTCTGTCCAGGGGATCGTCTTGCGCAGCGCTTCCACAGCCAGCCGGTTGTCGTCGATGATAAGCACAGTGAATTCCATATGTCCGCTCCTTTCAGAGGCAAGTGTCGATTCAGGTATATTAGATACAGTATACCCCCTGCTGGGCCGCGTGTCAAAGAAAAACGCCGAAAAAACTGCGCTCTCAAAAAGGGCGCAGTTTTTGCAGGATGAAAGACGAGATGCGGCGCATCAGCCCTTGACGGCGCCGGCCATAACGCCGCTGACGACATATTTCTGCAAGCAGAAATACAAAATCAGGATCGGCAGCATCGCCATGATGAAAAATGCGAAGGCGAGGTTGAGCTCGGCGGTGTTCTCGTTGAAGTAGACGATCTGCGCCAGCGGAAGCGTCCGGCTGGTCTTGTCGCGCAGCAGAACGACGGCTGTGTTGTAGTCATTCCAGACATAGACGGTGTTGAGCACCAGCTGCGTGGCATTGATCGGCTTGAGCAGCGGGAAGATCACGTGCCAGAACATACTGGCCTTGTTGCAGCCGTCGATGGTCGCGGCCTCTTCGAGATCCTTCGGCACGGTTTTGACAAAGCTCGTGATGACCAGAATGCTGATCGATACCTGAAGGCCGCTTCGTGCGATGATAAAGCCGATGTTCGTGTTGACCAGTCCGGCGTTATACATATTGAGATACAGCGGCAGCATGATGCACTGGAAGGGAATGAGCGTGCCCATGGTCAGAAGCGTATACATGAACACGTAGAACCGGGAATTGTACCGCGCGAGCACCCACGAGGCCATGGAACAGACGATCATCAGCAGCAGAATGGTCGGGATCGTGGTCAGCACGCTGTTTTTCAGACCGATCAGGAATTGGTCGTTTTCGGTAATGACGCGCAGATAGTTGTCGAGCGTCGGGTTCTGCGGCCAGGCCAGATGGTTGATGGTGATCTCGTTTTTGTACTTGATCGAGTAGATCACGCTGATGTAGAACGGAATGAGCGTGATGAGGACCAGCGCGACACAGACGAATTTTCGGACGATGTCCGCCGCAAGCTTGCGGTTGTGGATGGTGTTGAGCGTGTGCGCAGGTTTGACTGCCGTTTTCATCATGCCTCTACCTCCGCTTTTCTGAAGAAATGGGTCGTTACACGGGTCATCAGGATCAGAACGATCGTCAGCATGACGGCTGCGGCCTGGCCGAGACCGGCTTTGCTGTAGCCGAAGATGTAGTCGTAGATGAACATTGCCGAGGTCTGCGCGGCCTGCATATTTCTCGCGACGGCCATCGGATAGTCGAAGCAGCGCAGGCCCCACGCCAGCAGCAGCGTCACGTTTGCAGTGAACGCCGGCATGAGAAGCGGCAGGGTAATGTGAAAAAACTGCTGCACGACGCTTGCCCCATCAATGGTCGCGGCCTCGTAGTAATCGTCCGGAATGGCCTTCAGACCGGCAATATAGATCAGCATACAGTAGCCCATGTCGCGCCAGATCGCGATGGCCGCAATGCCGGCCACGACCTGATCGGACTGGCCGAGGGGGCTCATGGCGTTGAAAATGACGCTGTAGACGTCGGTATATACATAACTCCAGACGATGGCGGCGCTGGTCAGCGCGGTGGTAAACGGAAGGAACATCATCGTCCGGCAAATGTTTGCAAATTTGGATGAGCGGAACAGCAGCAGCGCAAAAAACAGTCCCAGCAGATTTGCGCCCAGCTCATAGATCAGGGTAAACAACAGCGTGTGTCCGAACGCTTCCTGGAAGTAGGTATTTTTGAGCATGATGGCGTAGTTTTTCAGTCCGTTGAACTCCCGGACGCCGCCGATGATGCTCTTCCAGTTGGTAAAGGAATACGGAATGCCCTGTAAAAAGGGGATGAGGACGACATACGCGAAAAGAAGGAACGCTGGCAGGAGGAAAAGCATATTGCCACCGTGGATTCTCACGTCGCGCGCAGAAATGCGCTTGTGCATCCGGGAAGACTTACTGTTCACAGTGATACCTCCAAAGCTTAGGGTTGCAGCAGCCGCCTGCGCGGCGGCATTTTTGGGTGAAAAAGCCCGTACCCGAAGGTACGGGCTTTTTGTATGGGGTTAGCTTTCGATCAGCCCTCGGCGATGTTCTGGTCGAACTTGGCCTGCATATCGGTCAGGCACTGCTCGGGGGTCTGCTTGCTGCCGTTTGCATAGCTCTCGGCAAACGCGGTCAGATAGGTTCTCCAGTCGGTGGTGAACTGGCTGTTGAAGGGCTTGGTGAAGTCGCCGTAGTGAGCGATGTTGCCGGAAGCCTTGATGGAAGCGAGGGTCTTGACGATCTCGGGCGCGTTGTCAGCGACGGAGCCGTTGAGCAGCGGCATGAGGGACACGGCAGACCAGGAAGCGCCGCCTTCGACGACCCAGTATTCCATAAACTTCAGGGCGATCTCATGGTTTTCGGCGTTGGGGTTGACCATGAAGCACTGGTCGACCTGCACGTTGAGCTTTGCGCTGCCATCGTCGTCGATGGGCTCCACGAAGAAGCCGTACTCAAAGTCGGAGCCTTCGATCATCGCTTCCAGATCGCCGATGCCCCAGGAGCCGAAGTACATCATGGCAGCCTGGCCGGAGGTGAAGACCTCCAGAGCGGCGTTCTGGTCGTTGGTCATGGCGTCGTCGCGCATCCACGCGAGGCGCTCTGCCCAGGTGGACAGGCCGTCGGTGAAGTACGGATAGTCGGTCAGCTTCTTCGAGCCGTTCATCAGGCACTCAAAGACGTCGTTGTCGCCGGCTTCCAGAGCCTTGGTCCAGATGTAGTTGCGCATTTCGATGTCGCCGAACACAGCGTCGCCGAAGGCGTGCGCCCACGGGTCGATGCCGGCGTCAGAGATCTTCTGGCAGGCTGCGAGCAGATCGCTGTAGGTGGTGGGCTCGGAGATGCCGAGCTGTTCAAAGATGGCCTTGTTGTAGAACACGCCCCAGGTCTTGAAGTCGATGGGGAAGCCGTACAGCTTGCCGTCGGCAGACGCGTCGCCGAGGTCGCCGGACGGGAGGTTGAGGCTCTTGATGACCTCGTTGTCGCTCAGATCAGCGACGAAGCCCTGCTCGACGAGGTCGGGGTACAGGCCGGGGTTGCCCATCATGATCTCAGGCTGGTCGCCGGAAGCGAGCGCGGTCTGGAGCTGGGGGAAGTAGTCGGTGCCCTGGTTGTAGAAGACGTTGTCCCAGGTGATGTTGTACTCGGGATGCTCGGCTGCGAACGCCGCTTCAACAGCGTCGAGGCCGGCCTGCTTGGTGGTCTGCGTCATGTAGTGGAAGACCGTGATGGTGACGTCCTTGACGCCCTCCGAGGTCTCTTCGGCCGCAGTGTCCGTCGTTTCGTTTTTGATGGTGGTCTGTTCCGTCTCGGCGGGTTCCGCGGTCTCGTCAGCCGTCTTTGCGCAGGCAACCAGCGCAAACACCATGACGAGTGCAAGGAGCAGTGCAATGAGCTTCTTCATCTTTGTGATTCCTCCATTATTTTTTTGGGGCTTTGCGTAGTTTTATTATATTGTCGATTTTGGACAATTACCATTAGCCTGAGCCGGGAGAATCTTAGTATTTTTTATGATTCCGTTGTACAGTGCGCATGAAACGCCGTGTATCCGGCGCCGTCTTTTTGCCGAATTTGAAGCAGTTTCACGTTGCACGCAGGGGCTCGGCCTCCCGGGCCCATGTTGGAAATGCCATAGGAAGCGTCTTTCGGTATGCCCAGCGCACGGCGTTTTGCAGAACGAGCTGCACCTCTTTTTGCAGATAGACCGGGTAGGTTTCGTGTCCGCCCTGAAAATAGAAGATGCGCCCGTGCCCGCGCGTCCAGCAGCAGCCGGAGCGGAACACCTCGCCGCCGGCAGACACCGTGAGGAACACCTGCTGCTCGGGCTGCGGGATCTCAAAATATTCTCCGTACGTTTCGTCCATCGGGATCTCAAAGTACTCGCCGTCCAGTCCCTCTGCGATCGGGTGCGCGGGGTTTACGATCCAGTAGCGCTGAAGCTCGTCGTTTTCCCGCCAGCGCAGCATCTGTGTGCGCGTGCCCATGAGCCTTGCAAAAATTTTCGATGCGTGCGCCGAGTGCAGCACCACCAGGCCCATACCCTCGAGCACGCGCCTTTGCATCGCGTCTACCCGCGCCTCGTCCACCTCTCGCCAGTGCTTGTGGCTCCAGTAGACCAGCACGTCCGCCCAGGAAAGCGCCTCGTCGGAAAGGCCCTGCTGCGCGTCCTGCATCGTAGCCGTGCGCACGTCGGCGTTTTCACACGCGCGGACGATCTCGGCAAGCTTTCTCTGGATGCCGCCGGGATAGAGCCTGCGGTACGCATCCGCGTGCTCCGGAAGGGGCTTGTCCTCGGCCCATACAAGTACGTTCATACCGTCTCGTCCCCCTCCAGCTCGACCCAGCGGTCATCTGTCTGCGAGCGCAGGCACGCGTCGACAAAGCGGTTGCCGCGCACGCCGTCTTCGAATGTGGCATACGGAACGCAGCCGGTGCGATAGCTTCCGTCTTCGATGGAGCGGTAAAATGCCAGCATCGCGTTCTTTTCCGCCTCCTGCCAGCCCGGCGCGTGTCCTGCGGGCATATCCAGATACGCCGCAGCCTCCCGGCTTGCAAACTGCCGGTCCATCAGAAGCGTCTGTCTTCCATACGCGCGGCTTCCGACCATCAGCCGGTCACACAGCTCCTGCTGCCAGGCGATCTCGGCCAGCTCTGCGCTGACGCTGAGGCGCAGATCGTTCTTGTGCCCGAGCATACATTTGGAGAAGACCGCCGAGCCCGGCGTTCCGTCGGCAAACTCGACCATGACGGCGGTGGTGTCGTCGGAATGGATTTCAATTTCCCGCCCCGTCGCGGGGTCGATGCGCACCGGATAGTGCGTGTACATCCGCGCATAGACCCGCCGGATCGGCTGGCCCAGCACAAAAGACGCCGTGTCCGCCCAATGCACGCCGATGTCCAGCAGCGCCCGGGCCGGCGAGGTCTCCGGAATGCGGCGCGGGGTATAATCGTCGTGCCGCGCGACGGAATCCTGCAAATAGCAGCCGGAAACATACAGCGTCCGTCCCGTATCGCCTGCGGCCACACGCGCGCGCATTTCCAGCACGGCCGCGTTCATGCGGTACTGGTGGTTGATGGCGTTCGCGGCGCCCGCCGCCCTTGCCGCTTCGGCAACGCGCACCGCGCCCTCGGTGGTGACGCTCATCGGCTTTTCCGCGTAGATGTGCTTTCCGGCCGCGATGGCCGCGAGGTTGATCTCGTCGTGCGCGATGTTGGGCGTGCAGTTGTGGATGACCTGCACGGCAGGGTCTTCCATGATCTTTCGCCAGTCGGCCGTCACGTAGTCGGCGTCAAATTCCTGCTGCGCCTGCGCGATCTTCTCGGGCCTTGACACGCACAGAGCGCGGATGCGGACATTTCCCAGCCGCCGCAGCGCCTCGTAGTGCTGCCTGCCGATAAAGCCCATGCCGATGATCGCGGCGTTGATGCGTTCCATGTTCATTGCTCCTTTCCTTCTGTAAACAGCTTTTGTGCCAGCGTGCGCGTTTCCTCCCGGCACAAGATCGTATAGCCGTCCATTGCAAAAACCGACGAGCCGGCGCTTCCGGCCGTGCGCAGCGTATCGTCCGCGTCCAGAAGCAGCTGGGGCGTATCGGTAATATAAACGGCGGAGATCCGGTTTTGAAGATCCGCCGCCAGCTGCACGGACGCTGCCATAAACTGCGCCGTGTCCTCTGCGGCCGCAGGATCTGCGTCATAGGCGTAGACGTTCACCTGCACGCAAGGCCTCGTTCCGTCCGCGTCCTGCCACGCCTCCGCCGCCAGCGCGGAAAGACGCGCCTGCCCGCTCTCGTCCGGCGCCTGCATGGACACGACCGCGATCTGGACGTCCGGCTTCGGCGTCTGTTTTTTCTGCGCGATGAAATTGAGCGCCAGCACCAGCAGCAAAGCCGCCGCCAGCACGTACCACTTGTCGTAATACCAGAAATTGCGCAGCTTTTCTCTCACGGCGCGTCGTCTCCTTCCGGAAAAAGCTGCCGGAACACCGGCAGGAAGATCAGGCTGAAGGTCATGACGGCCACCGCGTAAAGCCCCGCGAGGGCGAGGAAAAACGCGTAGAGATAGAATTTTATGCAAACGATCGTGCACAAAAGCGCGAACGCCGTGGCCGCAAACGAGCGGCCCTTTCCGGCAAAGATCAGCAGCAGCGCGTTTTGCAGCACATTCCGGAACGGAAGCTCCACCGATGAAAGCTGCTGATAGGAAAACGCCGTAAAGCCCGCCAGCACAAAGCCGCAGCAGGCAAACACGAGCGTAAAGCCCAGGCCGAGCCCGCCGCTCACGCCGATGACCAGCCGCACGGCGTACGCGAAGCCCGACCAGAGCGCGCCGACGATCGCGGACAGGGCCATCGCCTTTTTCCACTCCCGCCGCACGCATTGCTTATAATCCTCCCACCACCAGACGTTTGCGCCGCGCACCACCTTCATGCAGTTGTAGTGCAGCGCCGTCACACAGGGGCCCGCCAGCACGAAAAAGACATACGTCCCCAGCCACGACAGCGCGTCCCACAGCTCGGTGAGAAAAAACGCGCACGCAAAGCACGGCAGCAGCGCTCCCATCGTAACAAGATTCGACCAGAACAGCGGCATGAAGCGCTCTTCGAGCAGCTGAAACCACCGCCCGAGACCCGCCCGCGGCACATCTGCCGGCATTTTCACAAAATTGCTCCAGAATCGGCTCATTTTTCCCATAGTATCCCTCCAAAGCGCGGATCGTCCTGCTTTTCATGATACTATATCACGTTTTTCCCGGAAAGACCATATATTCAAATTTGTGCGTTCCTTCATTTTTATTACGCCCATTTCTCCGATTCGATGCTTTGCGGTATATTGTCTTTCCGCGCCATCTGCGTTAAAATAGACAAAATAAAAAATGGGGGTCGATCGATATGGCACTGATCACACTTCAAAACGACGCGCTCACCGTCACGCTCGACAGCGTCGGCGCGGTGCTGCACAGCATCCGGGCGAATGGCGGCGAGTATCTCTGGCAGGGCGATGCCGCCTACTGGAAGCGGCGCGACGCGAACCTTTTCCCCTATGTCGGCCGGCTGACCGACGGAAAATACATCTACCGCGGACGCGAGTACCCCATGACCATCCACGGCTTCTGCATCGGCACGGAATTTGAAGTGGCGTCCCGCTCGGAAACGGCCGTCAGCTTCCTGCTCACCGACTCGCCGGAGCGTCTGGCCTGCTATCCCTTTGCGTTTTGCTTCCGCGTCAGCTACCGGCTGGAGAAAAACCGCATCGTCAAGACCTGCACCGTGGAAAACCGGGATGAAAAGACCATGCACTTCGGCCTCGGCGGCCATCCGGGGTTCAACGTGCCGCTGTTCGGCGAGGGCGATTTTACGGACTGGTATCTGGAATTTTCCAGGCCGTGCCAGCCGTTCCGCGTCGATTTTGACCCGGAAAATTACCGCATTACCGGCTCGACGCAGCCGTTCGCGCTCGAAGGCGGGACGAAGCTTCCCCTGACGCACGCGCTGTTCGATCTGGACGCCGTCGTGCTCGGCAATATCGACCATGCCGTTTCGCTCAAGAGCGAAAAAAGCGCGCGCAGCGTCACGGTCTGCTTCCCGGATATGCCCTTCGTCGGCTTTTGGCACGCGCCGCACACCGACGCGCCCTACGTCTGCATCGAGCCGTGGTGCAGCCTGCCGTCGCACAGCGCGTATGTGGAGGATCTGGAAAAGCAGGACCACCTGATCGCGCTTGCCGCGGGCGAAACCTATGTCAACACGATGACCATCGAGATCCGTTGAGGCAAAAGGAGAACGAATGAAACAGATCCCGGAAACCAGACAGACCCCGGTCCGAGACCACTGCCGGGTGCTCGTCGCGGGCGGCGGGTATGCAGGCGTGTCTGCGGCATTGGCGGCGGCGCGGGGCGGCGCGGACGTGCTGCTGCTCGAGCGCGAGTATATCCTCGGCGGACTCGGCACGGCGGGGCTGATCACGATCTATCTTCCGCTGTGCGACGGCATGGGCCATCAGGTCAGCTTCGGCATTGCAGAAGAGCTTCTGCGCCTGGTCGTACGCCATGGACTCGAGGGAGAGCTCCCGGAGCTGTGGTTCCGGAACGCAAGTGTGGAGCAGCGGAAAAACGGCCCGCGCTTCATGGTGCGCTACAACCCGCAGATCTGCGCGCTGGAGCTTGAGCGGCTGCTGCTGGAAAACGGCGTGCGGATCCTTTATGGGACCTCCGTCTGCGATGTGATAAAGGAAGGCCCCCGCATTTCTGCGGTGATCGCAGAAAACAAGTCCGGCCGCAGCGCGATCGAGGCAGAATGCGTCGTCGACTGTACCGGAGACGCGGACATCTGCCATATGGCAGGCGCGCCGACGGCGCTTTTCCCGGACAAGAACCCGATGGCGGCGTGGTACTACTACCTGCAAAACGGCCAGCTGCATCTGAACAGTCTCGGCGCGTGCGACGTGACGGACGAGGAGGAAGATCCTGCCGTTCTCCAGCGCATTGGCGGCAGCGATCGGGTCAGCGGCGTCGACGCGTGGGAAAACAGCCGCTTTTTGCAGGCGGCGCACGCGGAAATGCTGCGCGATATTCTAGCCCGGCGCGGCCGCGGCGAGGACTGCGTGCCGGTCACGATGGCGACCATTCCGCAGCTTCGCATGACGCGGCGGCTGACAGGACAGGCCAGCGTGTGCGCCCGCGACGATCACCTGCGGCGAGAGACAAGCGTCGGCCTGTTTTCCGACTGGACGCGCCGCGGCCCTGCTTTCGAGCTGCCGTTCGACACGCTGTACCATGCGTCCGTGCCCAATCTTCTGACGGCCGGCCGGTGCATTTCGGCGGCGGACGATCTTTGGAACGCTACGCGCGTTATCCCGGTCTGCGCCGTCTCCGGAGAAGCTGCCGGGACTGCTGCGGCGCTGTGCTGCGATTTTCCGTCGCTGGACATCGCCGTCTTGCAGCGGAAGCTCCGCTCGCAGGGTGTGCGCGTCCATCTCGACGAGCTGTAAACAAAAAGAGGATGCCTCGCTTGAGGCACCCTCTTTTTTACTTAGGGAAGCTCTGATTTAATCAGAGGTTCCTTAGATTCTGGCGACGCCGGAATCCCTTGCCGCCTCGGCGACTGCCTTCGCGACCGCGGGACCCACGCGCTTGTCGAACG
>DJQK01000147.1 GCA_002437575.1 Clostridiales bacterium UBA6388 | reverse complement strand
CAGTGCGCCCTGGCCGCTCCTCTGATCGCCTGAAAAAACACAAATCCATGAGATTTCCATGTAATTCCAAGAGATGCTGAGTCTCCTTAAGTTGATGACATTACCTTTTTGGGTAATTGGTGTTTTTCTTTTTCAGCTTGTACTGTGTGCGCCCGAACAGGCGCACTTTTTTGTTTTTGGCCGTGCGCAAAAGAACCGGCTAACCAGAAAATAAGGGGGAAACTCGTTTTTGCAGGCGATGGAATATGAAAAAGCTGTTTGAAAAAGCACCGTGGCAGCAATCGGTTTGCGGCGGCGGGCAATCAGGCGCAGTGTTGCATTTGCAGCCCCATCGCGGACGAAAACGGCACGCTCTGCTTCAAAAACGACGCCGGCTATCTCATGGCCTTCGGCAGCGCGATCAAATCGGATACCTTGACGGTCGTGACGCAGCCCACGAAGCTCCAATATCAGGCAGGAGAAGTGTTTGACAAAACCGGCCTCAAGGTGACGGCGGAGTTTACCGACGGCACAACGCGCGACGTGACAAAGCGCATGGAGCAGGAAGTCCCGGGAGCGCTCAACGAAGAAACGACAGAGGTCACGCTCAAATACGCGCCGAAGCTGACCATGTACCACAACAAGCAGAACACGGACAAAACCATGACCAAAGCGGATACAGATAAGCCGACAGTGCAGATCGCCATCACGGTCGGCGAAACGTCCCAGAAGATCGGCACCATCCAATGGGCCTACGCCTCCGGCACGCTCACCCTCTCCGGCGAGTTCCCGCAGAATGCGAAGCTCCTTGCAGCAAGCTATGACGCGAATGGCAGGATGACCGGAACGAAGGTCTTTACCGCACTCGGCAGCGCCGACATTTCCGGCGCGAAGATCCGGCTCTTCCTGCTCGATTCGACCGGAAAACCCCTTTGCTCTTCCGTGACGGTCACGGGCGCGTGAGGGACGGCGCATGAAAAAAACGCTTGCAAGGCTTCTCGCGCGCACATTCGTGCTGGCGGCGCTGGTTTCGCTCACCGCGTGCGCAAAAAAGCAGGAAAGTCCGCTCTCCAAAACGGCTTTGTTCTTGCAGTCGCAGGTCAAAGAGCCAACCTTCGGCGCGCTCGGCGGCGACTGGGTCGTGTTCGGACTGGCACGGTCGGGGGAGAGCGTTCCGCAGAACTATCTTGATACCTACTACAAGAATGTGGTAAACTATGTCGAAGAAGCAGGCGGCGTGCTGAGTGAGCGGAAATACACCGAGTATTCCCGCGTTGTCCTCGCACTTACCGCCATCGGAAAAGACCCGCGCGACGTGGCAGGGTATGACCTGCTGCTGCCGCTGGCGGATTTTGATGCGGTAGTCTCGCAGGGGCTCAACGGCGCGATCTTCGCGCTGCTGGCCCTCGATTCCGGCCGGTATGACATTCCGGAAAACCCGGACGCTGCCACGCAGGCCACGCGCGAAGCATACGTAGAGGAAATTCTGCGGCGCGAGCTCGACAGCGGCGGCTGGGCGCTTTCCGGAAGCGAACCGGACGCGGACCTGACGGCGATGGCTTTGCAGGCGCTATCAAAATACCGCGAAAACCCGGACGTTTCGGCGGCAGTCGAGCGGGGGATCGCGGCGCTGTCTTCCATGCAGGAGCCGAACGGCGCGTATTTGTCGTGAGGCGAGGAGAACAGCGAGTCTGTTTCGCAGGTGATCACTGCGCTCACCGAGCTCGGCCTATCGCCGGAAGATAGCCGCTTCGTCAAAAACGGCCAGACACTGGCCTCCGTTCTGGAGTGGTTTTCCTGCGAAGACGGCGGCTACCGCCACACGCTCACAGGCGAGGCCGACGAGATGGCAACCGAGCAGGCATTTTATGCGCTGGCCGCCATCCACCGCGCGGAAGCGGGTCTTTCCACACTTTACGACATGACGGATGTGATGCAATGAAACGCGGATTCGCCCTTACGCTTCTTTTTGCGCTGCTGCTTACGCTCAGCGGCTGCGCAAAAGACGCGGCGCTTGACAAAACGTGCACGATCTCCATCTCCTGCGAGACGATCCTCGACAATCTGGACGCGTGTGCGCCCGAAAAGCGCGGGCTCGTGCCGGAAGACGGCTGGATTCTGAAACCCACGCAGGCAGAATTTGCAGACGGCGAGAGCGTCTTTGACGTTTTGCAGCGCGTGTGCCGGGAAAACAAAATTCACATGGAGTTTTCGACCTCTCCGGTCTACAAAACGGCCTATATCGAGGGCATCGCGAACCTCTACGAGTTTGACTGCGGCGACACCTCCGGTTGGATGTACAGCGTCAACGGCTGGTTCCCGAACTATGGGTGCAGCGCGTATGAGCTCGAGGGCGGCGATGTGATCGAATGGGTCTACACCTGCGATCTGGGAAACGACGTGGGCGGCGGAGAGGCTTCAGAGGGCGCATGAAAAACAAAGACGCGTTTTCGGGCTATCATCCGACGATAAGCTTTTTGTATTTTGCGCTGGTGCTGCTGTTTTCCATGTGCCTGATGCACCCGGCGTATCTTCTGGTGTCGCTGACCGGCGCACTTTCGTATGCCGTTTTGCTCAAGGGAAGAAAGGCGGTGCGCTTTGCCGTCGCGGGCCTTTTGCCGATGGCGCTATTGGCGGCAATTGTAAATGCCGCATTCAACCACGAGGGCCTGACGATCGTAACGTACCTTCCCAGCGGCAACCCCCTGACGCTCGAGTCCATGTACTACGGCCTTGCCGCGGCGGCGATGCTGGCCAGCGTCGTTTTGTGGTTTTCCAGCTACAACGAGGTCATGACGTCCGATAAATTCGTCTACCTCTTCGGCCGCGTCATTCCGGCGCTGAGCCTTGTTTTGTCGATGGCGCTGCGCTTCATCCCGAAATTTTCGGCGCAGATGAAGACCGTCTCGGAGGCGCAGACCTGCATCGGCTGCGACACGAAGACGGGAAGCCCACTCAAACGGCTTTCCAGCGCCGTCAAAATTTTCTCGATCATGGTCACGTGGAGCCTGGAAAACGCGATCGAAACGGCGGATTCCATGCGCGCACGCGGCTACGGCCTTCCGAACCGCACGGCGTTTTCCATCTACCGCTTTGATGCCAGAGACAAAACGGCCCTTGCGTGGCTCATCTTCTGCGGCGCGTACCTCATTTCTGGCTGGATGGCTGGCGGGACGTATTTCCGGTACTATCCGACCGTGAAGGCCGCCGCCCTTACCCCGATGCGCGCGAGCTTTCTGCTCGTATATCTGGCGCTGGTGCTGACGCCGGTGATCCTCGATCGAAAGGAGGCGCGCGTGTGGCAGTCTTTGAAATTGAACGTTTGACCTTCGCCTATCCCGAACAGGACAGGCAGGCGATCACAGATCTCACGCTGCGCGTCGAGGCGGGAGAGTTTCTGGTCCTCTGCGGCCCGTCCGGCTGCGGAAAATCGACGCTTTTGCGGCAGCTCAAGCCCATTCTTGCCCCGCACGGCCGGCGTTCGGGAGACGTTTTCTTCGACGGAAAAAGCCTCGACAGCCTGTCTCAGCGCGAGCAGACCGAAACGATCGGCTTCGTCCAGCAGAGCTGTGACAACCAGATCGTTACCGACAAGGTCTGGCACGAGCTGGCCTTCGGGCTGGAGTCTCTCGGCTATGACACGCCGACGATCCGAAGACGCGTCGCGGAAATGGCGTCGTTTTTCGGCATCCAGACGTGGTTTTACAGACCAGTCACCGAGCTTTCCGGCGGGCAGAAGCAGCTTCTGAATTTGGCTTCCGTCATGGTCTTGCAGCCGAAGGTGCTGATCCTGGACGAGCCGACCAGCCAGTTAGACCCCATTGCGGCTTCCGACTTTTTATCGACGCTGGGGAAAATCAACCGCGAGCTCGGAACGACCGTCATTTTGACCGAGCACCGGCTGGAAGAAGCGTTTTCCTTTGCCTCGCGCGTGGCCGTGATGGACGGCGGGCGGCTTCTTTGCACCGGGACACCGGCGGAGGTGGGCGCGGAACTTAAAAAGAGCGGAAACGCGATGTTCCTCGCCATGCCGGCGGCCATGCGCATCTGGAGCGCGGCAGAGTCCAAAGCGCCGTGTCCCGTCTCGGTCTGCGACGGCAGGAGCTGGCTGCTTTCCTACGCAAAGACCCATGAACTAAGACCCATACCGGAGCTTCCCGAACCCGCGCCGCACGGCGAAACGGTCGCAAGGGCGCAGGAGCTCTGGTTCAAATACGAAAAGGACGCGCCCGATATCGTCAAGGGCTTGTCGCTGGAGCTGCACAAGGGAGAGCTTCTGGCGCTGCTCGGCGGCAACGGCACGGGCAAAACGACGTCCATGAAGCTGCTGGCCGGGCTGCAAAAGCCCTATCGCGGCGAGCTCGCCATCACCGGAAGCGTCGGGATGCTGCCGCAGAACCCGCAGGCGCTGTTTGTCAAGTCCACCGTCCGCGAAGACCTCCTTGAAATTCTTCCGAAGGCGGAGCGAAACTCCGAGCGGCTTTCGCAGGTCGTTTCCCTGTGCGCCCTTGCGGAGCTTCTGGACCGGCACCCCTACGATCTTTCCGGCGGCGAACAGCAGCGGGCGGCGCTTGCCAAAATCCTGCTCCTGAACCCCGAAATTCTGCTTCTCGACGAGCCAACGAAGGGACTGGACGCGGAGTTCAAGCAGGTCTTCGGCCGGATCCTCAAAACGCTGCAAGCGTCCGGCGTGGCGATCTTGATGGTCAGCCACGACATTGAATTCTGCGCAAAATACGCCGACCGCTGTGCCCTGTTTTTTGACGGCAATATCGTCGCTTCGGCAGAGCCCCGCGCGTTTTTCTCCGGCAACAGCTTCTACACCACGAGCGCGAACCGCATCGCGCGGGACGTTCTTCCCGAGGCGGTGACGGCGGAGGACGTGATCGTGGCCTGCGGCGGGGAAGTGGAGGCAGAACCGGAGCTTCCGGAATATGCGCCCGCTCTGCCTGAACCGCAGACGCAGCAGGCGAAGGCAAAAAAGCTTCCCGTCTGGCGCAAAATTCTCGCTGCCGTTTCAGGCCTTGTCTCGCTCGTCTTGATCATTCAGGCCATCGGCGTGACGGACCTGACACAGCTCATCGGCGCGGAGGGACTGACCGATCTCGCGTCTGAGCAGCTGCGGGCCTACGGCGTGCTGCTCGCGTCGCTGCTCGTCTTCGCGCTTTCGATCGGGCAGAGGGCGGAAAAGCGCGACTACCTTGTCAAAACGCCGCTCGAAAAACGGAAGCTTCAAAAACGCACGGTTCTGGCCGCAGCGCTCATTCTGCTGCTGATCCCGCTGACGCTCTATCTCGGCGTGCGGTTTTTCGCGGGGCGGAAATACTATCTCATTTCGCTTCTGATCCTGCTCGAGTGTATGCTGCCGTTCTTTTTGATCTTTGAGGGCAGAAAGCCGCAGGCGCGCGAGCTGGTGCTCATCGCCGTGCTGGTCGCGCTGAACGTCGCCGGAAGAGCCGCGTTTTTCATGCTGCCGGAATTCAAGCCGGTCGTCGCGATGACGATCTTAGCGGGCGTGGCCTTTGGCGGGGAGACGGGATTTTTGGTCGGCGCGATGACGATGCTCGTTTCCAATATGCTCTTTTCGCAGGGGCCGTGGACGCCGTGGCAGATGTTCGCGATGGGCATGATCGGTTTTCTCGCGGGCGTTTTGTACCGCAAGGGCGTTCTGCGGCGGACAAAGCCCAGCCTGTGCATCTTCGGCGTTCTGGCCTCGACCGTTATCTACGGCGGCATCATGAACCCGGCGTCGGCGCTCATGTGGACGCAGGAGATAAACTGGAAAATCATCCTCAGCTACTATATCAGCGGCATTCCGGTCGACCTCGTCAGAGCCGCGGCGACGTTCTTTTTCCTCTGGATCGGCGCGGGCGGGATGCTCGAGAAGCTCGATCGCATCAAGACGAAATACGGCCTCGCGGACTGAAGACGGGAAATATGCGTATATACCATATAAATCACCGTTTTTACCGCTTTGCCGGGCAAAAAATACGAAATATCCGAACGGCGGCATTGAAAAACAGGACGAAAAACAGTACAATAAAAAACAGTGTATAGAAATGGGGGACACCATGCGCATCAAGCGAATCGGAATTTTATGTGTGATGCTTGCGCTGCTCACAAGCCTCATACCGGCGGCTTTTGCGGCGGGCACGAGCGTCGTGGTCACCGCGCCGGACACCTTACCCGCGGTCGGCGAGAGCTTCACCGTGACGGTCAGCGTCTCGTCAAATCCCGGCCTGTCTGCCGCGCAGGTCAAGCTGGGCTACGACGACGCGGTTTTAACGTGCACGGCCGTTCAGAACGGCGCGGTCACGAGCGGGATGCTCTCGGCGTCGAACACGCACGGCACAAGAGACGGCGTGGGCGCGATCCTGGCTGCGGCCAGCACCGACACGGTCAAAAAAGACGGTACGCTCGCGGTGTTCACCTTCACGGTAAAATCGGCGGGCGACGCAAAGCTCACCGTTTCGCAGACCACGATGGCAGACGCGAACGGCGCGCAGATCGCCTTCACCTATGATCTTCCGAAGCTCGTTTCCGAAGACAAAACGGCCCCCTCCGCCATCGCCCCGGAAAAACCGGAAACCCCCGAAGAACCGGAAAAAACCGGCTCGTTCCGCGACGTATCGTCCCGCCACTGGGCGTATGACTCGGTCGAGCGGGCGGCAGAACTCGGGCTCGTCGCGGGCTTTTCTGACGGAACGTTCCGGCCGGACGAGGCGGTCACGCGGGCGCAGTTCGTGCTGATGCTCTGGCGCATGGCCGGAAAGCCGGAAGCGAAAGAAAAAGCGCTCTTCACCGACACTGTGGGCGGCGAATGGTACGAAACAGCGCTCGACTGGGCGTATGAAAACGGCTTCGTAAAGGGCTTAAGCGAAACGGCCTTTGGCCCGAACGAAAATATCACCCGCCAGCAGGCCGTGGCGATCCTCTTCCGCTTCTCCGGCGGCAAGACCGACGGCGAGGCGATGGTCTCCGGTGTGTATGAAACGAGCTTCACCGACAGCGGCAAGCTCGCTTCCTGGGCAAAGGACGCGATGTGGTGGGCGGTCTACAACTCGCTCGTCTCCGGCGTCGGAAACGGACAGATCGCACCCGAGCAGAACGCCTCCCGCGCACAGATCGCGGCAATTTTGCTGCGCTACATGGACAAATTCCCGACAGAAAGGCAGGCGCTGGCATGAAACGAAAGATCACCGCGCTTTTCCTCGCGGCGCTCACGCTGCTCACGCTCAGCACGGCGGCGCTTGCGGATGATACGGCGCTCGGCGCGTATAACGTGCAGAGCAAGACAGGCTACACGTTTCGTGTAGAGAACGTTACGGCAGACGGCGGCTTTTACGAAAACGCGGACACGTTCACGCTGACGCTCCAAACCGCACCGGCTGAGCAGACGCTCGTCTACCTCGTAGAAGTCAGCGGCCTGCCGACGGAACAGAACCTTCAGTACATCGACCAGAGCGGCACAGACACAACGTTCACGCTCAAGCCGAAGGGGCTGGAAGCGGATAAAACCTACCGCGTCTACGTCAGCACCGCGAGCAAAGAGCCAACCGAGGCCGCGTCGTTCAGCTATGGCGAGAAGCCAACGTATACGCTGGGGGATGTGGACAGTAACGGTTCAATCAACGCTTTTGATGCGCTGATGGCGCTGAAGGCTTCTGCGGAAGTTATTACACTGAATGCAACGGAACAATTGGCCGCGGACGTTGACAAGAGCGGAACAGTTAACGCATTTGACGCGCTGATGATCTTAAAGTATTCGGCGGAAGTTATCAAATCTTTTGATTAAAGGAGAAAAGGAAAATGAAACGAGTTATTTCGCTTGTATTGGCGATCGTGTCACTCCTTTCGGTAACGGTTATTCCGGTTGCTGCTGAAGGTAACGGCCCATCGGTATCTTTAAGCGTTGTTCCGGTTTCTATTTCGGACGACGGAGATGTCACGGAGCTCACTGGAAAAGACACGTATGGCAAAGACGATTACATTATGCTTAAAGTGTCTTATGAGAATGATGCAACTGCACGTTTTCTCCAAGTGGCACAGTTTGCTGTTAAGTATGACTCCGATGCGCTTACTGCGGTACAGAAGAAAATCGATGGTGAAACTTGGGGACCGGGTATTAACGTGTTCAGCAGCAGGTGGACGGCTGTTTCCGCTACGCCTGATAGCGGCGTAGCTACGATTTCGACGTATACATCTGGATCTAAAGAGATCGCAGCCAATGGAACGCTTGCTATAGCTGGTTTCCTGTTTCAAGTGAACAGTGCAGCTGAAACGGGGGATTACCATTTTGCATTTGATATGAGCCGTGAGCAGAGCATTGGCGTGGTGCTTAATGAGGCTGACAAGACGGCAATTCCCGTTGAAGGAATTGATTTCGCAAACACCACGGTTGACGTTGCGATTACTGGCAATACTCCCACGCTTAACAGCGTTGAGATCACGCCGAGCGAACAAGCTACTTACGGCGAAGAGAAGACCTACACGCTGAAGGCGCTTTCTACCAGTGGCAAGGATATCACGAATCTTGTTGAAACGTGGTCGGTGGCGAAAAAAGACGGTGAGACTGAGGCCAGCGTGTCCACGATCACCTTCAGCAATGACAAGAAGACGATGACTGTCGGTAATACGACAGATGCTGGTGCTTATAAGATCACCGCTACTTACGATGGCATTTCCCCATGTGGTGAAATCACCGTCAATCCGGCGGAGATTTCCTCGATGGCCTTCTCTCTGACCGCGCCTGTGAAGAACGCGACACCGGGGCAGGCAGATTCGCTCACGACTGGCATTACGGTGACTGAAACCGAATGGTACAAAGTCGTTGCAGACCAGAATGATCCTGTCGTGCTGGTAGAGGGCGAGAAGTTTGCTCCCTCTACCGTTTATCAGGCGAAAATCAGCTACGACACAGACAAAAACCATATCGTGCCGCTGACGACCGAGGAAAAGCCGAATATCGACACAACGATCAGCGGCGCAACGCTCAACAAGAATAATGACCGCACGGTCTGGTGCACCTTCCCTGAGACCCTCGCGGCAGACCCTGTCACGATCACTGTGACCGGTACTTTTACTGCAACGTATGGCCAAAAGTTGAGCGAGATCGAGCCTTCGGATTATTGCAGTGCAACGTTCAATAATGAAAAGGTAACCGGCAAATTCGAATGGGAAAACGGAAATCAGCTTGTCGGCAATGTTGGTACACATGAATATACAGTAGTTTTCACGCCAAATGACGCTGCCTACGCTGTTACCAGACAGACCGTTTCCGTAACAGTCAACCCCGCATCGATCGCCGGCGCAGCGATTACGAAAATTCCCACTCAGGAGTACACCGGCAAGGAGATCGAGCCTGCGCCCGAAGTCAAGCTGGGCGGTAAAACGCTGGTTCGTGGTACAGATTACGAAGTAACGTACTCTACCAACATCAACGTTGGCACGGCTACCGTCACGATCACCGGCCAGAACAACTTCACCGGCACACAGACGGTGTACTTCCAGATCACCAAGTCGATCGCTTCCTGCGACATCACCCTTCGACCGGCTGAAGGCACCGGGTATACATACACGGGAAACGAGATAAAGCCGACCGTTACGGTCAAGGACGGCGACAAGCCGCTGACGCAGGACACGGACTACACCGTTTCCTACTCCGGCAACACCAACGCTGGACTTGCCACGGTCACAGTCACCGGTCAGGGCAATTACACCGGCTCTGTTGAAAAGAACTTCACAATCGAACCGCAGGTTCTCAATATTACTACCGATACAATAACCATCCCCGGGACGTTTACCTATGACGGTACGGCGAAAGAACCGAATGTACCGACGCTGACTGTCGGCAGAAACGAGCCGGTCAAGCTGACGCTGAACGAGGACTACACTGTCGAATACCGCAACAACGTCAACGCTGGCGATAAAGCGGAGATCACCTTCAAGCCTAAGACCGGCAGCAACTATACCTTCGATCAGTTCACGTTAAACTTCACCATCGGCAAGGCTACGCTTCAGAACGTCGAGACCACCAAGACCATGAACATCCGCTACGGCGTTACGACCCCGCAGACCTTCTCTGACTGGGGCCTGCCCGCTGATGTTGCGTTTACTGCGGAGCTGGGCACGACAACGGACAGCGGCATCATCTCCGGCGATCCCACGCTCGACGGAACGACGCTGAGCTTCACGCCGAAGAGCACCACGTCGGCCGATGTCAACAAAACAGCCACCATTCCGGTAACGTTCAGCTCGACGAACTATAATGACTTCACGATCACGCTCACGGTCACCATCGTCAACAAGCTGAACCCCGATCTCATGGTCACTAGTCTCACCGACGGCATGAGCATGATCTACGGCGATGAAAAGACCGTGACTTGGAGCGTCGCTGAAGCAGCCAAGGGCGGCGAGATCGTATTCAGATCCAGCGCAGAAAACGTTATTAAGGCAGAAGGCAACAAGATCACCGCTGCTGGCGTCGGCACGGCGACGATCACCGTCACCTACGATTCTGCGGACTATTACGATCAGAAGACCTTCAATATCACCGTCAACAAAAAGCCCATCATCGTCACCGCGGACAATATGACCATCGCTTACGGCGATAACCCGCTCGGGTTCTCCTACACCTACCCCGACGACGCTCTGGTAGGCAATGATAGACTGAACATCAAGCCTGAAACGACGGCGACAAAGACCAGCCCTGTCGGCACTTACGACATCACGCTGGCCGAGGGAGAAGGCGGGAATCCCAACTACAATGTCAAGCTCAACCCCGGCACGCTGACCATCACCAAAGCCCCGCTGACGATCACCAACGCGACGGTTGAGGGCAAGACCTACGACGGCACGAACACCGCAACCGTTACCGGCGTGACCTTCGAAGGCCTCAAGAACGAGCAGTCTCTGACGCTTGACACGGACTACACCGTTTCCGGCGAATTCAAGGATGCAAATGCGGGCGTGGATAAGGAAGTAACCGTCACCGTTACCCTGAGCACGACCGGCACGGCAGCCAACTATGAGCTGAAGGTCAACACGCTCACAGCAAAGAGCACGATCGAAAAGCGCACGACGCAGGTTAAAATCACGGAAATTAAAGACGCCGTCTATACCGGCAAGCCCTATGCTCGTGAGAACTACACCGTGAACAGCGAAAACGCCGTCTTCAAGTTCTTCAAAGCGGATGGCAATAGACTCGGCGACCAGATTGATACTCCGACGGATGTCGGCGAATACTATATCAACGCAATCGTTAACGAGACGGACAATGAAAAAGAGTCGGGAGACTCTGCAAAATTTGCAATTAAGCCGCGGCCTCTGACTGACGCAGGCGTCACGGTTGCTGACATCCCCGACCAGACCTACACCGGCTTGCAGATCACTCCTGCCGTCACCGTCAAGTACAACGGCATGACGCTGACCAAAGGCACGGACTACACTGTCGTCGCCTCCGGTGACTGCACCAACGTCGGCACAGCCACGGTGCATATCAACGGCAAGGGCAACTACTCCGGCACGATCGAGAAGACCTTCACCATCGTTCCCAAGCTCGTCGAGGGCGCGACGGTCACCTTCTCCAACGAGACGCTGACCTACAACGGCGAGGAGCAGCACCCTGAAACGATCACCGTAGGCCACGGCGCAACTGGGTTTGCGTCCAGTGACTACACCGTTGCGTATTCCGACAACGTAAACGCCGGCACGGCTACGGCCACGGTCACCTTCAAGGGCAACTACTCCGGCACAGCCACCGGCACGTTCACCATCGCGCCGAAGACCATCGATGATCTTACGTGGACCGGCGACACCTTCTACTACGACAAGAACGAAAAGACCGTCACCGCGACGGCAAACGGCCTGATCGGCGAAGACACCGCCACTGTCACCGTGAAGGGCGGCAAGCAGACCGCGATCGGCTCGTACATCGCCACCGCCACCGCGATCTCGAACGCCAACTACCAGCTGAAAGACGGCCTGACCCACAACTTCACGATCAAAAACGCCATCGAGTCCATCAGCGTGACCAGCCCCGCGACCGTTTCCGCAACGGTAGACGGCCTGACCATCAAGCTTGTTGGTACGAAGATGGATAACGAAACCGTCGGCCTGAAGATCAATAATAGCGAACAGGCGACTACGATCGCGAATGACCAGACCAGTGTTGAAGTCAATAGCATCCCCTACAAGCTGGACAAGTCCGACTTGAAAGAAACGCCCAACGACGTTACGCTGGCTGAAAAGCCTGCTGAGGTCTCTGCACCCGAGACTGCAAGCGACGATACCAAGCAGGCGGTAGCCACGATCAAAGAGGTGGGCGGCACGAAGTCCGAAGGTCTTGCGGCTGCGGCGGCTTCGGCAATCACCGAAGAGGCGAAGTCCAAAAATACGGACGAAACGCAGAACACGGTTACGGCTACGACTAAGCTCGAGATCGAGGTTCAGAACTACGAGAAGAGCGCAGAAGAAGGCAAGTCCGTCCTGACGCTCGAGATCACGCCGAAGGTCACCTACACCTATACGGATAAGGACGGCAAGGAACAGGAAGAGACCGAGACCATTTCCAACAGCGACATCAAGGCCCCTGTCACCATCAGCGTCAAGCTGCCCGAGGGTATGCCGACAACGAACCTCTTCGTCAAGCACGAGTTGAAAAACGGCGGCGTGGAGTACCTGAAGGTCACTGTTACTAATGGCGTTGCCACGTGGCAGCAGTCCAGCTTCTCCACGGCCATCCTCATGTCCGACAACAGAACCGTGACCATCACGCTGGTGAAGGGCAATGGCGAAAAGATCACCATGGATCTCGACCTGTCCAGTATCGGCACGGTGCTTCCGAAGGATGGCAACAAGACCAACTG
The DNA here is from genome assembly GCA_002437575.1 of Clostridiales bacterium UBA6388. Lineage (GTDB taxonomy): Bacteria > Bacillota > Clostridia > Oscillospirales > Oscillospiraceae > CAG-170. Next base: position 4,408 of record DJQK01000147.1, on the reverse strand, counting down.
GAAGTTTGACGGCATCGACGGAAGCTACAGCACCATCACGAACGAACTGTTTGAGACGCTGGCAGAGAAAGGCGACACGATCACCGCAACCTCCGTCTCCGGCTCGAGCAGCGAACCCGACGACAAGCCCTCGAGACCCGGCAGCTCCTCGTCCTCCGGCCCGCTGCTGCCGAGCACCGGCGCAGATGAGCTCGCCTTCCGCGACGTGAGCAAGTACGATTACTACTACAACGCCGTCAAGTGGGCGGTCAAGAAGGGCGTTACCTCCGGCACCGGCCGCTACACCTTCAGCCCCGACGATGCCTGCACGAGAGCGCAGACCGTGACCTTCCTCTGGAGAGCCGCCGGCTGCCCGAAGGCCAGCACGAAGACGAACCCCTTCACCGACGTAGCTGCCAGCGACTACTTCTATGAGGCCGTCCTCTGGGCCGTCGAAAACGGCATCACCAACGGCACGAGCAGCACGACGTTCAGCCCGAATGCCTCCGTCACCCGCGCACAGGTCGCCGCATTCCTCTGGAGAGCGAACGGCGAGCCCGCGGCAAAGGACAGCGGCTTTGCCGACGTTCACGCCAACGCGTACTACGCCAAGGCCGTCGCCTGGGCCTACGCAGAAGGCATCACCACCGGCACCGGCTTCGGCGTGTTCAGCCCGGATAACGTCTGCACCAGAGCGCAGATCGTCACCTTCCTCTTTAGAAACGCAAAATAAACGCAAAGCCGCCCCGACATATCGTCGGGGCGGTCTTTCTCTGCAAAAGGGCAGAAAAAACCCGCGAAACGCAGTGCGCTTCGCAGGCTTTGGAAGAAGTTATCTGATTTGCTTTGGCGGCAGGGGAACGAACTCGAGCTTCAGCCGCATTCCCATTCCGGCGGCGAGACGCTTGAGCGTGCGAAGAGACGGATTTCCGCTGCCGGACTCCAGCTTGCTGATATTCGCCTGATGGATGCCGGTGGCCGAAGCCAGCTGCGCCTGCGTGTAGTTGTGCGTTTCGCGCGCGGTCACGATGGCGCGGACGATCTGCGCCTCGGGCTCGAGCGTGTCGGCAGGCGCCGTAAACGCGGGCAGCGCCCTCTTTTTTGTCATCGCATCATTGAGGCTTCGCATGGCGCGCGCACTCCTTTCGCAGCGTTTGTGTATCGCACCCCAAAAGGGGAGAGCTTCCGGTGAACCGGACGCGAGCTAAGGGGGCGCGTCCGGTTCGGAGGATCGGCGGATTGGGCCGCCGGGAAGAAAGGCGAGACGTTTTCACGTCCCATCTATGCAGGCGCAGCCGCTCCCATCACGTCCGGCGGGCAATGAACCGGACGCACAGCTGCGCATACAAAGCAAAAATTCCGTGCTGCCATACCGGCTGCACGGAAACAAAGCGCTCGTCGAAGAGTGCTGCGTGTTTCGGCCCCGGTCTCGGCAAGGCGCAGGGCAGTTCTCGGAAGACCTGACTTATTCTGAGGGTGTATTCTTCCAACTGACGATGTGACCGGCAGCGAGGAATTTTTGCGCTGAGCAAGCCATTTTTCCGCAGGAATACTGACGTATTTCAAGGGAAAATGGCGCGGCTCAGCACGAAAAGAACCGCTGTCCGGGTACGTTGGCAGTTGGAAGAATACACCCTAATGCAGAAATCACAGTGACCGACTCGCGGGGCTTCTCACCCCATTCCACCTGCAAGCACGAAGCTTGCGCGAACTGCCCAATATTTGATTGTGTATATTATAACATAAAAACGCGAAAACGCAAATATCATTTTCCTTTGTATTATATTAAATTACACATACAGATATCCCAAAAAAGAAATACCGTCCGGCAGAAAACCGGACGGCAGGGAAATCAGAGCTCCGTATGAATTTCGTTCCAGCGCACGTGCCTGTAGAAGAACACGGAAAGCGCCGTGGAGATCGACCAGCCGATCGGCCAGGCCAGCCAGATGCCCGTGGGGCCCAGCGTCGTGCGCGAGAGGATTTCTGCCAGCACCACGCGCAAAATAAGGTCGGTGAACGTCGCGGCCATAAAGTTTTTCATGCGCCCCGCGCCGCGAAGCACGCCGTCCGAGACCAGCTTTGCCGCCACAATGAAGTAAAACGGCGATAAAATGCGCAGGAACGCGCGTCCGGTGTCCATCGCAAGGCCGGTTTCGCTCTCCATGAAGATGTGCAGCAGCGGCCGCCCCGCGAACAGGTACAGCGCCGCAACCGGCACGCACAGCGCCCAGACGAGCTTGAGCCCCGCGCGAAAGCCCTGCGAAATGCGGTCAAACTTCGCCGCGCCCAGATTCTGCGCCGTGTAGTTGGAGATGCCGTTGGCAAGCGTCGTGAGGGCGGTGATGAACAGATTGTTGAGCTTGACACCGGCAGAATACCCCGCCATGACCGCCGGGCCGAAGCCGTTGATGACGCTCTGGATGACGATGTTGCCGACGGAGATAAAGCTCTGCTGCAACGTGCTCGGCACGGCGATGGCCACGAAGCGCTTAAAATGGCTCCACGAGAAGACGCAGAGCTTTCCGCCCGTCGGGATCTTGGAAAAGCGATGGAACACAACGACGAGCGCCAGCACGCAGCTCACGCCCTGGCACAAAAACGTCGCCCACGCGACACCCGCCACACCCATGTCAAAGGCCGTGACGAACAGGATATCGACCGCAATGTTCGAGATCGACGAGCAGGCGAGGAAGATAAACGGCGTCCTGGAGTCTCCGAGTGCGGAGAAGATGCCGGTCGCAACGTTGTAAAGAAAGACGAACGGCAGGCCGTAAATGTAAATGTCGAGGTATAATTTCGAGTCCGCGAAGACCTCGTCCGGCGTTTTGATGAGCCGCAGAAGCCAATCGCAGAAGAGCGTTCCTGCCAGCATCAGAAGCAGGCACACTGCGCAGCTCGTGATGAGGGCGGTGCAGACCGTGGTTTTGAGATCGTGGTACTGCTTCGCGCCGAAAAAGAGCGACGAGAGCACCGAGCAGGCGATGTTGCAGCCGAAGGCGAAGGCGATGAAGATGAGCGTAATTTCATAGCTGTTGCCGACGGCAGCAAGGGCGTTGTCGCCGATGAATTTTCCCGCGACAAAGCTGTCGGCGATGTTGTAAAGCTGTTGGAAGATGATGCTGCCGAACAGCGGCAGGCAGAATTGGAAGAGTACTTTTTCGGGTTTTCCGGTCGTTAGATCCCTGTTCAAGGCACGACGCCTCCTTTGATTCTCTGCGGACGCGCGAAAGATCGAGCGCCCGAAGCGCACCCTATCATAGCAGAAAATGCGGTCTGTTTCAAGCGGTTGGAATGCTTTTTTGCCCGGAAAAGGCGGTTTTTTGCTGAAGCGCAGAGAACTGTCCCGCGCAGGCAGACCAGCGAAACGTCGCCCAACCGCAGACGCGCAAGCTTTTGCCGAAGCTCTACGGCGCGCCGACGCTGCGGCACTGGAAAAGGGCTGAGGCAGAGCTCTGAACACCGAGTATCCGCTGCGCGGGCTTTCCGTGCCGTCCGTTTTTTGCGGAAAAGCAGCAGCCGGGGCGATTTTTTCGGGATTTGGACGAGCCGGGCGCGAATAGAGTAGGGCATGGAGGTGAAGCGTATGCTATGCGCAAGCGTCTGGCTGATGCTCAGCAGTATGCTCTGTTCGCTTCGGATCTCGTCTGCCGGCGGCTCGTTCCCGAAGCCGCTGACGCTCGAGGAAGAGCGGTACTATCTGGAGAAAAGCGCCGCGGGCGATCTGGAGGCGCGGAATATTCTGATCGAACGAAACCTGCGCCTCGTTGCGCACATCATGAAAAAGTACTACACCCAGACCGCGGATCAGGAAGATCTGATCTCAATCGGCACGATTGGCCTCATCAAGGGCATTTCCACGTTCGACGCCAGCAAAGGCGCAAGGCTTGCCACCTACGCAGCCAGATGTGTAGAAAATGAGATCCTCATGCATTTTCGCGCGCAGAAGAAGACGGCTTCGGATGTTTCGCTCTCGGAGTGCATCGAGACAGGGAAGGATGGAACGTCCCTGTCACTGCTCGACGTCATCGACACCGACGAGGACCTTTTTGAGGACTTAAGCGCACGAGAGCTTCACGAACAGCTGCGCCGGACGATCGACGAGGTCTTATCGCCGCGCGAAAAGGGAATCATCACCCTTCGCTACGGTCTGGCCAACCAGCCGCCGCAGACCCAGCGCGAGATCGCAGAGCGCTGCGGCATCAGCCGGAGCTATGTATCGCGCATTGAGAAGAAGGCGCTCAAGAAGCTCGAGCAGGCGCTCTCGGCCTACCGGCCGGAGGATTAGACAAAAGAAAACTGGAAGACCTGTCAAGCGGGTAATGTCATCAACTTAAGGAGACTCAGCATCTCTTGGAATTACATGGAAATCTCATAGATTTGTGTTTTTTCAGACGATCTGAGGATCGGCCAGGGCGCACTGGGACAA
>DJQK01000053.1:6645-6835 GCA_002437575.1 Clostridiales bacterium UBA6388 | reverse complement strand
CAGCTCCTTGATGCAGCTGTTTTCCAGACGCTCAAGCGCGGGGCCGGAGAGAACGCCGTGCGTTGCGCAGGCATAGACCTCGGTTGCGCCGCCGATCTCCACAATGGCCTTGGCCGCGTTGCAAAGAGAGCCGGCCGTGTCGACCATATCATCATAAAGAAGGCAGCGCTTGCCCTTGACGTCGCCGATG
>DJQK01000053.1:0-6621 GCA_002437575.1 Clostridiales bacterium UBA6388 | reverse complement strand
TCATGACCTCGCACTGGTTGGCGCGCTCGCGGCGCTTGTCGACGATGGCAAGGCCCATGCCCATCTTGTTGGCAAACGAACGGCTGCGGGCGACGGAGCCGACGTCGGGGGAGACAACGACCATTTCCTCGGGGTTGTCGAATTTGTCCAGGAAGTACTTTGTAAACACGGCGGTCGCGTGCAGGTTATCGACCGGGATATCAAAGAAGCCCTGGATCTGCGAGGCGTGCAGATCCATCGTGAGCACGCGGTCAGCGCCGGCGGCTTCGATCATATTGGCGACGAGCTTTGCCGAGATCGGGTCACGGCCCTTGGCCTTGCGGTCCTGACGGGCATAGCCGAAGTACGGCATGACGGCGGTGATACGGCCGGCAGAGGCGCGGCGGCAGGCGTCGATCATGACGAGAAGCTCCATGAGGTTATCGTTGACGGGCTTGCAGGTGGACTGGATGATGAACACGTCGCTGCCGCGGACGGACTCGTTGATGCTGACGGAAACCTCGCCGTCTGCGAACTTGGAAACGGCACAGTCACCCATGGGAAGCCACAGCTTGCGGCAGACGCCCTCGGCGAACGGACGGTTGGCGTTGGCAGAGAACACCTTGACGTTTTTACCGTGCGAAATCATATGAAATTACCCCCATAATTTTTGAATTCCGGTTGTTCTTACGTTCTGTTTATTCAGCGGCTTGCACCGCAGAAATACGAATTACTTTTCCTTGATTTTGTGCTTGCTGGCCCAGTCTTTTTTGTTCTGCTGGCGGGCGCGGGCAATGGAAAGGGCCATGGCGGGAATGTCGTCGGTGATGGTAGAGCCCGCGGCAATGTATGCGCCCTCTCCGACGCGCACGGGCGCGATGAGGTTCGTGTTGCAGCCGATGAAGGCGTTGTCTTCGATGACGGTGCGGTATTTTTTTGCGCGGTCGTAGTTGACGGTCACGGTGCCGCAGCCGAAGTTGATGTTTTTGCCGACGTCGCTGTCTCCCACATAGGTCAGATGTGAGATCTTCGTGCCGTCGCCGATGGCGGAGTTTTTGATCTCCACGAAATCGCCCACGCGCACGCAGTTTCCGACGGAAGATCCGGGCCTTATATAGGCAAAGGGCCCCACGTGCGTGTCGTAGCCGATGGAAGAATTATAGACCTGCGAGGCGTTGACCTTCGTGCCGTCGCCGACGCGGGCATTCTCCAGATAGCTGTTCGGGCCGATGGTGCAGTTTTTGCCGACGGAGGTCTGTCCGCGCAGGATCGTTCCGGGCAGAAGCGCCGTGCCGGGGCCGACGTTGGCCGCGGGGTCTACATAGGTCGTGTTGTAGTCCCAGATCTCGACGCCGTGCCTGGACAGCTCATAGAGCTTGGCCCGCGATAAAACCGGCTGCCAGCTGGTCATTTCCTGTAGATCGGCCACGCCGTACACGCCGTCGCGGTCGGTGTAGGGAACGCCGTGGTCTTTGAGAAATGCGGTGAAGATGAACTTTTCGTCCAGCGCCGCCATCAGGGCCTGGCGGGAAACGGAGCTCACGGGGCTTGCGATGGGCGCGGAATCAAACTGCTCTTCGTCGGCGGCAAAAGGAAGAATGACCGCGGGGCCGGTCACGACGATGATGTCCTCTTCGGATTCGTCCGCCGTGGACAAAAACACGTGCAGCTGGTCGCTCGTTGCCTCGACAGAGGGGCAGCTGAAGTCGATATCGTCTGGGAAGCAGGCTCTTGCCTCGCGCTTGAACCGCTCGTGACAGACCAAAAAGAACCGCCCAACGCCGCCGGCAATCAGAGAGGACGCCAGCCATGAAAGCAAAGGCGTACCCATGATATTCTGCAGCATCATTGGGCGGGAAAAACCGGTTTTCATCGTATCGTCGGGAATAAAAATTACTGCGGACAATCCGGCCAAAGCGTTCACACATCCTTTCATCCACGCGGGGACTGGTCATAAGTATGAACATTATAGCAGATGTTTTCCCTTTTGTATAGGAATTTCCACGGAAATTTCGGAAAAAATAAAACGGAAAACCTTTTTCCGGAAAACAATACCGGAAAAATGCACGAAGAATTGCACAATGCAAAAAATTATGCTATACTGGTTGGACAACTGCGAAAAAGAGGAAAAATCATGCTCGAACTGAAAGATCTTTGCTTCTCGGCTTCCGCGGAAGGCGGAACGGTAGACATTCTCAAGCATATCGATCTGACGGTGGACGACGGGAAGTTCATCGTCATCACCGGCCCCAACGGCGGCGGCAAGACGACGCTGGCCAAGGCCATCATGGGCCTCGTGACCCCGACGGCGGGCCAGATCATCTGGAACGGCGAGGACGTGACCGGCCTTTCCATCACCGACCGGGCCAAGCGCGGCATCTCCTACGGCTTCCAGCAGCCGCCGCGCTTCAAGGGCATCCGGGTGTCGGATCTTCTGAACGTTGCGGCGGGCAAGACGCTCGGTCACGACGAGGCGTGTTCGTACCTCACAAAGGTCGGCCTGTGCGCAAGAGACTATCTGACGCGCGACGTGGACACGAGTCTTTCCGGCGGCGAGGTCAAGCGCATCGAAATTGCGACGATCCTTGCCAAGAACGCAAGCCTCATGCTCTTTGACGAGCCCGAGGCGGGCATCGACCTGTGGTCGTTCGCGCGGCTGACCGAGACGTTCCAGCGCCTGCACGACGAGGGCGGCCGGACGATCGTCATCATCTCGCACCAGGAGCGCATCATCCGTCTGGCCGACGAGATCGTGCTTATTTCCGGCGGACAGGTCACGGCCCGCGGCACGGCAGATGAAATGTATCCGCAGATCCTGGCCGATACGGTCACGGGCTGTAATATGCTGGAGGTGGACGGAATATGCTGAACGACGTACAAAAGCACATCCTCGAGATCGTCGCCGATATGAAGGGCGAACAGGCGCCCGGCGCGGTCAACATCCGTTCCGACGGCCAGAAGGCCTACCGGCACAACACGGAAAATATCGAGATCGTCTCGAAGACCGACAAAGACGGCATCGACATCAGGATCAAGCCCTTTACGAAGCACGAGGACGTGCACATTCCGGTCGTGCTGACGAAGTCCGGCTTCCACGACATGGTCTATAACGACTTTTTTGTGGGCGAGGGCGCTGAGGTGACGATCGTCGCGGGCTGCGGCATCCACAACTGCGGCGACTGCGACTCCCAGCACGACGGCATCCACACGTTTTATGTCGAAAAGAACGCGAAGGTCACCTACATTGAAAAGCACTACGGAGAAGGCGAGGGCGCCGGCAAGCGCATCTTGAACCCGCAGACGATCGTCTATCTGGCTGAGGGCGCACAGATCACGATGCTTACCTCACAGATCGCGGGCGTCGACGACACGAAGCGCTACACCAAGGTCGTGGCCGAGGGGGAAAATTCCGAGGTCATGATCACGGAAAAGCTTCTGACGCACGCAGACCAGCACGCCGTCAGCGAGATGGACGTGATTTTGAACGGCGCGGGCTCGCGCACGAGAGTTATTTCGCGCTCGGTCGCGAAGGAAGAATCGACGCAGGTCTTCTACCCCAGAGTGCAGGGAAACGGCCCGTGCTTCGGCCACGTGTCGTGCGACGCGATCATCATGGGCACGGCGAAGGTCCGCGCAATCCCGGAGATCTCCTGCAATCATGTGGACGCGGGGCTCATTCACGAGGCCGCCATCGGCCGCATCGCAGGTGAGCAGCTGCTCAAGCTCGAAACGCTGGGCCTGACGCCGGAAGAGGCCGAGGAAAAGATCCTCGAGGGCTTCCTGCGGTAAAACGCGGCACAAACGAAACATTGCAAAAGCGGTACTTGGCGCGGTTCAGGTATCGCTTTTTTGCGGAGCAGGGAAACTTATGCAGAAAAACAAAGTTCAGAATCTCATGCCGCAGCTGCGCGAGGTGTGGCGGCTGAGTTTGCCGGCGATCCTCACGCAGATCACGACGATCGCCATGCAGTATATCGACTCGGCGATGGTCGGCCGGCTCGGGGCCAACGCGTCGGCGGCCATCGGACTGGTCGCGTCGAGCACGTGGCTGTTCAACGGCGTGTGCTATGCGCTTTCGGCGGGCTTTTCCGTGCAGGCGGCGCACCGCATCGGCGCGGGACTCGACCGCGAGGCCAGGTGCGTCGAGCGGCACGGGCTGCTTGCGGCGGCGGTCGTGTCGGCTTTTTTGTGCGCGCTCGGCATTGCCATTCATAAGGCGCTTCCGGTGTGGCTCGGCGGCGGCGCGGAAATTACGCAGGACGCGGGGAATTATTTTCTGATGTTCTCGTGTATGCTGCCGTTTACGCAGATCTGCTCGCTCACATCGTCTTTTTTGCAGTGCGCGGGCGATATGCTGAGCCCGAGCATCCTGAACGCCGTCATGTGCGTGCTGGATGTCATTTTCAACGCGATCTTCATTCCACGGCAGGGCGTTCTCGGCGCGGGACTCGGCACGACGCTGGCCTGCGCGGTGGTGAGCGTGCTGATCCTGTATCAATGCGCGGGAAAAAATCCCATTCTGCGATTGCGCAGGGAGATGCGGGAATGGAAACCGGAAATCTTCAAAAAGGCGCTTCGCATCGGAACGCCGGTGGCGGTGCAGGAGGTCGCAATGTGTGGGGCCCAGGTCGTCTCGACGGCGATCATTGCGCCGCTGGGGGCGGTCGCGGTCGCGGCGAATGCGTTTGCCGTGACGGCCGAGAGCCTCTGCTATATGCCGGGGTACGGCATCGCGAGTGCGGCAGCTGCGCTGGTGGGCCGGTTCGTCGGCGCGGGAGATATGGAAAACGCGAAACGCTACGGCAATCTCTGCACCGGGCTCGGCGCGGCTTTGATGACGGGGACGGGAGCGGTCATGATGCTCGTGTGCCCAATGGTGTTCCGGGTGCTCACGCCGGTACCGGAGGTGCAGGAGCTGGCGGCGCGGGTGCTGCGTATTGAACTTCTGGCAGAGCCGCTGTTCGGCGTGTCGATCGTGGCGGCGGGCGCACTTCGCGGCGCAGGCGATACGCTCGTGCCGAGCCTTCTGAATCTCGGGAGCATCTGGCTCGTGCGCGTCGGAAGCGCGCTGGTGCTTGTCCGGCGCTTTGGACTTGTGGGAATGTGGATTGCGATGGCCCTCGAACTGTGCATCCGCGGGCTTCTGATGATCTGCCGGCAGAAAACGAGTCCGTATTACAAAGAAAAATAGCGGGCAGAGCCTGCAGACTTCCGGAAAAATTATCCACAAAGCTGTGGAGAAAATGCCGAAATTGCGGGCAAACGTTACAGTTACATTACAGATCGGAGCCATTGCTTGCAAACGGCGGCGGGCGCGCTTATACTGAATGCAGAAATATAATAAGGAGGCGGAGTATGTTGAAGAAAACCGCTTGCCTGTTGATCTGCGTTTGTCTGCTGCTCTGCCTGACTGTGCCCGTGCTGGCGCTTGACGGCGGCGCGGCGTTTACCGATCAGGGGAGCATCCGCAATGTCGGCGCGGTGCAGATGCTGGTCGATCTCGGACTCATCTCAGGCTACACCGACGGCACGTTCCGGCCCGGCAATTACATTACGCGCGAGGAAGTGGCGAAGCTCATTGCCGTCTTGTGCACCGAAAACCCGCAGGCCCCGGCAGACGTCTATTTCTATGACGCGCAGAACTCGTGGGCTTTAAGCTACATCGGCTACTGCGCGGGACAAGGCATCATCGGCGGAGACGGCCTCGGCAGCTTCCGCCCGAAGGACAATGTGACGGCGCAGGAGCTGGCGAAAATGCTGCTCGTGATTCTAGGCCAGAATCCGGAAAACTACTCCGGCGCGGGCTGGGACGAGCGGGTGAACGCCGACGCGCAGACGTTCGGCATTTACTACGGACTCAAGGCGCAGGTCAGCCAGCCGGTGACGCGCGACAACGCGTGCCTGCTCATTTATAACGCAATGCGCTGCCCGGCGATCGCCGACCCCGAAGCGGAGGGGCTCAGCCGGTACGTGCTGGACGATCTGATGAACCCGAAGTCGTATCTTGAGGTGCGCTACAGCCTCACGCGCTACACCGGCGTTCTGACAGGCAACGAGTTTGCCGATCTGACCGGCACGGACGCACGGCTGGACGCGGGCACGACGAAGCTGGCGGGGCACAAGGCGTTTGCCGTTTCGTCGGATCTGAGTATGCTCGGGCGCAATGTGGATATTTACGTCAAGGACGGACGCGTGGTCGGTATGCCGTGCGTCGTTTCAAGCGAGCTTTCCTATACGTTTGAAAATGCGCAGGCGCTGGCGAAGCTGCTTTCCGGCGGTGCGTTCAGCATGGCAGAAGACGCGCAGTACTACTATAATTTCAACCAGACGGGCGCGGAGGTGCTCTCGCGGGCGAATGCGCGGATGACGGTGATCGACCATGACGGCGATATGAAGTTTGACACGGTGCTGGCCGTCAGCTGTCAGGAGGCGGTCGTGACGGCGGTCTCGCCGTTGACGGTCGATCTCGGCCAGACGGTCCAGAGCGTGGAAAAATACAGCTTATCGGACGCATTCTCGGTAGGCGACAAGGTCTGGTACATGGACATCGGCGGGCGCGGGTTTATCCAGCCGGCAGACTGATCCAGAATAACGAACACCCATCTTCCGGTTTCGGAAGGTGGGTGTTTTTGTATGCGGCTT
>DJQK01000060.1:9896-34132 GCA_002437575.1 Clostridiales bacterium UBA6388 | reverse complement strand
GGCTGTCTGACCGAAGACCAGCTCGATCTTCCCGTCGATTTCGACTCGCTGAAAAAAGCCGGCGCGATCATGGGCTCCGGCGGCCTGGTCGTCATGGACGAGGACACCTGCATGGTCGAAACCGCCCGCTTCTTCATGAACTTTACCCAGAGCGAAAGCTGCGGCAAGTGCGTGCCGTGTCGTGAAGGCACGAAGCGTATGCTGGAGATTTTGAACCGGATCGTGGAAAACAAGGGTACGCTGGAAGACCTCGATATGCTCGAGTCTCTGTCGTCCACCATCCGCGAGACTGCGCTTTGCGGCCTCGGCCAGGCGGCTTGCAACCCTGTTTCCAGCACACTCAAGGCATTCCGCAACGAATATCTTGCCCACGTGCTCGATCACCACTGCCCGATCTGCAACGGCCCGAAGGCGCATTACGCCATCGACCCGGAAAAATGCAAGGGCTGCGGCAAGTGCAAAAAGAACTGCCCGATGGACGCCATCGAGGGCGAAAAGAAGAAACCGCATACCATCGATGTGTCCAAGTGCATCCAGTGCGGCGCGTGCCAGGCCGGCTGCCCGTTCGATGCCATTGAGCTTGTGAAGGAGGAGGGTTAAACGTATGGCAAAGGGAACAATGTACGTCGACGGCATCTGCGTGCCGTTTGACGGAGAAAAGAACGTCCTCGCGGTCATCCGCAAGGCCGGTATCGATATGCCGACGTTCTGCTATTACTCCGAGCTTTCTACCTTCGGCGCGTGCCGTATGTGCGTGGTAGAAAACGAGCAGACCGGCAAGATCGACGCCTCGTGCTCCATGGAGCCGCGTGACGGTCTGCGCATCCGCACCAACACCGAACGGCTCTTGAGGCATCGCCGGATGATCCTTTCGCTGATGCTTTCGTCCCACTGCCGCGAGTGCACCACCTGTGAGCAGAGCGGCAACTGCCGTCTGCAGGATCTGGCGCTGCGCTTCGGCGTGACGAAGATCCCGTTTGAAGATACCCGTCCGGAATTTGAAAAGGACGAGACCAGCCCCGCGATCGTCCGCGATCCCGGCAAGTGCGTGCTCTGCGGCGACTGTGTGCGCGTCTGCGATGAATTGCAGGGCATGAGCATCCTGAACTTCGCCAACCGCGGCAGCAACGTGCAGGTCATGCCGGCGTTTGACCGCCCGATGAGCATGACCAAGTGCGTCACCTGCGGCCAGTGCGCGGCTGTCTGTCCGACCGGCGCGATCACCATCCGCAACCAGATCAACGACGCGTGGAAGGCGCTTCACGATCCGGAGCTCAAGGTCGTCGTGCAGATCGCTCCTGCCGTCCGCGTCGCCCTCGGCGAAGCGTTCGGTATGGCCCCCGGCACCAACGTCCTCGACAAAATGGTCGCGGCGCTCAAGCTCATGGGCGCAGACGAGGTCTATGACACCACGTTCGCAGCCGATATGACCGTCATCGAAGAGACGGCCGAATTCCTGGAAAGACTGGAAAAGGGCGGCCCGTTCCCGATGTTCACGAGCTGCTGCCCGGCGTGGATCAAGTATCTGGAGAAGGAAGATCCCAAGTACTTAAAGCACATCTCGACCTGCAAGTCCCCGATGCAGATGTTCTCCGCGATCCTGCGCGCGCAGCAGAAGGAAGATGACAAGAAGCTCTATCACATTGCGATCATGCCCTGCACGGCCAAGAAGATGGAAGCGGCCAGAGAAGAGTTCAAGCACGGCGATCAGCCCGATGTCGACCTCGTTCTCACCACGCAGGAGTTAATACGCATGATCAAGGAGGCGGGCATCCGCTTCAACGAGCTGCCCGATGAGGCGCCCGATATGCCGTTCGGTCTCGGCACCGGCGCAGGCGTTATTTTCGGAACCACCGGCGGTGTGGCAGAGGCTGTCGTCCGCCGTGTGATGGAGAGCGAGTCCCGCAATACGCTGCAGGCCATCGCGTATTCCGGCGTCCGCGGCATGGAAGGCGTCCGCGCGGTCGAGCTGCCTGTCGGCGACAAGACCATTCGTGTCGGCGTCGTCCACGGCCTGAAGAACGCCAGAACGCTGATCGCGAAGATGGAAGCCGGCGAAGAGCACTTCGATCTCGTCGAGGTCATGACCTGCACCACCGGCTGTGTCGGCGGCGCCGGCCAGCCCATCGGCAAAACCGAGCAAAAGCTCGCCCGTGCAGAAGGCCTGTACGAAGCCGACCGCAAGACGCTCATCAAGTCCTCGCAGCACAACCCGATCCTCAACGCGCTCTACGAGAAGATCACCCCCGAGCGCGCCCACGAGCTGCTGCACGTCCACTATCCGCAGCCGGAATAATCATTCCGTTCCTTTCCCATACAGAATTGGCCCCCGCGTAAGCGGGGGCCAATTCATATATCCGGGAAAGGCTTTGCCTTTCCCGGATAGGGAGTTGCGCCTCGACTGCGCGCATAATTTTTGCCCCATTGGGGCAAAAATTCCACACTTGCGAGGCGAGAAGTATTTTTCCGGTCGGCGGAGCCGCCGGATAAAATGGATTTCCATTTTATTTTGCGCCTGCGGGCGCAAAACTCTGCGAGGCTTTTATAATTAAAAGGAATTCTTGAAATTATGGTGCTTTTTGTCGAAATTGCGGCTTGTTCCGGGTATGGGAGTGTGATAAGATAGGCGGGAATAAAGGAGTGTTGTTATGAAAGAAAAGCTGAAAATTCTGATTGCAAACGACGACGGCATCCGCTCCGAAGGCATCGCACGGCTGGCAAAGATGGCGGCCGAATTTGGCGACGTCTGGGTCGCCGCACCCGAGCGCCAGTGCAGCGGAATGTCCGTGCGGCTGACGATCTCCGCAAAGGCCGAGATGGCCGTGTACCGGTACGATTTCCCGGTCGAGGTTCAGGCTGCGTGGAGCGTAGACGGAACACCTGCTGACTGTGTGAAGGTCGCGCTGCGCTCGCTTCTTCCCTTCCGGCCAGATGTTGTCCTCTCCGGCATCAACGACGGTATGAATGCGGGACTGGACGTGTGCTATTCCGGCACCGTCGGCGCTGCAACCGAGGCGGCTATGCACGGTCTTCCTGCCATCGCGTTTTCCATGCGCGACGATCAGTCCTTCGACGTAACGGAAAAATATCTGCCCGGCATTCTGGGCGAGCTTCTGCAAAAGCCGCTTCCCGCGGGGCAGCTCTGGAACGTGAACTTCCCCACCTGCACATTAGAGGATTGCCGCGGCATTCTGTACGACCGCTTCCCGGAGAAAAAATCGTACTACGAAAATTATTATACCTGCGTCCGCGAGGAAAACGGCGTGCAGTACCTCAGCCCGGTCTCGCGCGTCATCCAGCTCGACGAGGTCACGGAGGGAACCGACATCCACGCGCTGCTGGGCAATTACATTTCCATCGGCGCGGTGCGCTGCGCGGCGTACTGAAACGCCCATCTGTCCTTTATGACAGGCGTCTCGCAGTTCCGAAGGCAAAATAAAGGTAAAATTGACGTAAATCTTTCATTACCCACTTGTTTTACGACACATTCTGTGGTATTATGATAGTGGTAGCAATACCAGATATGAGAGGCTGCGTTTTGCGCAGTCTCAAATTACCCTCTGCGGTCAAACCGCAGAAAACCTTTCAGGAGGATTTAGAAAATGAAGAAGATCATTGCACTGCTCCTCGTTGCAGTCATGGCCATCGGCTTCTGCGCCTGCGCAGCCAAGACCGAGACCGCGGCCGAACCCGCTGCCGCCGAGGAGACCACGACCACCGAAGAGCAGGAAACCACCGAAGCTGCGCAGCCCGCTGCTGAGGAAACTACCGAAGAGACCACCGAAAATCAGCACTTTGAAAAGCTGACGCTCGAGTTCGTCCCCTCCAAGGACGCCGACGTCATCATCACCGGCACGAAGAACCTGCCCGACCTCGTTAAGGCTGAAATGTCCAAGCTCGGCTACGACATCGACGAAGTCGACATCACCGTCGGCACCAGCTATGACGCGACCGGCGAGGCCATGGCCGCTGGCTCTATTGACCTTGGCTGGCTGCCCGGCGGCACGTACGCGCTGTACTCCGACGACGTGGACGTCATCCTGACGGCTACTCGTAACGGTCTGTCCAACGACTCGACCAACCCCGCCGACTGGAACGGCGATGCCAACGCCACCAAGAAGGATGGCCCGCAGGTCACCTACTACCGCTCTCTCATCTACGCTACTCCGTCCGAATACGGCAAGGAGCTGGCCGCGAAGGTCAACGCCGGTGAAAAGCTCACCTGGGAAGACCTCGACAAGGCTACTTGGGCTGTCCAGAAGACCTCCTCTTCCGCCGGTTACATCTATCCGTCCATGTGGCTGATGGAAAACTACGATGGCAAGAAGATCTCCGACCTCTCGAACGTCATGCCCATCGACTCCGGCTATGGCACCGCGTTCTCTTACGCCGCTGCGGAATCGGTTGACATCATCGTCTGCTATGCCGACGGCCGTAACGACTACGAGGCGTGCTGGCAGCTGCCTGTCGACCAGAAGGACGAGACCGGCAAGCAGGGCATGGGCCGCTCCGACTCCATCTGGAACGAGATGAACGTCATCGGCGTCACCGAGGGCATCTACAACGATACCGTCGCCATCTCCAAGGCCAGCCAGTACTACACTCCCGAGATCGTCGCCGCGCTTCAGGACTGCTTCATCAACATCATCAACACCGATGAAGGCAAGGCCATCTTCGACGTCTACAGCCACACCGGCTATGCCAAGGCTACCGACGCCGATTACGACGGTGCGCGCGCCGCTCTGAAGGCTGTCTCGGAGTAATGATCCCATCCGGTTTCCAACCGAATACCGTGCAAATGAATAAAGCGCCCCGCGTCAACGGGGCGCTTTTCCGCTACAATCCCTTGCATTCTACTACCCTACTATCAAATTTCTACAGAAAAGAGTCGCGGCATGATTGAATTCAAAAATGTGTATAAGACTTATCCAAACGGCTTCACGGCGCTGAAGGACATCAACCTGCAGATCGAGCAGGGCGAGTTCGTCGCCATCATCGGCCTTTCGGGCGCCGGCAAGTCGACCATTCTGCGCTGCATCAACCGGATGCACGATATCTCCAAGGGCGAGCTGACCGTCGACGGCGTCTCGGTAGACGCGCTGCGCGGCCGGGAGCTCCGGCGCTATCGCCGGAAGGTCGGCATGATCTTCCAGAGCTTCAACCTCGTCTCACGCAGCACGGCACTCAAGAACGTTCTGACCGCCGATGTGCCGGATATGCCGTTTTTCCGGGTGCTGTTCGGCATTTTTACGAAGGAACAGAAGATGCGGGCGTTAGAGAGTCTGGACAAGGTAGGCATTTTGGATAAGGCCTATACCCGCTGCGACCAGCTCTCCGGCGGCCAGCAGCAGCGTGTTGCGCTTGCCCGGACGCTGAACCAGAACCCGAAGATCATCCTCGCCGACGAGCCGGTGGCCTCCCTCGACCCCATCACGGCCAAGCAGGTCATGCAGGACTTCGTGCGCATCAACAAGGAATACAAAATTTCGATTTTGCTCAACATCCACCACGTCGACCTCGCGCTCAAATACTGCGACCGCGTCATCGGCATCCGTGCAGGCGAGATCGTCTTCGACGGCCCGGCCAGCACCATCACGCAGGAGCAGATCGACGCGGTCTACAACGGCGCCAAAGCGCCCACCATGGGCGAGGGCGAAGGCGAACTGAAAACTGCCAAGGCAGAGAGGTAACGCATGGACGAACAAAACACCTCCGGCCTCATGAAGCTGACGCTCTATGACCGCATTTTCAAGCCTCAGACCGTGACGCTTTCCAACGGCCATTCGGTGCAGCGGAAGCGGAGCCGGACACCCCTGATCGTTCTGCTGCTGGCGGTCATGATCTGGCTGTCGCTGAAAATGACGGAATTCGATCTGCACACGGTCATCACGAAATTCAGCAAAATGATCGACCTTCTCGAGAAGATCCTGAACCCCGATTTCTCGTTCTTCCCGAAGGTCGTCTCGCCGCTCATTGACACGATCAAAATGTCGATCCTCGGCACGGTCGTCGGCTGCGTGCTGGCGCTTCCGGTCGCGGTCCTTTCTTCCAGCAACATCAATAAGAGCGTCCCGGTGGTCTGGCTCATCCGCTTTCTTCTGGGCCTGATCCGCACGCTGCCGACGCTCATCATTGCGCTCGTCTGTGCCCTGATCTTCTCGCTCGGCACCTTCTCCGGCACGATCGCCATCGCCATTTTCACCTTCGGCATCGTCGCCAAGATGCTCTTTGAGTCCATCGAGACCATCGACATGGGCCCGTTTGAGGCAATGGAAGCGTTGGGCGCCAACAAATTTCAGGCGTTCTGGTCGGCCTGCGTGCCGCAGATCCTGCCCGTTTACTTAAGCCACTGCCTGTACTGCTTCGAGATGAACGTCCGCGCGTCGGCCATTTTGGGCTACGTCGGAGCCGGCGGCCTCGGCATTACCATCAACGAGCGCATCGGCTGGCGCGACTATAACAGTCTCGGCACGGTGCTGCTGTCGCTGTTCGTGGTCGTCGTCTTCATCGACTTCTTCAGCGAATACCTTCGCAAGAAGCTGAGCTGAAAGGAGGACGTGAGATGCAGAAAAAAGATAAAATTGCCATGCTCGAGCAGTCTCTCGACCGCAAGCTCACGACGCTCGAAATGTACGCCAACCGCCCGCGCAAGTGGGTGTTGTACCTCGCCATCGTGCTGCTGGTGGCGCTTCTCGTCGGCTGGTCGGCAGACGATATCCACTTCACCGGCCTCACCGCCACAGGCACCGAGGTCGCAAAGGGCGTTGTCCACGGCGTGTTCCATCCGGACACCGATCTGCTGTTTGGAACAGGCGACTCCGATGTCCCCTATCTTCTGTTGCAGACGATGGCCATCGCCGTCCTGGGTACGATCTTCGGCGCGATCCTTGCCATTCCGTTCGCGTTTCTGGCTTCCTTTAACATCATGCCGAAGGCCGTGGCGTATATCGTGCGCGTGCTGATCCTCATGATCCGCACCATTCCGTCGATCGTGTGGGCCCTGATGTGGATCCGTGTGACCGGGCCCGGCGCGGCCTGCGGCGTGATCACGCAGTCCGTGTGCTCGATCGGCATGATCTCGAAAATGTATATTACGGCAATTGAAGACCTCGATACGCACATTCTCGAGAGCCTTGACGCGATGGGCTGCACGCCGTTCCAGAAAATTCGCTACGGCGTTCTGCCGCAGCTGACGGCGAGCTTCATTTCGACCACCATCTACCGCTTCGACATCAACCTCAAGGACGCCACCACGCTCGGCATCGTGGGCGCGGGCGGCATCGGCGCATCGCTGGTGCAGTGCCTGAACTCCCGCCGCTGGGCCATGGTCGGCTCGTTTGTCTGGGGACTGATGGTCCTCGTTCTCATCATCGAGCTCATCTCCACGCGCATCCGCAGAAAGCTTGCGCACGGCGAATAAACATTGTCTAGGGGCGCTTTCAGCGCCCCTAGACTGGCAAAAAGCAGGGCTTTTTGCCAAAAGGCTGCGCCTCGACTACGCGCAAGCTTTTTGCGCTTTGCGCAAAAAGCTCACACTTGCGAGGCGATAGGAATTTTTACCCGCAAGGGAACGCGACATCCGTAAGCGGTAAACCGCTAACGGCTGTCCTGTCCGGTCGGCGGAGCCGCCGGATAAAATGGATTTCTACTTTTTTTCGCGCCTGCGGGCGCGAAACTCTACGAGGTTAGAATGGAACGAAATCTGACGATTTACTACACCAGCGACATCCACGGCTGCTTCTCCCCTGTCAGCTATGCAACCGGCAAAAAAATGGATTCCGGCCTTGCAAACTGCCTGTCGCAGTTTCATAAGGACGGAAACACGCTCGTCATCGACGGCGGCGATACGCTGCAGGGAACGCCCTTGACGTATTTTCTCAGCCACGAGGAAAACGACATCGCGTCCCTTCCGGCAAAGCTTTTGAACATCGGGGGCTATGATTTCATCACGCTCGGAAACCACGACTTTGACTACGGAAAAGCCGTCATTGAGCGCTATCTAGCCGCGCTTGACGCAACCTGTCTGTGTGCCAATGTCGCAGGCATCTGCGGCGTGCAGAAAACGGCGGTCGTCACGCTCGAAAATGGCCTTCGCGTGGGCCTGACCGGCATCATCACGCCATTTGTCGCGCAGTTTGAGCCGGCGGAGACGATGGCCGGGATCACCGTAAACGACGCGTTCGCCGCCGCATGGACGGCTCTTTCTGAGCTTCGCCGCGCAAAGGTCGACGTGACGATCTGCATCTACCACGGCGGATTTGAGGCAGATGTGAAGACCGGGAAGATCCTCTCGCAGACAGGAGAAAATCAGGGCTGGCGCATCTGCCGGGAGCTCGGTTTCGACGTTCTGCTTGCCGCGCACCAGCACATGGAGGCGGAAAATTTGCAGATCGGTGGAACGTACACCTGCCAGCCGCCGGACAAGGCGTCGAAATTCATCCGCATGGATGTGACCGCCGACCGAGGCAGCGTGAAGGCCGTCTCTAAGCTCTTGCCCGCAGGCGAGACGCCGCTTCCCGCAGCGTTGGAGCTGCTTCGGCCGGTCGAACAGAAGCTGAATGCGTGGCTGGACCGGCCTGTCGGAACGCTCGACGTGCCGCTTTTCGGCGGGAAGCCTCTCGAGCTTGCGCTGCATGGATCGCTGCTTGCGAACCTGTTTAACCAGGTGCAGCTGGAAGCCACCGGCGCGGACATTTCCGTGACGTCGCTTTCCAATCAAGTGCTCGATTTTCCACAGCACGTGACCAACCGCGCGATCGTCAGCGCCTACGCGTTTCCGAACACGCTCAAAACCATCCGGGTCGTCAGAAGTATCCTCAAAACCGCCCTTGAGCGCGATCTATCCTACTTCGATCACGCGCCGGACGGCTCGGTCTGCGTCAGCCGGGAGTATCTGGAGCCGATCGTGCAGCATTTCAACTTTGACTACTACCTGGGCCTGACGGTCACGGCGGATCTGAAAAAGCCCATTGGAGAGCGCGTCATTTCGATCGTTTTTGCCGGCGAAGAGCTGCCGGAGGACAAAGCGCTCACGCTCTGCCTCAACAATTACCGCGCGTCCGGCGCGGGCGGGTACGGCTGCTACAAGGCCGCTCCCCTTTTGTCGGAAGGCCGGACGGAAATGCAGGCGCTCCTTTTGCAGTACGTCGAGCAGCACAAAACCATCACGGTCGACAAATCACGTTGGCTTACCATCATCTCATAAACACGCCCTTTCGGGTACAGGAGGAACTAATATGGAAAGTAATGTCTTCAAAGTCGTTCTTTTGCAGGCGCTTCCCGCTTCGGGCAAGTCCGAGGTCCGCAACTTTATGGCGAATATCGAGCCTGAGCGGCTCAAAAAGGAATTTCACATCGGCGAAAATCTTCAGCTTGACGATTTTCCCTATGTGCACATGATGCGCCGCATCGACAATGAGCTTCAGGCGATGGGCCAGGCGAGAATCTTCTACCCCGGCGAAGAGCCGTTCATCGACGGCCGCGACTGGGGCACGCTCTGCTGCCTGCTGAACGAGGACTATCAGGATCTCATGAACCGCAACGTCCAGAAGCCCGATTCTGCCGCGCAGCTGCTCTTTGACCGGTACGACCGCGCCTCGCGCATTGCTGGCATTGCCCCGCGGCTTGGAAAGCTCCCAGCCGATATCCGCAAGAAGCTTGCCGAAAAACTCGAGGCGGAAGCCGCCGCGATGCTGAAGGAAAAGCAGGACGCGTACCCCGACACGTTTGACGGCAAGACCATCATCATCGAGTGCGCCCGCGGCGGGCCGGACGGTGCGTCGATGCCGCTGACGGGCTCGGACGGCTACCAGTACTCGCTTCCGATGTTCTGCCCGGAGATTCTGGAAAACGCGGCGATCTTGTACATCTGGGTCACGCCCGAAGAGTCCCGCCGCAAAAACGCCGACCGCGCCGACCCCAACGATCCCGGCTCGAACCTGCACCACGGCGTGCCGCTGTCGGTCATGCTGGGCGAGTACGGCTGCGACGATATGGAATATCTCGTGAAGACAAGCGACGTTCCCAACACCGTGACGGTAAACGCGTACGGAACCACGTATCACGTGCCCATCGGCATTTTCGATAACCGCGTGGACAAGACGTCCTTCCTGCGCGAAGCCCCCGAAAAGTGGGACGCCGCGCTTGTCGAAGACGTCACCAAGTCCATCCGCGAAGCAACCGATACTATGTGGAGCCATTATCAGAAGTAATACGAAGGCCGCCGGAAAGCAAAGCTTTCCGGCGGCCTTTTTGCGTTCATTGAAAAAAGATATTACTATTTCTCTTTTGTATCAATTGTGCACAGAATTACTGTCATGCAGATTATAAACGTGCTATACTGAATCTCGCGGGCAATCAGATCATTCCCAAGGAATGGGTAGAAGTCCAGCATTCCACCAACAAATATGCCGAGCAGAACCAGAAATCCTCCGCCCAATACCCTTTTAGTTTTTTTACTCATTAGTACTTAAAGCATAATACAAGAGATTTTCAGTAATTGCGATCACCAGTATTTGATATTCGTGGAACCCTGCGTAATTGTGCCTCTGCTGGATGCAATCGCATCAATATCAAGGTTTGCTGTGAAACTAATTGCACACGAACCACTCGAGACCGATACAGAGGGTGCGCCAACGCCTAAAAGCGTATGTCCATAGAGGCCAGCCACAAAGATGTGATCAATATTTTGACTTACACCCGTTGGAACCTTGATTGAGACGCTAACCTTACCAATTTTTGCATAGCAATCTTCCATGATCCCACTAGTGCCTGTGTACGCTCCCCACGCAGGAAACTGCATATTTATGGTGTTGAAGTCGATATTTGGTTCGTTTGTGCCAAGGGAACTATAAACATAACATCCATCCCCCGCAGCTGTGCCTTTAACATAGTAGTCAATCAACATAGAGCTTGATGTCTGTTCGACACCAATCTCGGTACCATCTGCGTTATAAGCAATCCAGCGAAGTGCGGAAGAGTCTGTAAGTCTAATAGACGGGCAACGATTCCATGTCCAAGAGTAGGTGAATTGCGCAGCATGGTCTGTTATCCATTGGCAAGAAAGGCTGCCAGTGCAAGTTGAGCCTAGATTTCGCATTTCCTCCACCGATAATTCAGCGCCGCTTGCAAATGCACGCAAAAGGGCAATTTCTTCATCCGTATATCCGTAGGCCAATAACTCATCATCGGACATTGTAGCCTTTTCCGCAATATCGCGTTCATATGTCTGGGTGATTTCGTCGACTTCTTCCTCTGTATAACCCAGTTCTTCCAATTCCTGAGGCGTGGATTGGTTGAGCATATCGATGTAATCATACTCATAAAAAGTTACCGCGTTCTCTGTCGATTCCTCTTCATCGGCAAATGCATAACCAGTGAGAGAAATCACAATTGCGAGAACCAGTAAGAATACAAACAGTCTTTTTTTCATAGTCTCCTCCTTTTTGTCGTTGAAAAGTGTTTTGTTGAATGTATATCTTTATAAAATGGCCACTTTAGTAAAGAACGCAAGAATTCAATACGTCACGAAACCCGCGATTGAAACAATGTCATCTGAGTTATTCCGGACAGCAAGGTAATAATAGCCTCGTTTAAGCACGGTAATCGTCACATCTATATCACCATCGGTTGCTGATTGCGAGTAAAAAACGCCAGTAGAAGAATCGAGAATACCAATTTTCAAGTTGGCTGATTTAGGCGTAAAAACGCCACTGATGGAAACCTCTTCTCCTTTTTCAAGAGAGAATGTGTTATTCGATCGTGTAAACGTCCCGCCTTCTGCATCAAGCGAAAACTTCCCTGTCGCGTATGGCGAAACGAACGTGGCACTGACGGAAACTGCGCTAAGTAACAGAATCGCTGTTGCCAAAAAGCAAGATAAAATACGTCTTTTCTTCATAAACAATCTCCTAGTGTCTTACCAAATCACATCAAAGCCACCGTTTTCAGGCATTGATTCCTGCTCTATATATGTTACAGGTGTCGTGTTCGTTGTTATCTGATACCTGACGATCCCGTAAACCACTACGGAAATAAGCAAAGCGGCCAAGACCAATGCGGCAATACGCCAGTCATTGATGGATTTTCTGGGGTTGCCGGATTGTGCAGGTTCTTCCGCCTTCGCGGCTTCCTCGTCTCTTGTCTGCGGCCTTGCAAAGTCTACGCCGTTGACTAACCAGTCGAGTGATACGTGATAGAGCTTTGCAAGAGCGCTTAAGTTCTCCGCAGCCGGAATGACGGTTCCAGTCTCCCATTTGTAAATGGTCTGCCGGCTCAGCCCCAGTTTCTCAGCGAGCTCTGTCTGAGAAAGTCCAGCGGCCTTCCGGCATTCAATTAGCCTTTCAATCATTGTGTGCATCAGGAATTCCTTTCTGTGTCTATCATACGAATTTTGATGGAAAATGCAACCAACTTTGGTGTGCATCGGTGTCAATTATAGTTTACAACGAAGGTAACAAGCGATTGCCTTCGCGCAATTTCGTGTTACATCGTGCGCAATTGAGGAAAAACCGTCGGAAAGCTGTGCTTTCCGGCGGCTTCACGTTTGCTTTAGAAAATATCCCCCAGCATTTCCTGCTCGGCGAACAGGGCGGTTGCGCCGCCGGTGTGCCAGAAGACGACGGTGCTCCCCTGCTCGACCTTTCCGGTGCGGATATGGTCAATGAGGCCCGCCAGCGCCTTTCCGGTGTAGACGGGGTCAACAAACAGGCCCTCGCGCCTGGCAAGCAGCCGGATGGCCTCGCTCGCTTTTTCGTTCGGCTGCTCATAGCCAGGCGCGTAGTAGCTCTGGTCAAGGTAGAGGTCTTTGTCCTTGTCGACGCGCACATCGCTTCTAAGATCGTCCAGCACCTGATTGGCGAGGTTCTGCACCTTCGTCAGATAAAACTCGTTTTTCGGGCTGACGGAGATCGAGCGAATTTTTTCGGTGCTTCCAACCAGCTTCCGGCCCGCGGCGAGACCTGCCATCGTGCCGCCGGTACCCGTCGCGTGGTAGACATAATCTGCCTTCACGTGCATTGCGTCCAGCTGCTCGGCCAGCTCCACGAAGCCTGCCGCAAAGCCGATCGAGCCCACGTGGCTCGCGCCGCCCATCGGAACGTCGTAGCACTTTGTGCCTTCCGCCGTGAGTCTGGCCGCGTGCTCCGCGCCCATCACGAAAGACCGCGCCTCTGCGTCGTCCTCGGTTTCGTCCGGGCCGATGTCCACGATGTGGATTTCCGCGCCCATGACCTTATCGAGAAGCAGGTTCGCGCGGACATCCTTTTCATCGGGCTTCACAACCGCCGTCAGATACAAGATCGGCTCCAGGCCGCAGCGGCGGCAGGCCGAAACGGTCTCCATCGCGTGGTTCGACTGCGTCGCGCCGTAGGTCACAACGGCCTTGCAGCCCTGTGCCAGCGCGTCTCCGAGCAGGTACTCGAGCTTTCGGATCTTGTTGCCGCCGAAAAGGTTCATGCCGGTAAAATCGTCGCGCTTGACATACAAATTCACGCCGAGGTCGCGGGACAGGTTTTCCAGCTTGTAAAACGGCGTCGGGAAGAAGCCGAGCGTCACGTGCGGAAGGTTTTCAAAGTGCTTTTTCGCGTTCCGGATGTTCTGGTTCATAAGATTTTCCTTTCTAACGTGTCAGGTTTGCTTGAATTTCTTTGGCGGCGTCGCATAATCTGGCAAGAAGCCCTGGCCAAAAGTTTTTGCGGTATTGCCTTAATTTTTAAGGCTCTGCAGCGGAGCCGGAATTCTGCCGCCGCGGGCGATGAAGGCCTCACTCGAAGCCGCGTGCACCGGCATGACGGGAGCCGAGCCAAGTAAGCCGCCCATCTCGACCATGTCGCCCACAGTCTTTCCCTCGACCGGGATGACGCGGACGGCGGTCGTCTTGCTGTTGACCATGCCGATGGCCGCTTCGTCGGCGATGATGGCGGAAATGGTCTCCGCGCTCGTCTCGCCGGGGACGGCGATCATGTCGAGGCCGACCGAGCAGACGCAGGTCATCGCCTCCAGCTTGTCGATCGTCAGCGTTCCTTCCAAGGCCGCCGCGATCATGCCTTCGTCTTCCGAGACCGGGATAAACGCGCCGGACAGGCCGCCAACGTGGCCGGAGGCCATGATGCCGCCCTTTTTGACCGCGTCGTTGAGAAGCGCCAGCGCCGCCGTCGTTCCGTGCGTGCCGCAGACGGCAAGGCCCATTTCCTCCAAAATCCGCGCCACGCTGTCGCCCACGGCAGGCGTCGGTGCAAGGGACAGATCGACGATGCCAAACTCGGTGTGAAGCCTCTTCGCCGCTTCGGACGCAACGAGCTGGCCCATGCGCGTGATCTGGAAGGCGGTCTTCTTGATGGTCTCGGCGACAACGTCAAACGGTTCGCCCTTGCAGAATTGCAGCGCGTGGTGCACCACGCCGGGTCCCGAAACGCCGACGCTCACGACGCACTCGGCCTCGCCCACGCCGTGGAACGCACCGGCCATAAAGGGGTTATCCTCGACGGCGTTGCAGAACACGACGAGCTTCGCGCAGCCAAGCCCGTCCTTCTCTCGCGTCAGATGCGCGGTCTGCTTGATGATTTTTCCCATCTGCGCCACGGCGTCCATGTTGATGCCGGCCTTCGTCGAGCCGACGTTGACGCTCGAGCAGACAAGGTCCGTTTCCGCCAGCGCCTGCGGGATGGAGCTGAGAAGCTTTCGGTCTCCAGACGTGAAGCCCTTCTGCACGAGCGCGGAAAAGCCGCCGATGAAATTAACGCCGCAACTCTTCGCGGCCTTGTCCATCGTGATGGCGAAGGGCACGTAGCTATCTGTCCGGCTGCTTCCGGCGACGAGCGCCATCGGCGTGACAGAAATGCGCTTGTTGACGATGGGAATGCCGAACTCGCGCTCGATGGCCTCGCCGGTTTTCACCAGATTTTCAGCCTTATGGCAAATTTCATCGTAAATTTTGTCGCAGCTGCGCTTCGCGTCCTCGTCCGCACAGTCCAGAAGCGAAATGCCCATCGTGATCGTGCGGATGTCGAGGTGCTGCTTGTCGATCATGTCGATCGCGTCGATAACGTGCTGTAAACTCGGCATGGCGGCACCTCAAAGCTTATACATGGCGTCGAACATATCCTCGCGCTGGATGCGGATGGAAAGGGGCTTGCCCTTCGCGCACACGCTCAGAAGGTCGGACACCTCGTCGAGCGGCTTTTCGCAGCCGGACAGATCCGTGATGAGCATCATGGTGAAAAAGCCGTCCATGATCTTCTGGCTGATCTCCAGAATGTTGATGTTGCAGGCCGCAAGCTGGCTGCAAACGTTCGCGATGATGCCGACCTGATCCTTGCCGACAATGGTGACGATAGCTTTCATGCTGTTCCTCCGCTCAATTCCGGTTTTCCCGGTTATTCTTGCCTTATTATACCCGCTGGCCCTCCTTCCGGCAAGAAGCAGCGCCGAAAAAAACGCCGAATTTTCAGTGGTTCGCGTCCATTTTTCTGAACCGTGCGTCAAATCCGTCCTTATGGGCCGCAGCGTGTCCGCACTACGCGGAAAAATGCCCTCCGGCGTCTCCGGAGGGCATTTGCAAAATCATCGAAGGGCGCTTAACACATCGTCTGACGGCTCGGGCATTTCATCGTCGGTGAACGTGATGTCCGCCGTAACGCTTGCGCCGGCCTGCGTCAGAAGCACCTTGACCGAGCCGCCGCAGGAAACGGACAGCTTCGAGACTGTATCGTCCGTCAGCGTGACCTCCGCATAGCAGTTTTCAAACGTAATGTCGAGCTTCTCCGCGTCCGGGGCCAGCGCCGCGAGGATCTCATCCATGCTCTGATCGTCAAGCGTGAGCTTGTAGGTGTACGTGCCGCCCTCCTGCGTCAGCTCAAAATCGCCGTTCTGGCAGACGAGATAGATGATGTCCAGCAGCTTCGTCGTGCCGGTAAGCGTTTTTGCATCGTCTCCGGCTTCGTTTCCGGTTGCGTTCACGACGCTGCCGCCGTCGGAGAAATAGATGTTCCGGCCGCTTTTGTTGATGCAGTTGACGGCCAAGCCGTCGATCGTTTCGCGGTAGTACCGCAGCGCGTTTTTGACCACGACCGGGCCGCAGTCGACGGAAATGTCGAGATCTGCCGCGAGCGTGTCCTTGTGCAGCAGGTTCGACCAGCCGGTGAGCATCCGGACCAGATCGTCCGTGATGATCGGAAGCTCGCCGTCTGCATAGGTTTTATCCAGGCTTTCAAGCACCGCGTCGGGCACGGAGAAATCGGTCGACGCGTCAAAATCGTCCAGCGTTACATCGAGCGCAAACGGCGTTTGCTGTTTATCCTTCAGCGTTCCGGAGGCGGAAATGGTGATTTTCTCGACCGCTCCATCCTCCATACGCACCTCTGCCGACACCATCTGTCCATCCGGAAGATTGCCTGCGCTGTCCGGCAGGAGAATGGACAGAAGCGCTCTTGCCGTCTCCCCTTCCGCGCGCACGCCGTAGACGGTCTCGTCGCCGTCGCGCTGCGTCGTGAAGCTCGTGTTCTTATAGAGCGGCAGAAGCTTTTCCAGAAGCGCCGAATAGTCCGGGAAGCCGCTCGTCAGCTGATAGGCTGTGCCGTTTTCCAGCACGACGAGGTTATCCGCGTAGTAAAGCGGCAGCCCACCGAGCTCTGCACGCGTCACGCGGCGGCCGCTCACGCTCTTGCGCTCCAGATCGGCTGAAAGCGTATAGGTTTCCTCGCCAATATCCGCGTCCAACGTCATCTGCATCGAAAGCTCGGGGCTTTCCTTGAGGTTGGCCAGCGCCTCATAGGGCGCAAAGTGCGACCGCAGAACGAAGAACCAGACCGCCGCAGCCGCCGCGGCCAGCGCCAGCAGCATGAGAAGCACCGTCAGCCAGATGGGGAGCTTTTTCTTCTGCGGCGGTGCGTCCGGTGCAGACTCATTTTCGGAAACCGGGTGCGCCTTTTTGTGCTTCCGCGCGGCTTTTGCGATGAGGACGAGCACAAGCGCCAGAGCGCCGAGGATCAAAAGCGCCAGGATCGCCCAGACCCACCAGATCTGCATCACCGTTACCGCCGCAAGCTCGACCTGCTCGCCGCTTACCTCGAAGGTAAGGTAGCTGCCGAAGGTGTCGGTCTGCACGCGCTTCCAGCCGCCGTCCTGCCGGAGGAACACGGTCAGATGCCGTGTAGACTCGCTCGGAGATAAGTAATGCACCGTGTGCGTCGTCGCGCCGTCCTGCGGCAGCGTCAGGCTCCACTGCTCGAGGACCTCCTTTGTGATCGGCCGCGAGAACCATGTATACCAGGGGTTCGCGGACATATAGTGGCTGATCGCCTGCCCGAGCCCCGCGCTCACCGGGCAGAGGCCGGAATTGGACTGCGCCAGCGCCTGCTCCGTGATGGCGGCGCTTTCATCATAGCTGCCGTCGACAAAGAAGACGGGCCGGCCGCTTTCTCGACGCGTTTCGCCGGGAACGGTCGTCACATAGCGGGTATATACAGCCGTCACGGTCGTGTCAAAATGCAGTTCCGTCAGATCACTCGTGTCCCACGTGCCGTAATAGCCGTCCTTTTCGGGAATGTCGGGAAAGACGGAATCGTCGAAAGAGTCGCCGTAGTTGAACGTCTCGACCTTCAAGACCTGATCGTCAGCCACGAATTTGAGTTCCAGCTGCCGCATGGCCTTCGGAAGACCGTCGACCTTAAGAAGCTCGTCATACGAAATCGGCTCTGCCTTGCCGGACAGGCTCACGGTGTCGAGACCTGCCAGCGTGTCGGACACAAAGTAGTTTTCCGCGAAATCGCCCGCGTCGCTGCCGGAGATCGCGCCGGAGAACTGCGTCGCGCTCGTAATTTCGACCATGCTGTAGTTACCGGAGACGGTGCTGGCCGCGCCGGAGACAGTCTTTGCCGCGCCTGCGCCGACGATGCCGCCGACGTATTTCGCGCCCGAAAGCGTGCATTTGGCGTAGCTTTGCCGCACGGTCGAGCCGGTCTGGCCCACGATGCCGCCGACATAGTCTCCGGATTCGCTCGAAACGCTGCCGAAACCTCTGCAATCGGTAATGAGACCTAAGTCCATGCGCCCGCAGATGCCGCCGGCGTAGCTGCGCTTGGACTGGATCGTCCCTTCGTTCGTGCAGTTCTGGATGATGGCCTTGAGCTCGTACTGCCGCTTATACTCGGCGGAGAGGCCCTGCGTCGCATCGTCTTCGGGGTCGTAGCTGTATTCGATCGCCATCGAGCCCGCAATGCCGCCGACGTTCAGATCGCCGTCGACATAGGCCTTATTATCTGAGCGGTTGACCTTTCCGAGCGTCACGAGGTCAATATCGATGGCCGACGCGTCGGTGACGATATCGGATGCGCCGTTTGCCGCGTCGTCGATTGCCGTCTGAAGGGTATCCGTGATCTCGCTGAACTTTTTGTTAATGCTTCGGACATCGTTTGCAAGCGTCCCTGCGGCTCCTGACAGTGCGCCGTTGAGCCGCGCGATCTGGCCGGAGATGCCGCCGATGGCAGAGTTGAGGTTCCCGAGATCAGGCGCCGCCACGATCTGCGCGCCGCCGGTAAGAAGTCCCCCAACGTCCACGTCGCCGTCTGCGCCGATGCCGAAGTCCGAGCTGTCTACAGACCCGCCCGCGCCGATGCCGGAGCCGTGGTCAATGGAGACAGAGCCCGGTTCAACGGAAATGTCCAGTCCCGAGCCGTGTCCTGCCCCGCCGTCTACCGATACGCTGGGCGGTGTGACGGTGATGCCGCCCGAGCCGCTGGCCCCGCCCTGTCCGGAAAGCGAGCCGCTGGCGTCGATGTTGACCTTCAGATCCTTCGCCGCGTCTGCCGCAGAGTTTACATAATCAGACATTCCGTTCAGGCTCGATGTCACGCCGCCCACGCTGCCTTCGGCGTCGTTGGACGCTTTGTCGACGAGCGCACTGAGCTCATCGAGCTGGGTCTGTAATTTGGACAGGCTGCTTTCCGTCAGCTGCATTTCGATGTAGGGCTCCATCTGGCCCACGACGCCGCCGACGTCCTTTCTTCCGTAAACCGCGCCGGAATTCGTACAGTTGAGAATGTAGCCGCAGGAGCGGCCCGCAATGCCGCCGACGTTGTAGCCCACGTGCTGATAGCCGACGATGGCCGTGTTTTCACACGCGCGGATGGTTCCCGCGTTGTAGCCCGCGATGCCGCCGGTGTCATACGAAGAAAGCAGCGCGTCGCCGGAGGTGAGCTTCGTCATGTCGAGCGAAAAATCGAGGTTCACGTTTTCCAGCGAGATGGCCTGATCGCCGCTGACGGTGTTGACATACGCGCCGTTCGTGCAGCCTAAGATCTGGCCCTGATTCGAGCCCGCCGCGCCGCCGGTCATTTTGCTGCCGGTGACCGCGCCGTTGGAGCCAGACATCGCGATGACGCCCGTGGCCGTGTTTTCGCCCGCAAGGCCGCCTGTCATCACACTTCCCGCGACGCTTCCGGAGAACGAGCAGCGAAGGATCTCGCCTTCGTTCCGACCGGCCAGACCGCCCGCCGCCTCGCAGGTGCTTGACGCCTTGACCGTGCCGCTGACGTTTAAGTCTTCGATCCTCGCGCCCTGCTGCACACGCTGGAAAAGCCCCGCCAGCGACAGCCCTTCCGTTAAGCTCAGGCCGCTGATGGTGTGGCCGTTTCCGTGGAAGGTGCCGCTGAAGCTGGCAATGGGCGTAAACGCAACGCCCTCGAGGGAAATGTCGTTTTGCAGCTCGACCGTCAGTCCCTCCGACCACGTGTCAAAGGTGCAGCTTGCCGAAAATTCCACAAGCTCTTCCGCAGTAGAAAGATAGATCGTATCTTCGCCGGTTTCTTCCTCGTCCGCGAAGGCAGCCGCCGTGAAAGAAGCAAGCAGGCCCAGCGCCAGCATGAGCGAAAGGATCCTTCTCAAACACTTAGACATGGCTCTGCTCCTCCTTTCCGTCAGCAGCCGCATCATCAGAACCGGATGCGTCATCCGGACTGTCCGGCGGCGTATCTCCGGATGTGTCGTCCGAAGCGTTTTCGTCCTCCGCCGAGCCGGATACGACGTTTAAGTCCACATCGCCGTCGACCATTGCGCAGATCTGGCCGTGGACCGTACCGTGGATCTGCCCGCGCACCATGCCGTTGACGAAGACCTTGCCGGAGAGCGTTTTGCGTTCGCCGACGCTGACGCCCGGCATGGAGAACGAGGTAACTTCGATAAATTTCGTGCCGACCAGCAGGATCTGCGGCAGGACGAACATGACAAGGAAAATGGAGATGACCGTGCCGCGGCCAAGCGACTCGCCGATGCCCGCGATGACCGGCTCGGAGGTGAGGTTGCCGATCAAAAAGCCGCTGATGGCGAGGATCGAGCCGGAGGTAATGATCGTCGGGAAGGCAAAGTTCAGCGTGTCGATGATGGCCTCACGGCGGGACAGTTTGCCGGTCTTGAGCTTGAGCTCCTGATAGCGGCTGCCGATGACGATGGCATAGTCGATGTTCGCGCCCATCTGGATGGACGAAACGATTAGATATCCCAGGAAGAAGAGGTATTTATGCGTGATCGTCGGGAACGAGAAGTTGATCCAGATACTGCCCTCAATGACGAGGATCAGAAGAAGCGGCATACCGGCCGAGTTGAATGTAAACAGCAGCACCACCAGAACGATCAGGACCGAGACGATGCTCACGACCGCGTTATCGACCGCGAAGGACTTTTCAAAATCGTATTCATTCGTCGAGTCGCCTGCTAAGTAAACGTCCTCGTCCGGGTAATAGCTTTTGGCGATCTCAAGAATTTTGTCGGTGAATCGATACGTTTCGTCGCCGCTCACCGGAAGCGTGAGGTAGATGAGCATCCGGCTGTAGTGCTCGCCTTGCAGCTGGTTTTTCGCGCTCTGCATCTGCACCTGCGCCTCGTGGAGCGTATCGGTCTGTTCCTCGCTCAGGGAGACGACCCCCGCGTCTACCTTATCGCAGACGTACAGGAACATATCGATGAGCGGGACCTTGTAGGTCGCGATGTTGCCGACCAGCTCACCGTAGCTCTCGTTTTCCGCCGCGTAGGCCGCATAGACGACCTGCGCTGCCTCGTAATCGAGCCCCGCGAGCTCTGCAAACTGCCGGGGCGTTAATTTGTCGGCCAGCTTGTAGCCGTCGAGCGCGTCGACGTTGGCAAGGCCCATCGTATAGTCGACCTCGTCGTAGCTCTCGAGCTCCTTGAGCAGCTGCCCTTCTTTTTCATAGTCGCCCTTCGGAACGACGAGCGCCATCATGTTGCTGCTCGAGAAGTTGTCTTCGATCATGTTTTCCGCGATCTGCGTCTCATTGAGCTTCGGCGTGGTAAGAAGGCTGTAGCCGTAGGCATATGGGCAGTCATTGGACAGCTTGAACGCGAAGACCAGCACGACCGCGAAAATGATCGGGACAATGTGCCGCGTTGCGTAATCGTATGCGCCGACAAACGGAATTTTCGGCACAAAGCTCTTGTGCCCCGTCTTGTCGATCAATGGGCCAAAGAGCATCAGAAGTCCCGGCATCACAAGGAACGCCGACAACAGCGCAAATGCAATGGACTTGATCAGGCAGATGGCCATATCGGGGCCGAGCTTGAACTGCATGAACAGCATCGCGACAAGGCCGCCGACCGTGGTCAGCGAGCTCGCGCCGATCTCAGGGATGGCCTTGCTGAGCGAGACAATGACTGCCTCTCGAATCGGCAGATGCTTGTGCTCTTCTTTGAAGCGGTTGCAGAAGATGATGGCATAGTCGATCGACAAGCCCAGCTGCAAAATGCTCGTAACGGAATTTGAAACGAAGGATATCTTGCCGAGCAGGTAGTTCGTGCCCTGGTTGATGATCAGCCCGATGCCGAACGTCAAAATCAGTACCGGCACCTCGCCGAAAGTCTCAGAGGTGAACAGCAGCACCACCACAATGACGATCGCGACATAAACCATGATGATGTTGATCTCATGGTCGATCGTCTCGGCCTGCGTGTTGCCGAGGTCCGTCTTGACGTAGACATCCTGCCCGTCCAGGTACGCTTTGACCTTATCGAGCGACTCCAGACACGCGTCGTCGTCCTCGTCGTAGTTAAAGGTGATGGAATACAGCGCAGAGGCGTTGCAGTAATGGTCGGCCGAGTCGTCAAAGGAGATCGACTGCACGCCCTTGATCTCCTTGAGATCGTCGCACATTTCTTCCGCGTCCGCATAGGAAATGTTCGCCACCATCACCTCGGCCGTTCCGTAGGTGATAAACTCCCCTTCCATGACGTTCAGCGCCTTTTTTGTCTCCGAATCCTCCGGCAGATAGAACGTCAGATCGTTTTCGACCTCTACCCAGCTTCTCGAAAACATGGAAAAAATGAGCAGAATGATGGTGATCAGAAAGATCAGATTTCGTTTGTCAACGATGATCGTTGCAAGCTTGACCATAAAGCTCTCGCCCCCGGACGAAACACTCTTCGCTTGCTTGGCCATGGGCCAGCCTCCTTCCCCGGACCATCCACGCGTCTTCCAGACGCAAAGCGGCCGCCCACCGTTTTTTCGACGCGCCGCTGAAGACTCCGGCCATATGCTCCGCACGTCCATGATCCCTGTAGACGCCGGTCTGTTCAGCATGAGCATACCACGATTACGCGAAAAAAACAAGTATAGAAAATCATTCCTTGAAAAGTTCGGAGTTTCGTTACAATTTCATACGTTTTGCCGCACGCTTCTCATGCAATGTTCTCAGAACTGTTAGACACGCCCATGGGGACGAACGCTTCGCGCTCTTTTCAGTTTTTTCCGCGCAAGCTTCGCCCGAAAACCGCGCAGAATAGCTCCGAGGTGAAGCATATGCCGCATTCAAAAAAAGACAAAAAGCCAGTCCGTCTCCCGCCCGCAAAAGAGTTCCCCTACTCGCCGAACCCGATGGTGGGCCATTTTCCCGGCAACGCCGACAGCTGCTTCGATCTGGTCAACCGGTATGGCACGTATGAGATCCAGCGTACCGCGGACACCGGAAACTTTTTCCCCGCCATCGCGCAGGGGCTTCCAAAGGGAACGCATTTTGAGATCGGCCGGACAGAGCTTGAGAAGACACAGAAAGAGTGAAAAAAAGACGCAGGAAAAATTCCTGCGTCTTTTTCGTTATTTCCAGGTCTGCCACACTTCGGGGCAATAGCCCACGGTCGCCTGCTTGCCGTTGCGGACGATGGGGGTCTTCAGAAGCTTGGGGTCATCGAACACCTTGTCTTCTTTTGATCTGGCGTCGTCCATGTATCGCATCAGGTCAATATCCGGCGATTTTTTGTCCCAGTCGATGAGCTTGTCGATCCCGCCCACGGCTCTCAGCACGCTGTCAAACTCGCCGCCGGACATTCCGTAGCGGTACAGATCGATCGACTGGTAGTTGATCCTGCGCTCTTTGAACCAGCGCTCGGCCTTTTTCGTATCGAAGCACTTGTTCGCGCCAAAAATCTGGATGTTCATCTCATTCCTCCAGCATTGCATCCGCTTCAGCCATCGTGTCGGCCGAGAAGAGAAACTCCCCTCTCGCGGAATAAACCTCAATGTGACCTCTGACATACTCCATACGATATTCCATCTTCAACCGCTCCTTTGCTTTCTGAAGACAGTATATCATATTGTCTGTCCTATAATTTGGACTATTTAAGCGTTTGGAAAACTTTTTTCAAAATACACCCTCCGCTTCGCTCAGCCAGAGCGCAGAAACGGTCATATCCTCTTCCACACGCGTCTGCGCGTCCAGGATCGTGCCGTCCTCCGTCACCCAGCCGAAGAACTCGTCGTCGTCGCACTCGGCCTCGAACATCGGATCCATCACACTTCCCGCCTCATAGACCGCGACGTCGACCTCCAGCGTGCCCTTTTCGGTCGTAAAGAGGACATAGTGGAACCCATCGGTATTTTTGGCCTCGTAGTCGCCATAGAAAAAGAGCTTGAGCTCGCGGATCCTGCGGTCGATGAGCCCTTCGTGAATTTCCGTGCCGCTTTTTGTCGTCACGTGGCACCAGATGCCGAAGGCCGAGGCAAATTCGTTGACGGTGTAGTCTCCGGAAATGAGAAGAGAAGCCAGCCTGCTTTGCGTCTTGTCGCTCATCCAGTAGTCGCCATTATTGTATGTAAAGGAAACCAGCGCGTCATATTCGCAGTCGGAAAGCCGGATGCCGTTTTTGTCCAGAAACGCGTCGAGCTTCTCTTCAAATGTTTGAAGCCGCTTGCGAAGCAGCCGGTCCGCCTGCTTTTCGGTGATGCCGTCGGGGTATTC
>DJQK01000060.1:0-9807 GCA_002437575.1 Clostridiales bacterium UBA6388 | reverse complement strand
GCGGTGAAGCCCTCGCGCGCCTTGATGAACGCCACGCCGTCTTCCGTCGTGCGAAGCTCGATGGGCGTATCGTCGTTTAAGTCCTCCGGGTCGTCGGGGTCCGTCGTGCCGCCGTTCTGCTCGGCGCGGTAGGCGTAGATCCGGCTGACGATGGCGGAAAGCTCCGCGCGGGTCAAAGATCCGTTGGGCCGGAACGTGCCGTCGGGATAGCCGCCGAGGATGCCGATCTCCGAAAGCGCGTGCACCGCGTCCTCGTTCGTGTCGGTAAATTTCTGCGCGGTTACCGACCGCGTGACGCCGAGGGCTCTGGCCGCAACCTTTGCCGTCAGAACGCGGCTCATGCTGACATCGAGGTCGGTGATCTCCCCGCGCTCCAGAATCCCCTGTTCCAGCGCAAAATTCAAATACCCTCTGGCCCAGTGGCTGGCCGCCGCTTCGGGCTCGGGATAACCGGCAGCGAGGATGATCATCTTGAGCGCCTGACCGGTCGTGACCTTGTCCTCGGGCCGGAACGTGCCGTCCGGGAAGCCGCCGATGATACCGCTGCGGTAGAGGTACATCACGTCATCATAGAACCATTTTTCGCCTGTGACGTCCGGGAAAACCGTCTCCTGCTGCTCCCAGAGGGCTTCCTCCTGCGTCTCGTCATACCAGATATCGCTTTCGTCCGCGAACACGACCGCGGAAAAGGCGGCAAGCAGCAGAACCGTCAGGACGAGCCTTCGCGTCCATCGTTTAACCATCTGCATACGCTCCTTTCAAACCCTCCTATTTTTCAGAGGACAGGTAACAAAATTTATACAAGTATAGCAGAAATGATGACAAAATGCAACCTCCCGGGAGATTTTTCCGGGAGGTGGAGGTGTTTTGATCAAACAAGCGGTTCGAGCCAGCTGAGAATGTCCGCATAGACCTCCGTGCGGTTGGTCTCATTGAGCATTTCGTGCCGCCCTTCGGGATACAAACGAATGGCCACGTTCGAAAGCCCCGCGCGCTTGAACGCGTCGATCGTGCGAAGAACGCCCTCGCCCATCGCGCCGACAGGGTCCTGCATTCCGGAGACGAAGAGGACGGGAAGGGTTTTGTCCATCTTCGCAAGGTTCTCTTTTTTCTGGTTCATCGAAATGCCCGTGAGCATATCGCGCGTAAGGCCGACGGTTGCGTCAAAGCCGCAGAGAGGATCGTCCGTGTACGCGTCCACGACCGCCGTGTCCGAGCAGATCCAGTCGTTCGGCGTGCGGTTGGGGCGGAACTTCTGATTATACGCGCCGAACATGAGCTCCTTCAGAAGCTTGCTGCGGCCGGTCTCGCCAATGCGCAGCTGCTCGAGCCTGCACAGAGCCAGCCCCGAGGAAAGCGCGAGCTCCGGCTGCCAGCCGGTGCCCGAAATGATCGCGCCGGTGAGCCCTCCGGGATAGGTGTAAAGATACGTCCGCAGCAAAAAAGAGCCCATGCTGTGGCCCAGCATGAAATAGGGCTGCGCCGGGAAACGCTTTTTCATATCTTCATACAGCGACCGCTCGTCTTTGACCGCCGCCATCCAGCCGCCGGAAAAATAGCCGTAAACGCCGCCTTTTTCCACGGAAAGGCCATGGCCCATGTGATCGTCCGCGCAGACGGCAAAGCCGCGCTGGCTCAAAAAGCGCGCAAAATGATCGTACCTGCCGATGTGCTCGGCGATGCCGTGGATGATCTGCACCACCGCACGCGGCTGCCCTTCCGGAAGCCAGAGGCCGCAGCGGATCCGGCCCGAGCCGTTGGAGGCAAGATAGAATTCTTCCATGAAAATTTTTCTCCTTTCGCCGAAAAGTCCAAATTATAGGACAGGCCATGTGCTATGATAGGTTCAGAAAGCAAAGGAGGAACGTATCATGCAGACACATGCCGTCATTTCATTATACCCAAAAACCGGGCTTCCCGAGGAGCCCGCGCGTCAATTTCCCACGCGAACGGAGAAAAAGCTCCGCGCACTGCGAGACGCCGTCGATCTGACCGTCACGGCCTTTATCGGTCTTGGCGTTCTGGTCTGCTTCGGGCTCGTTTTTACGATGCTGTGATAGAACAATTTGCCTTAAGAATCGTAGGACGCAAGCAGCTCCTGCGCCGTCTGGCGCTTGCGGATGCACGTGACGTTTCCGTCGAGACCAAACAGAAATTCCGCGCAGCGAAGACTCCCGCCGTAGCCGCTGTGAAAGCACGCGCCGTCCGCGCCGGTACCAAAAATCACGACGCAGTCGCCCGTTTTCAGTTCCGGCAGCAGATACTCCCCGGAGAACCGGTCGCGCAGATCGTAAAGGCAGCCCGCGGCGTGCGTGATTTGTCTGGGCTTGTCTGCGGAAACGAACGGCGCGTCCATCCGGTGCGCCGCGCCGAACGCGATCTCGCGCAGAAACTGCCCGCACGCCACGTCCAAAACCAAAAGCGGCAGCTTCGCATCTTCCCGTCTGACCTCCAAAGCCTTCGTCACCAGAACGCCGTGCTTTGCCGCCAGAAACCGCCCCGGCGCGATCTGGATGCGGACGCGCAGTCCCAGCGGGTCTAAGAGCTTCTCATAGCTTTCCTTCACGCGGCGGGAAATATCGCGGATATCGACTTTTTCGCCTTCTTCCTCGCACGCGCCGAGCCCGCCGCAGACAAAAACCGTATCGATCGTGATATTCTCCCGCCGGTAAAGCTGCGCGGCCAATTCAAAAAGCCGCTCCAGCGCCGCGCAGAAAGCGTGCGGGCTGCTCTCCTGATCGCGCAGAAAAAGCGACAGCCCGCGTAAGCCGCTTCCGCTTTCGGGCAAACCGCGAAGTAATGCCGGAAGACGGTCTTCCCGCACACCGAGCTTGCTTTTTTCAAAATTCCAGACCGTGCGGGCATTCGCCGTCAGGGGCTTTTGCGGGCGCACGGTCAAAAATCCCTCGTCCGGCGCGGGCCCCGGAAGGGCAAGCTCCCCATCCGTGATCAGACTCGCGTGAAGCTTCGCGGCAAGAAGCGCTCCTTCATCCGTCCGCGTCATAGACGCAAAGAGCATTTCCCGCCCGGAAAAACCGGCTTTCTGCGCAAGTAAAAGCTCCGCCTCGCTCCCGCACAAAGCGCCGCAGCCGGCCTCGCGGAAAATCTGCAAAACCGCGGGATTCGGGTTCATGCGCACCGGAAAATACGCACGAAAGCCCTCGTTCCACGAAAAGGCGTCAAAAAGCGCTTTGCACGTATGATACAGCCCCGGCCCATCGTAGAGATAAAACGGTGTCGGTTCGGTTTTCAAAAGCGCCCGCAGCGTTTTCCTGTTCGGAAATGCCGCGCCTGTTTGCGGTTTGCTCATTTTTTGTTGTTCTCATACAAAATGCGAAGCCCCTTCAGAAGAAGATCGCGGTCATAGATGATCTTCGAGCGGCACATCGGGATGACGAAGCGCGAAATGCCGCCCGTTGCGATGACCGTTGCGCGGCTTCCAAGCTCTTCTTCCATCCGGACGATCATGCCGTCGATCATGCAGGCAGCGCCCAGCATAATGCCGCTTTGCATACACTCGATCGTGTTGCGGCCGATGGCTCTTTTGGGCGCTTCCAGGCTGATGCCGGGCAGCTGCGACGTTCTCGTCGTGAGCACCTCGGACGATAATTTGACGCCCGGGCAGATGCTGCCGCCGACGAAGGTCTTGTTTTCGTCTACGGCCATGATCGTCGTCGCCGTTCCCATGTCGATGATGATCAAAGGCGCGAGATACTCCCGCAGGGCCGCGACGGCCGCGACAACAAGATCGCTTCCGACCTGATTTGCGTTTCCGCCCGCGATGTTGAGCCCTGTTTTGAGCCCCGGGCCGACCACCATCGGCTTTTTGCCCGTGAGCTTCATGACCGCCGTGCGCAGAGAGTTCAGGACCGGCGGCACAACGGACGAGATGATCACGCCGTCAATTTCCTCCGCCGAGAGCCCATAGAGCGCCAGCACGCCCTTGAGGTCCATCCAGTACTGGTCGGACGTTTTGACCAGATCGGTCGCCAGACGCAGCTCGTGCCGGATGACGTCTTTTTCAATGCAGCCGATGACGATGTTGGTGTTGCCGATATCGATCGCTAAAAGCATAGGTTTTCCCCCAAACTGCCCGCTTAGGACAGATTTTTTTCCAATCCAGACAGCGTTTTGAGCGTGCAGACGGCATTTGTGCCTGTAAGCTCGATGACGCCGTAGCGTCCGTCCCGCGCCGCGCCGGGATTCATCATCTGCACGCCGCCGCACGTCTCGAGAAACGGCCGGTGCGTGTGGCCAAAGAGCGCGATTTCCGCGCCAAGCCGGTTTGCCTCCTGCTCCAGCGCCGACAGATCGCGCTTCACGCCGAACAAATGTCCGTGCGTCAGGAAAAACCGCCTGCCGCCAAGCTCGGTCAGGATCGTCTCGGGAGCCTGCGCGCCAAAGTCGCAGTTTCCCTTGACCATATAAAAATCGACGGTATTGAGCGCGTAGGAAAGATCCTCCGCGTCCGAGACATGGTCTCCCAGGTGGATGACCACGTCGGGATTTTCGATCT
Organism: Clostridiales bacterium UBA6388; assembly: GCA_002437575.1. Taxonomy (GTDB): domain Bacteria; phylum Bacillota; class Clostridia; order Oscillospirales; family Oscillospiraceae; genus CAG-170. The sequence goes on along the minus strand of DJQK01000060.1, from coordinate 5,291 downwards.
CCGCCGCCTCGAGCATTGCGCCCAGGGCGCGGTGGGAATCGGACAGAACGAGTATTTTCATCTTTGGTTCACCTTTCGCCGCCTCGCGCATAAGCTGTAGCAGAACATTATCAGGAGGCGGATCATGGACAACAATCTCGGAACTACCGGCGGCTTCGCCTTTACGAAGCAGCAGATCGCGGCCGTGCTTTCAACCGGCGAGGGAAAAGAGCTGCTGGCCCTTTTGTCACAGGACGGCGGCGCGGCCTTAAAAAGCTGCGCACAGGCGCTTTCCTCCGGCGACACGCAGCGGGCGCAGGCGCTCATTGCGCCGCTTTTACAGTCAGACAAAGCCAGAGAGCTGCTGGCGAAGATCAACGAAAAAGCATGAGCGAGCAGCCGCTGGAACAGGCCATCGGGGCCATTTTGCAGGACCCGGAGCAGATGCAGAGCCTTCTGGCCTTTGCCAGATCGCTCGGCATTTCCCCGCCGGAAGCGCCGCCGAAGCAGACTGCGCCGCCTCCCCCGCCGCCGAAGGAGTCTGCGCCGGTTTCCTCCAGCGATGCGCTGGGAGAGCTTTTGCAGAAGGCGGGACAGCTCGATAAGCGGCAGGAGAATCTTCTTAACGCGCTCAAGCCGTTTCTAAAGCCCGAGCGCAGAGAAAAAATCGACCGCGCCATGCAGGCCGCCAGACTCTCGCGTCTGGCCGGAGCGGCGCTGCGCGGCCGAAAAGAGCAGCCCTAAAGGAGGCGATCGTTTGTATAACCGCTACACCCCGGCGTCCGACGGAACGTTTCAGCGCACCGTCATTCCCGACGCGCCGAAGCCAAAGCCGCCCGAGCCCAAGCCCCAGCCGCCCGATCCGCCGCGTCCCATGCCGAAGCCGCAGCTTCCCTGCCCGCCGCAAAGGCCGGAGCCTCCGGGAACGCCGGAACCGCCGCCGGAGCCTGCCTGCCCGCCGGATAGACCCTTGCGAAAGCTTCTTCCGAAGGGCGTGGACGCGGGAGATCTGCTGGTGCTTCTTATTTTGCTGCTGGTCCTGATGGAGACGGACGAGGACGATCAGCTGACGCTGCTTTTCACGGCTGCGGCGGTACTGCTTCTTTAGCTCTGCGGCGGCGAGAATGGTTCCGTGCCGTCCGGGAGGGTGAAAACGCCGTCCAACGCTTCGTCGCTGTCTGGGTAAATTTCAAGCGCAGTCTGCTCCATGTCATAGACGAGCTCGCCGCCGGAAAGCCTGTTTTGTTTCCATAAGAGTCCACTTTCCAGGCTCACCCAGTAATCGAGCTGTGCATCATCACTCTGCACGCTGACGTAAATGCAGTCGGCGGCATCCGGAAGCGTGACAAACGACGCGTCCAGGATCTGCGAGCGTGAATACGTCAGAATGTCCTCATAAGAAGGAACGCCCGCCAGATCGTCCAGCCGCATCGCAGCGCCTCTTGCCATTGAGACGGGCGCTTCGTCGTCATACCAGAGGTAGAGCGTCTGCTCGTCGGCCAGCACGGTTCTGGTTTCGAAATCGTCCGTCAGCTGCACCTTGAGAAGCTTTCCCTTCACCCAGACCTCGGCGCTCTGCGTGCGCTGCGTTTCGCCGGAATACACGGTGATGCTTATGCTCTGGTGGTAGCTCGTGGGCCGGAAAACGCTCTTTTCGAGCACGCTCTGCACATTTTCCTTCGACACCGCGGCTAAGCCCGCGTTCTGCTCCGGCTCTTCCTGCGCGGTTTGCTCCTGCGCGGGCGGGTCCGGCAGAACGATGGTCTGGCTCGCCCTTGTCTTACGGCCCGAGAAAAAGAAGACGAGCAGCACCGCGATGACCGTTACCGCAGCGACGGCCGCCAGCAGCAGTGGCTTTCTGTTTTTATGTGCCTGCTCCTGTTCCAATGTGCTCGTCTCCTTTCGTCAGTCGGCGCTGAAATCCGCCGGCTTTTCGTTTTTCAGGCCAAAGTGCCACAAGATCGCGTCTGTGATGCGTTCGCTGGCTCTTCCGTCTCCGTAGGGGTTGACGGCCTTTGCCATTTTCGCGTAGGCTTCCGGACTGTCCAGCAGCTCGGAGGCCATTTTTACGATCGTTTCCTTCTCAACGCCTGCAAGCTTCGCCGTTCCCGCCGCGATGGCCTCAGGGCGCTCGGTCTCTCTGCGCATGACGAGGACCGGCTTTCCGAGCGCGGGCGCTTCCTCCTGAAGACCGCCCGAGTCGGTCATGACCATATAGCACCGGGACATCAGATTGTGCATCTGCTGCGCGTCCACCGGGTCAATGAGATGGATGCGCGGATGGCCGCTCAAAATGCCGAACGCGCACTCGCGCACCACGGGACTCAGGTGCACCGGATAGACGACCTCCACGTCGGGGTGAGACGCCACGACCTCCAGGACCGCGTGCATGATATCCTGCATGGGCTTGCCGTAGTTTTCCCGCCGGTGGCAGGTCACGACGATGACGCGCTTGTGTTCAAAATCGAGGGTATCGAGCGCCGGAAGACCGAACTCGAACCCGGGCTTTACCGTGTAGCGCATGGCGTCGATGGCGGTGTTGCCGGTGATGAAGATTTGCCCCATGACGGCCTCGCGCTTTAAGTTCTCCGCGTTTGCCTTCGTAGGCGAAAAATGTAAGTCTGCGATATCGCCGACCAGCGTCCGGTTCATTTCCTCCGGGAAGGGCGAATATTTGTCCCACGTGCGAAGTCCCGCTTCGACGTGGCCGACGGTCACCTGATGGTAAAACGCCGCCAGAGCGCCCGCAAACGTCGTGGACGTGTCGCCGTGGACCAAAATGAGGTCAGGCTTCGTTTCCTCGAAGACCTTCTCCATGCCGAGCAGCGTCTTGGTCGTGATGGTGGAAAGCGTCTGCCGCTTTTCCATGATGTTGAGGTCGAAATCCGCCTTGAGCCCGAAAATGTCCATAACAGAATCGAGCATTTCGCGGTGCTGTCCCGTGAGGCAGACGTAGGATTCGATTTCCTCGCGCCGCTCGAGTTCTTTGACGAGCGGGGCCATTTTGATCGCCTCCGGCCGCGTGCCGAAGACGGACATGACTTTGATTTTACGCATTCGTATCCTCCTGAGACGCCTTTGCAGTCTCTTCGCTCTTCGCCGTATGATCTTCCTTCGCCTGCGGTTCGGTCTTCTCCGGCTCGCGCGCACTGAAAATGGCCCGCATTCCGATCGCGCCGACGACGAAGATCGCGCCAATCAAAATGAGCGCCTTGAGTTCGCCCGAGGACGTCAGAAGCACCGCCGCCAGACCCAGAATGCCGGCCAGCATATACGAGATCGCAACGGCCTGCTTCTGCGAAAAGCCCATGTCGATGAGCCGGTGGTGGACATGGCCGCGGTCAGCCTTCATGGGGTTCTGCCCCTTGGCAATGCGGCGCAGAAAGGCAAAGCAGATATCGAAGATCGGCACGCCGAGAATGAGAAACGGCACAGCAAAGGAGATGATGGCGTACATTTTGAAAAGGCCGGTAACAGAAAGCGTCGCGAGAATGTAGCCTAAAAATGTCGCGCCGGTGTCTCCCATGAAAATTTTCGCCGGGTTCATATTGTACGGAATAAAGCCGAGGCACGCGCCAAAAAGCGCCGCCAGCACGATGGCGACATTGACCTCCGCGACCATCAGCGCAATGACCGTGATGGAAGCCGTCGAAATGGCGGACACGCCGACGGCCAGACCGTCAAGCCCGTCAATGAGGTTCACCGCGTTTGTGATCGCGACGATCCAGATGACCGTGATGGGGTAAGACCACCAGCCGAGGTTCAGATACGTCATGCTGGAAAAGACGTTGGGGTTCGAGACAAACTGGATGACGCACCCATGGTACACCGCAATGCTCGCCGCCACGATCTGCACGATCAGCTTTGGAAGCGCCTTGAGCGCCATGATATCGTCCATCACGCCCAGCACGACGATCATCGTCGCGCCGAGCAGGATCCCCTGCATCTGCCGGTCGATCTTCGCAAAGACCAGAACGGACAGCAAAAACGCCAGAAAGATCGCCAGTCCCCCCAACCGCGGGATCGGCACCTTGTGCATCCGCCGGTTGTCCTTCGGCACGTCGATCGCGCCGACCTTATAGGCAAGGCTCTTGACCAGCGGCGTGGATAAAAACGATACCACTGCCGCCACGCCCATGGCCAGCAGCATGGTGATCGCAGTATGGCTGTTCATTCGCGCACACTCCCATCAGCGGGGCACAAAGCCCACCTTTTTGTATACCTTGCGCAGCGTCTTGTTGGCAAGGTAAGAGGCCTTCTCCGCGCCCTCTTTGTAGATCGACTCGAGATACGCCCTGTCGGAAAGAAGCTTTGTCGTCTCCTCGCGGATGGGCCGCATGAGCTCGACGACCGCTTCTCCCACCGCGGGCTTGAAAACGCCGTAGCCCTGGCCTGCAAACTCGGCTTCTGCCTCTTGCATCGTCTTTCCGGTTGCGGCGCAGTAGATGGTAAGAAGATTCGAAACGCCGGGCTTATTTTCCCGGTCATAGCGCACGGCGGTCTCGCAGTCGGTCACGGCGCGCTTGAATTTGCGCATGATGTCTTCCGGCTTGTCCATGATGTAGACGCAGCCGTCGGGGTCGGACTTGGACATCTTGTTCTCCGGCGCGCCCAGGCTCATGATGCGCGCGCCCATCTTCGGGATGAAGGGCTCGGGGAGCGTGAAGGTGTCGGGGAAGGAATTGTTGAAGCGGGAGGCAATGTCGCGGCAGAGCTCGACGTGCTGCTTCTGGTCTTCGCCCACGGGAACGAGGTCTGCCTGATAGACGAGAATGTCGGCGGCCATCAGGACCGGATAGGTAAAAAGGCCCGCCGTGATGTTGTCCGCGTGCTGCTGCGACTTCATCTTGAACTGCGTCATGCGCGAGAGCTCGCCGAACTGCGTGTAGCAGCCGAGCACCCAGCTTAGCTCCGCGTGCGCCGGCACATGGGACTGGATGAACATGATGTTTTTCTGCGGGTCCAGGCCGCACGCGATGTACTGCGCGAGCTGCTCGAGGCTTCTTCTGCGAAGATCGGCCGGGACCTGCCGCACGGTGATGGCGTGCATATCGACGATGCAGTACAGGCAGTCATACTCGTCCTGAAGCGCCACCCAGTTCTTGATCGCGCCCATATAAGAGCCCAGCGTCAGATCGCCGCTCGGCTGAATGCCCGAAAAAATGCGTTTTTTCTGTTCCATCTGAAATACCTTCTTTGCGTAATTTTCCATAGTTGGCTCTATCTTATCACAAACCGTCAATTTTAGCAATCCGTCATTGACGCTAGCGCAAAAAAACTGTATATTAAGTAGGGTGTATCTGAAAACTCCC
>DJQK01000107.1:17014-17201 GCA_002437575.1 Clostridiales bacterium UBA6388 | reverse complement strand
CAGGGCTACTTCCTCAGTGAAGCGTTTCGCGGCAAGTATATTGCGGTTCGTGAATCCCATCTTCCCGGTCAGATCACGCTGCTGTTCCGCCAGTTCCGCATCGGCCGTATCGACCGCGAAAAACGGGTCTACACCATGAAACGCATCTATCGTCTGACCGGAGACCCAAGAGAAAATGTGTAAACCA
>DJQK01000107.1:0-16945 GCA_002437575.1 Clostridiales bacterium UBA6388 | reverse complement strand
TGACAAGTCGTCCGCCCCTACAGAGAATGCCGCATCTTTCGAATTGCTGTTTGACGCATGAACCGGACCTGCTGACACCAAGCAGGTCCGGTTTTCTATGCCTTTGCTTCTTTCTTCGCGCGTTTCCAGTTAAAAAACAGCATCGCCACGAACGGAATGCCGAGATAGCCGCAGATGGGATAAAACACGCCGATCAGCGTGCCGAAGCCGAACCGGCTGAACGCGAACGCCAGCGCGCACAACACAGCGTTCAAAAGCCCCGCTTTTTTCTGAAGCTTCGGCGCCTGCAATTCCAGCTGCTGCAAAAGCGCAAACACGCAGCCCAGCGCCGAGACGACCATGCTCAACGTCATGAGCACGCTGTAGCCGGTCTTCAGAAGCGGGCTGATCCTCCCCGCAAGCGTGATCATCGGCAGCTCGTCTTTCCCTGCCTCGGGGCAGACCAGCATCGCCGCGATCATGCTCATTGCGATGGCAAGCAGCACCACGCTTCCGCAAAGCAGCCCCTTTCGAAGCGTTTTCCCGTCCGGAATGTGCGTGGCCAATGGGATCATCGTCGTCAGCGACCCGAACAGGTTATACGCCGCATACGTCACCGCGCTCACATACCAGCTTGGCCGCAGCATCGACGCCTCCGGCGTAAATTCCGCCGACGCGCCCTTCCCGCCGGAAACGACCACGGCCGCAATGATCACCGCGCACACCGTAATGACCGGCACGAGCGCACTGAACGACGCGACCAGACTCTGAAGCCCGCACAGCACCAGCACAAAGACCACAGCCGTCACGAGTGCGCCCAGCAGCCTCGTCGGCAGCCCCGTCAGCCCCGCCAGACTCTCCGCCGCGCCCGCGATCATGATCACCACGACGCCGAACAAAAACAGATACTGAAGCGCCAGCAGCGCCGTGCGCAAAAGCCGGCTGTCTCCGCTCGTCATAAGAAAGCCGATGCGCCCTTCTCCTGTCGAGCGCACCAGACCCAGAAGCGCCCCATGCGCCGCCGTCATAATACCTGCCGACACCAGAAAGCCCGCCAGCCCCGCCGCGCCGAAGCACGCGAAAAATTGCCACAGCTCCTGCCCGGAGACAAACCCCGCGCCCAGAAATACGCCCACAAAGGTAAAGCAGAGCTGCGCCCACGAAATGTTCTTCATCGTTCCCCGCTCTTCTGTCTGAAAATGTCCACAATGGCCCGCTCGGTGGCCTGCATCCCGGGGCCGGAACCATAGCCCACGTACCGCATCGTCTCTTCCAGCGTCCTTCCCGCGTACGCTTTGACGTACTGCGTCACGAGCATACGCAAAGCCGCCGCCCGCAAAAAGCCGCCTTGCGGCGGCTTTCCCGGATAATTTGTCGCTCATATTGTAACGTCCGCATAATTTTTTTGCAAGCCGGCCGTTCGCCGCTCATACAAAAATCTCCGCTTCGGCAAACAGCGCCGCCTTGCCCGCCAGCTTGACCCATTCGCCCGCGTATTCGCAGTACAGTGTCCCGCCGCGGCGCGAAGCCTGATACGCGGTGATCCCGGTTTTCCCAAGACGGCCGCTCCAATAAGGCACGATATGGCAATGTCCCGAACCGCAGACGGGGTCTTCCGGAATGCCGCATTTTGGCCCAAAGGTCCGGCTGACGCAGTCATACCCCTGATCTCCCGCGGCGGTCAGCTGCCCGCTTCGTGTCTCAAACCGCACCTCCTGCCGCCCGCGCTCTGCGAAATTCATCAGAACAAATGCCGTCGCCAGCGTGGCATGGCCGCAGAGATCGATCTCGCCGCCGGGCGTGAACCAGCGCAGACGATAGTTATCCCCTTCCCTTACGGCGAACGCAGTTTCCGGGAGGCAGTTTTCACCAGCGATCTGCTGCATCATTGCATCCTCCGGCCACCGGTCCGTCACACAGACCGCCGCGGGATTTCCCGCAAAGATCCGGTCTGTAAACGCGTCCACGATACTACATTGCTTCATATCAGCGCCAGCCCTTCCGATCATCAGGCTTGCTCCGCCTGTCTTCTATCCGAACTGTAGCACACGCATCTCTGCCGGTCAAGCCCGGACGCCGGAGTTCCGGCAAAAAATCTCAGGGTGTTCTGAAATGACCGGCAAGGGTACGCGCCGGGCGTATACGATCGATTTTTATATCACAAAGCGATGGTCTCGTACTCCTGATGCAAAAGATCGAAGTAGAAAAGCTTCCCCGCTTCCACCGGCCGGCCGGTCAGCAGCTTCACGCAAAGAGCCGCCTGCACGGACGCGCACAGCGCGGGCGTAAAGCTCAGAACGCTCTTGCTTTGCAAAACGACGCCGTCCGGATACAGCCGCGCGATCAGGTCGTCTCCGGGCATGGAAATTGCAGCCTGCGCGACCCAGCCGCTGACCGCCCCATAAATATATGGGATCTTTTCTGCCGCACAGGCTTCTGCCAGGATCCGGCGGCTTTCGATGCTGTCGAGCGCGTCGAGCACCGCATCGCAGCCGGCGATCAGCGCCCTGGCATTTTCCCGCGTCAGAAAGACCGCAGCGGCCTCGACCTCGATCTCGGGGTTCATACGCCTGACGCGTTCGGCGGCGGTCTTCGCCTTGCTGCACCCGAGAAGCTCCGGCGAAGAATACAGCTGGCGGTTCAGATTCGACGGCTCAAACACATCGCCGTCCACCACGCGAAGATACCCCACGCCGACGCGCACCAGCAGCTCGATCAGATGCCCGCCCAGTCCGCCGCAGCCGATCACAGCGGCCCGCCGGGCGCGAAGACGCGCACATTCCTCCTCGCGCAGCGCCGGGATATTGCGCTCGTATCTTGCCTCCATGCTCAGCCGCCTCCCACCGGCGGGAACAGCGCGACGATGTCGCCGTCGGTTACAGGCGTGTCCGGCGTCTTATGAAAGCCGTTGATCAGCAGAATGGACACGTCCTGCTTCTCGATGTTCAGCCGCTCCAGAATATCTGCGGCGCAGGCGATGGCATCGGAAGAAAGCATGGTGATCTTCTCGCGCCCCTGACGCAGCGTGGCAAAAACACGGACCTCGATCATGAAAAAGCCTCCTTGCAGAAAAATGCGGGAAGGGGCTAACCCCTCCCCGCGCTGTTATTGTATCATTTTCCGACGCACTCGTCCAGGCCCAGCTTTCTCAGCGTTTCGTCCGTGGGGAAGGCGCCGACCCAGCCGCGCGCCGCGTAGTACTCTGGCAGCGTCAGCGGCAGCTTGGAAACCATGCCGGTGGATGGGCCGTTGACGATCGGGTCTTCCAGCAGCCGCTTGGGCAGGCGGTCGTCCTCGGGCTTCATGCCGGCGGCCTTGTTGAACATTCTCTCCAGATTGTAGATGCGATCGCCGATCTGCAGCACCTGCTCAACGGTCCAGTCGGTGCCGGTGGCGGCGTTGAGAAGATCGGTATATTCCTTCGCGCCCATGGCAAACGAGGTGAACAGGCAGTGACCCATGGAGTCGATGACGGCCGTCAGATCCTGGAAGGTCTTTGTCCACGCGGCCTTCTCGTTGGTCACGGTGCGGTCGAGCTGCTGCGGAAGACCCAGGACCTCCGGCGAGATCATGTAGCCGCGGACATGGCAGCCGCCGCGGTTGGACGTGGCGTAGGTGATGCCGATGCCCTGAATGGCGCGCGCGTCATACGCGGGCATTTCCTGCTTTTTGACGCTCATGGAGATCTCGGGATGGCCGTAGTGCTCGCACAGCCGGGCCGAGCCGGAGCTCATCAGCCAGTCGAGCTCGGTCTTCGGGTCTCCCATGCGCCGCGTCCATTCGACCAGCGCTTTTGTAGAGCCCCACTCCAGCGGAACGCCTTCGCATTCTTCCTCCTTGATATAGCCTCTCTGGTACAGCTCCATCGCCGCAGCAATGGTGCAGGGCGCGGAGATGGCGTCCAGACCGTACTCGTTGCAGAGCATATTGCACTCGTCGATGACGTTCAGATCGTCGTTGCCGCAGTTGCCGCCGTAGGCCCACAGGGGCTCATACTCGGGGCCGCCGACGACCTTGCCGTTGACGTTGACCACGCGGCCGCAGGCGATGGGGCAGCGGTGGCAGGCGCTGGGCTTGACCAGATACTTTTCTGCCAGTGCCTCGCCGGAAATATCCTCGCCCTTTTCATAGTAGCTTTCCTGCCAGTTTTTCGTCGGGAACGCGCCGATGTTGTTGACGATGTTCACCAGCACCGCCGTACCGAGCTGGCGAAGACCTGCGCCGGTAACGGGGTTGGCCCGGATAATGTCCATGGCGTTTTTGGTCGCCGTTTTCAGCGCTTCCACGTCGGCAATGTTGTCCAGCGCCTTTCTGGTTGCCTTGACGACGATGGCCTTGAGCTTCTTGCTGCCCATGACGGCGCCGACGCCGGAGCGGCCGGCAGCGCGGTCCTTGTCGTTCATGATGGCCGCAAGCAGGACCTTCTTTTCACCCGCGGGGCCGATGTTCAGAACGGAAGCCTCCGCGCCGTGTCTGGCCCGCAGCTTTTCGTCCATTTCTTCGCTCATCACGCCGCAGTATTCCCGCGCGTCGAGCAGCTCGATCTTGTCGTCAACGATGTTGATGTACGTCCACTCCGGCGCTTCGCCTTCGACGATGATGGCGTCCCATCCGGCGTACTTCAGCTTCGCACCCCAGATGCCGCCGGAGTTGGAGCAGGCGATCATGCCGGTCAGCGGCGATTTCGTGCAGACCATGTACCGGCCGGTAGACGGGGCCGCTGCGCCGGTCATGGGACCGGTGATGTAGATCAGCTTGTTTTCTGCGGACAGGGGGTCAACGGTTGCAACGCCCTCGTCATAGAGCAGCTTCGTGCCCAGACCGCGGCCGCCGATGAACTTGTGCGCCAGCTCCAGATCCAGAGACTCTACGGTGATCGTTCCGGTCGTCAGGTTGATGCGTGCCATTTTTTCGTAATATGCGCCAGCCATATTTGATTCCTCCATTTTATCCGTATATCCTTTTTTGATACTTCAATTATAGTGGAATTCCCGTGCCGTGCAAGGATCGCCGGGTATTTCCGTGTGAAATTGCACGAAACCGTCTCAATTTGTACGAAGCGTTTTCAACGGCATGACGAAGGACTGCGCGAAATGATACGAAACAGTGCGAAATATGATATAACTTCGCCCACGGACGCTTGTGCCGGCCCGGCTTTTCCGGTATAATGATTTTATACCATAGAAACGCTGCCAAGGGGGGGGACGGGAAATGCCGCAGAACCAGTCACTGTCCACGCAGGAGGTCGCGGAGATGCTCCATGTGAGCAAATCGACGATCTATGATCTGATCCGCAGAGGCGAAATTCATTCCTACAAGATCGGGCGCAAGGTCCGCTTTACGCAGCAGGACGTCGACGCCTACATCGCCCGCTCGCGCCATGAGCATTCCACAGCCGCCGTGCAGCGCATCGACACGCATTCGACGCTTCTGACACCGCCGGAGAAGGCCGCGCCGGAACTCATCATCTCCGGGCAGGACGTGGTGCTGGACGTTCTGGCAAGCTGCCTGCGCCAGGAGGATATCCACACGGGCCGCACCTATCTTTCCAGCTTTGAGGGCCTTCTGGCGCTGTATCAGAAAAAGGTCCATGCCGCGGCGTGCCATTTATACGACGGCAGCCAGTTCAACGAGAGCTTTGTGCGCAGCCTGATGCCGGGCGTTTGCGCCGTTCTGATCAACCTGTCTTACCGCCCGCAGGGGTTTTACGTCCGCAAGGGGAACCCCAAAAACATCCGCACCTGGGCCGATCTGGGAAGGGACGACATTTCCATCCTCAACCGCCGCATCGGCGCGTCGTCCCGCATTCTTCTGGACGTGCAGCTCAAGGCGCTGCACATTGACCCCGCGCAGGTGCGGGGCTACGACACGATCATGTCCTCGCATCTGACCATGGCAGCGGCCATCGCGGCAGGCGAGGCAGACCTTGCCATCGGTACGGAGCGCGTGTCACGGCAGCTTTCGGAGCTGGAGTTCATTCCGCTGCTCGAAGAGCGCTTCGATCTGGTCGTGCGGAAGGATTCGCTGGAAACCCCGGCGGTGATCAAAATGCTTGAAATTCTGTCTTCGCCGATGTTCCGCCGGGAGGTCGCGCCCTTTTCCGGCAACGATTACCGCGATCTGGGAAAACGCATTCTGGAGGTCTGATATGCTGTATGTGAAAACACCGGAAGAGGTCCTGAAGCTGATCCGCTCGGAATTTGCGCCCCTGGAACGAACAGAAACGGCAGCTCTGGAAAGCGCAGTGGGCCGGACGCTGGCGCAGGATATCGCGGCGCAGGAATATGTGCCGGATTTTGACCGCTCCACGGTAGACGGCTTTGCGGTTCGCGCGGAGGATACCTTCGGGTGCAGCGACGCCATCCCCGCCATTTTGCCGGTGCAGACGGCGGTGCAGATGGGGCAGGGCGCGGATCTTGCGCTCGAAGCGGGCGCGTGCGCGGCCGTTCCCACCGGAGGCGCCGTGCCGCCGGGCGCAGACAGTGTGGTCATGCTGGAATACACCGAGGATTACGGCGACGGAACGGTCGGTATCGCAAAGCCTGCCGCACCCGGCATGAACATGATCTTCCGGGGAGACGACGTGTATCCCGGAAAGCCGGTCCTGCAAAAAGGGCGCGTGCTGTCCGAAGCGGATATCGGCGCGCTGGCTGCCATTGGGTGCGTGCAGGTGCCGGTCGCAAAAAGGCTCACCGTCGGCATTTTATCCACGGGAGACGAGCTGGTGCCGCCGCAGCAAAGCCCCGGCCCGGGACAGGTCCGTGACGTGAACAGTCCCATGCTCGGCGCGATGCTCGAAGCGTTCGGCTGCCGGGCCGTCCAATACGGCATCCTTGCGGACGATGAAGACCTGCTTGCGCAAGGCGTGCGCAGGGCGCTTTTGGCGTGCGATGCGGTGCTTTTGTCCGGCGGGAGCAGCGTGGGCGTGAAGGACGCGGCCTGCCGCGTCATCGAGTCGGTCGGAGAGCTTCTTCTGCACGGCATCGCCGTCAAGCCCGGAAAGCCGACGATCCTCGGAAAAGCCGGGAATAAGCCGATCGTCGGTCTGCCGGGGCATCCGGTGGCGGCCTACTTCGTCACGAAGCTTTTCGTGCTGCCGCTTTTGGGGCAGCTCACCGGGCGGGATATGACAGCTTACACCGTTTCGGCGCAGCTGACAGAAAGTGTAAACGCCAACCACGGACGCGCCGAGTACTGCTGCTGCCGTCTTTTAAGACGCGGCGGACAGCTCCTCGCGCAGCCCATCCGGGGAAAATCCGGCCTGATCACCACGCTGGCCGGCGCAGACGGCTATTTCTGCATCAGCCGCGACTGCGAGGGTCTGCCGCAGGGCGCGCAGGTGCAGGTCACGATCATTTCGGGGGTGTGATACCATGGGATTTGAATATCTGACCAACGTTCCGCTGGCGCAGGCACGGCAGGAATATCTCGCGCTGCTGCAAAGCCGGGGGTTCTGCGCCGAAGCAGAGCGTATCCCGGTTTTTGAAAGCTGCGGCCGCATCACAGCGGAGGCCATTTACGCGCAGATCTGCGCCCCCCACTACGCCGCAAGCGCGATGGACGGCATCGCTGTCTGTGCGAAAGACACCTTCGGCGCAACGCAGACGACGCCGGTGACGCTCAGCCCCGCGCAATATACCGTTGTGGACACGGGAGACCCCATTCCCGACGGCTGCGACGCGGTGATCATGGTCGAAGAGCTCGTGAAAAACGAAGACGGCTCCGTGACCATCCATTGCGCCGCCACGCCCTGGCAGCATATCCGCCAGATCGGCGAGGACGTGTGCGCCGGAGAGATGATCCTGCCAAGCTATACGGCAGTTTCTCCGGCGGCCATCGGCGCCATGATCGCCGGCGGCGTGCTCGAGCTCAACGTCATCCGCAAGCCCGTCGTGGGCATCATTCCGACCGGAGACGAGATCATTCCGCCCTGCACCGACCCAAAGCCCGGCGACATTCTGGAATTCAACGGTTCCATCTTTTCTGCCATGGTGCGCCAGTGGGGCGCGGAGGCCGTCGTCTATCCCATCGTTCCCGACCAGTTCGAAAAAATCAAAGCCATGACGGCAAAGGCTGCTTCTGAATGCGACATGGTGATCTTGAACGCCGGGTCGTCCGCCGGACGGGAGGACTATTCGGCGCGTGTCATCCGCGAGCTGGGCGAGGTGCTGTACCACGGCATCGCCATCAAGCCCGGCAAGCCCGCGATCCTGGGGCTGATGGGCAAAACGGCGATTTTGGGCGTGCCGGGCTATCCGGTCTCCGGCATCATTGTCGTCGAGCAGCTGTTAAAGCCTCTGATCGGCCTCTGGCTGAAAACGCCGCCGTCTGCGCCGCAGTACGCAAAAGCGACGCTGACGCGTCCGGTCGTGTCGGGATTAAAATACGAAGAATTTGTCAGAGTCCGCATGGGCTGCGTGGGCGGCCGGCTGATGGCTTCCGCCTTGAGCCGCGGAAGCGGCGTGGTCAGCTCGTTCATGAAGGCCGACGGTATTCTGGAGCTGCCGCAGGGACTCGAGGGCGTGGAGGCCGGCGCGGAGGTAACGGTAAGGCTCCTGCGCCCCATGGAACAGCTTCAAAATACGCTCGTCGTCATCGGAAGCCACGATCCGCTGCTCGACGAGCTGGCAGATCTTCTGCATCGCAAGGACCCCGCTTTGTATATGGCCTCGTCGCACGCCGGCTCCATGGGCGGCATTATGGCCATCCGACGCAAAGAAGCGCACGCGGCCGGCTGCCACCTGCTCGATACCGCGGACGGCAGCTATAACCGCTCGTTTATCCGGAAATATTTCCCCAGGGGCGGCGTGAGGCTCGTTTCCTGCGTGGGCCGGCAGCAGGGGCTGATGGCCGCAAAGGGAAACCCGCTGGGCCTTGAAAAATTTGCAGACATTGCCCGCCCCGGCGTCCGCTATGTGAACCGGCAGAAGGGCTCCGGCACGAGGATCCTGACCGATCATCTTTGCAGGCGCGACGGCGTGGACACGTCCTGCGTCTACGGCTATGACCGCGAGGAGCTGACGCATACCTCCGTCGCCGCGCAGATCGCCAGCGGCAGCGCCGACGCCGGTATGGGCATCTATTCTGCCGCGAAGCTCTACGATCTGGACTTTATCCCGGTCTGTATCGAGCGATACGATCTGATCATTCCCGACTATGCCTGGGATATGCCGGCTGTGCAGGAGCTGCTTTCCATTTTGAAAAGCGACGCGTTCCGGCAGAAGCTTCTGGCCATGGGCGGCTATACCATAGACCGTCCCGGCGAGATCATTGACCTTACCTGATATGGAACAATTCGACGTCATTGTCATCGGCGGCGGCATTCTGGGCTGCATGACGGCGCGGGAGCTGCGCCGGTGGAACATTTCGGTGCTGCTTCTGGAAAAAGAGGCGGATATCTGCATGGGCATCACGCGGGCAAACTCCGCCATCGTTTACCCCGGCTATGATAATAAGCCCGGCAGCCGGAAGGCGGCGATGACCGTTCGCGGCAACGCCGGGATGCAGGCGCTGTGCGACGAGCTGGAGGTCCCGTTTTCCCGGTGCGGCTCGCTGCTCGTGACGTATGACCGGGACTCCGTCTGCCGCCTGGAGCGGAAGCTGCAAAACGGTATGCAAAACGGCGTGCCCGGCCTGCGGCTTTTATCCGGAGAAGCAGCGCAGGCGATGGAGCCGATGCTGAAAAAGGGCGTCGCCGCCGCTCTCTACGCGCCCAGCACCGGCACGGTGAACCCATGGAAGCTCGCGATCGCCGCGTGCGAAAACGCAGCTGCCAACGGCGCAAGACTTCTGTGCAACGCAGAAGTACGCGCAATTGAAAAGCAAAGCGGCGGCTATATTGTCGAAACCACCCGCGGCACGTTCCGATGCAAAATGATCTGCAACTGCGCCGGACTATCTGCAAGCGCGGTGCAGGAAATGGTCTTTGCGCCCTCGGTGCGTCTGAAGCTGGACGGCGCAGAGTATCTGGTATTCGATCTTATGGCCCGAAGGCCCGGGCGCGTGATCTTTGAGCAGGCGTCAAGCTGCGGCAAAGGGATCACCGCCATCGCCTGTACGGAAGGCAATCTTCTCATCAGCGGCGTGCGCAAGCCGATGCACACGCCCTTCGCCACAACGCCGGAGGGCTTGCAAGAACTTCGGGCCGCCGCAAAGACGCTGTTCCCGGAGCTTGACCTGCGCCAGATCATCCGCTCGTTCGGCGCGGTGCGGCCAAATCCGTATACGCCCGATGCGCAGAGTCTGCATGATTTTTGCATTGCGCATCCGGCAAGCGGCTTTTACAGTCTCATCGGCATCAAAACGCCGGGGCTGACGTGCGCGAACGAGCTGGGACGGTATCTGGCCGAACAGGCCGCGCACGAGCTCGCTGCGAAGCCGAATACGGCGTTCGATCCTCACAGACGCGCCATCCGGAAAACGGACGACCCGCAGATCGTCTGCCGGTGCGAGGGCGTCAGTAAAAGCGAAATTCTCGAGGCGATCCGCCGCGGTGCAGTTACCGTAGACGGCGTCAAGCGCCGGGTGGGCTGCGGCATGGGAAGGTGTCAGGGCGCGCGGTGCAGCTTTGCGATCGAGCAGCTTCTGGAGGAGGCGCGTCATGCAGCACGCTGACATTTTTATCATCGGCGGCGGCGCGGCAGGCCTCGCAGCGGCAAAGGCGGCGGTAAACGCAGGCTGCAGGAGCGTCGCGCTCGCGGACACGAAAAACGCGCTTGGCGGCGTGCTGCTGCAATGCACCCACGTGGGCTTTGCGGGCGGTCTTACCGGCGTACAGTACGCTGCGGCGCTCATGCAGGATTTTCCGGCGCAGGTGCGCCTTTTCCTGGGCACGACGGTGCTGTCTGTTGCAGAAAACAAAACGGCTGTTTTATCCGGCGGGCAGACGTTCTCGTTTTCCCAGCTCATTTACGCCGCGGGCTGTATGGAGCTTCCCATGGGCGTCCTCGGCATTGCCGGAACGCGGCCGCGGGGCGTTTTCACGGCGGGGCAGATGCAGGAAATGATGAATCTGCACGGTGTTATCCCGAAAGGACCAGTGGTGATTTTGGGAAGCGGCGACATCGGGCTGATCATGGCCGCACAGATCGCCGCGCTCGGCATTTCTGTCACGCTTGTGGAGCAGGCGGAACGCTGCGGCGGTCTGGCAAGAAACCGCCGGCGTCTGGAAAAATACCCCACCAGCCTTCTCTGCTCGCAGACCGTCACGGAGGTCGAGGGTTTTCCGGCGCTGACGGGCTGCCGGCTGTCAGACGGCGGCGTTCTTCCCTGCAAGACGCTTCTGATCGCGGCGGGGCTGCGGCCGGACCGCAGCCTCATCGCAAAGCTGGGCAGTCCATCCTGGCTGCACCTGTGCGGCAACTGCCATTTCGTACACACGATGGTCGAAAGCGTAACGGCGGAGGGAAACCGCGCCGGGCTCGCCGCTGTAAAAAATCTTCGAGGTGACGTATGACTGACGCATTCGGACGAACGATTACCTATCTTCGCATCTCCGTTACCGAGCTGTGCAACCTGCGCTGCCGGTACTGCATGGAGGAAGACGGCGTGTGCAAAAAGAGCCACGACGATATGCTCACGGAGGACGAGATGATCCGCGCCGTGGAGGCGGCGGCCTCGCTTGGCATCACCAAGCTGCGCATCACCGGCGGAGAGCCGCTGATCAAGAAGAACATCGTCTCCATCTGCCGCCGGGCAGCGGCCGTTCCGGGGATCGAGGAGGTCTGCCTGACAAGCAACGGCCTGCTGCTGGACAAGCTGGCAGCGCCCTTGAAGCAGGCGGGCGTCAAGCGGCTGAACCTGAGTCTGGATACGCTGGACGCCAAAAAATACGCCCATATCACAAGAGGCGGCAGTCTGGACGAATTCTGGCGGGGCTTTCACGCCGCCATGGACGCAGGCTTCGGCAAGCTCAAGCTCAACGCCGTGCTGATCGGCGGGTTCAACGACGACGAGATCGTTCCGCTGGCGGAGCTGACAAGGCGGTATCCCATAGATATGCGCTTTATCGAGATGATGCCCATGTGCGACGGCGCGGGGTTCGGCGCGGATGCGTACATTCCGTACACGCACGTGTTACAGGCGCTGCCGCAGCTCTCCCCGGTCCCATCGGACGGCGGCGTGGCAAAGCTGTTCCGGCTTCCGGACGCGAAGGGCTGCGTGGGTCTGATCAGTCCGGTCAGCGCCCATTTCTGCGCGGCGTGCACCAGACTTCGCATCACAGCCGACGGCCGCGTGAAGCCGTGCCTGCACTCTGGGGCGGAATATCCCCTGAAGGGACTTGACCTTGAGGCCATGCGCGCGCAGCTGGAAACGGCGATATGCGCAAAGCCCCGCTGGCACGGCGAACTGGACGCAGCGCACCGCTCCGGCGCAGGTCGGAGCATGAATCAGATCGGAGGTTGAACCATGTCGGATTTTACGCACTTTAATGAGCAGGGCAGAGCAAAAATGGTAGACGTCGGCGAAAAGCCGATTTCCCGGCGAACGGCTGTCGCCGCAGGGCGCGTGCTGGTAAACAAGCAGACCTTTGCCCTCATCCGCGGCGGCGGCATGAAAAAGGGCGATGTGCTCACCGTCGCGCAGATCGCCGGCATTATGGGCGCCAAGCATACGCCGGATCTCATTCCCATGTGCCATCCGGCTCTGATGGACGGCATCGATCTGCGGCTTTCTCTCAACGAGGAACGGTGCAGCGTGGAAATTGAGGCCACGGTTTCCTGCGGCGGAAGGACCGGCGTGGAAATGGAGGCGCTCACGGCCGTCAGTGCCGCAGCTCTGACGGTATACGATATGTGCAAGGCGGTACAAAAGGATATGGTGATCGCGGATATCCGTCTGGTCAGCAAGACCGGCGGCGTCCACGGAGATTACAAACGGGAGGAAACGATATGCGCTATACAGCAGCAGTGATCACAGTCAGCGACAAGGGCTTTCGCGGCGAGCGGGAGGACACGAGCGGGCCGAATCTGGTAAGGCTTCTGAACGAGCGGGGCTATGACGTGGTTTATACCGCGATCGTCCCCGACGAACCCGAGCAGATCAAACAGGCGCTGCGCACCTGCGCCGACGAGCGCGGCATCACGCTTGTTCTGACGACCGGCGGCACCGGCTTTTCTCCGCGCGATATCACGCCCGAGGCGACATTGCAGATCGTCGAGCGGCAAACACCCGGGATCCCGGAGGCGATGCGGGCAGGATCGATGAAGATCACGCCCAGAGGCTGCCTTTCGCGCGGCGCGGCGGGCATCCGCAAACGGACGCTGATCGTCAATCTCCCCGGCAGTAAAAAAGCGTCCGAGGAGAATCTTCTGGCAGTCATCGACCCGATCGCGCACGGTCTGGAAATGCTCTGCGGCGAAGGAAGCGCAAACTGCGCGGCAAAATGACAAACCACGCCCCGCCTCCCGAGACGAGAGGCGGGGCTTTTGCGTACCGGCGTTCAGTACCGCTCGGTTTCCGTGACGCATTCGGTTTTGATGCGGCCGACGAGATATTGCAGCGCGTCGATCACGTGCGGACGAATATCGCCGCCGACCAGCACGTACATGATATCGTCGCCCACACAAAGCTCGCCTTCGTTCAGCCAGACCCTGATATAATAGATCCCGTCCATTTTATAGGTCTCTGCGATGATCGCGTCCACAGCCGCCGGATCATAGGAAAAATACAGTCCGGTCACCGGCCGGGTATTGTCCCGGTTCTGGCGGACCTTTGCTTTGGCGCTTTGCCGCACAACGCCGTTGTGGGTCAGATACATTCCGATCCTGGGTGCGCTTTCGTGCGCCTTCGCTTCTTTCAGCCACGCGTCGATCGATGGGCGTTCTTTTTTCTGCATGATACTTCCTCCGTTTTTTGAATCTGCCTGCGAAGGACCTGCGCAGGCGCTGCATACAAATGGCGATGCTATAAGAATATTGTACCACACGACACGCGGCTGCGGAACTCCTTCGCTTGTGCGATTTCGTGCAGTTTCATATCATTTCGTGCAGTCCAATGGGCGCTCTATTGTGCCGTCTTGTCAAATGTGCTATAATACAAAAAAGCAATCAGCCGTTTATTTCGGGAAAGTGACGGATTCCCATGGTTTGCAAAGCGGTGGACGAGCCTCTTTCCAGACACCATGCAAGGCGCAGGGTACCTGTGCCTTTGTCGGTGCGGAAACCGGCTGGTCTTTTTACTTTATTCTTCAGGAGGAACGACAATGAAAAAGCTTCTGTCCCTGCTGCTGGTCTGCGTGATGCTGCTCACGCTTGTTTCCTGTGCAGCCGCAAAGCCCGCCGATACCCCGACGACCGCCGAAGCATCCGAGCCCGCGCCCGCTGCGGCCGAAGAACCCGCCGAGACCGCGCAGGAGCCTTCTGCCGAAGCGCCGGAGCAGGCTTCCGAAGAGCCCGCAGAAGAAGAGCCTGCCGAGACCGGTCTGGTCGTTGACACCTGCATCCTCAAAGAAGCAGACGAAAAAATGCGCAACACCTACACCGTGATCGCTGTAAACCCGGACGCGCCGTTTACCGACGCAGACGGCAACGCCGTTTCCGATGTCGCGGTGAACACCGCCGGCGCAGACGCATTGATCCACTGGCTCCTGACGCGCGAAACGCTGGATCTGGCCGCAAATTACGGCTATGACACGTATGGCGAGTATCTGTTCTACGTGCTGGACGACGCGCCCGTCTACACCGGCGAGGTCGCGCCCGCCACAGAGCAGACCAAGCTCATCCGCCTGTCCACCACCACGTCCGTGAACGACTCGGGTCTTCTCGGCTACCTGCTGCCCATTTTTGAGGAAACCTACGGCTACACCGTCGAGGTCCAGTCTGCCGGTACCGGCAAGGCCATCAACGCCGCCAAGTTCGGCAACGCCGACCTGATCCTGGTCCATTCGAAGAGCCAGGAGGAGGCGTTCGTGGAAGAGGGCTTTGCCCGCATCGTCGACGGCTTTGAAACGGAGCGCATTTCCTTCCTGTATAACTACTTTGTCCTCTGCGGCCCATCCGCCGATCCGGCCGGTGTGAAAGACTGCGCGTCCGTTCTCGATGCGTTTGCAGCCATCGCTGACGGCAAGTATCCCTTCGTCTCTCGCGGCGACGCTTCCGGCACGCATACAAAAGAGCTCTCACTGTGGCCGGAATCGCTGGGCATCACCAAAGAGCCCGCGTCCTTTGTGAATTACACCGACTGGTACACGTCTGCAAATGCCGGCATGGGCGCCTGCCTTGTCATGGCAGAGGAAATGGGCGCGTACATTCTGACGGATAAGGCGACGTTCCTGACCTTTGCCGCCAACGACGGCGTCATGGAATAAGGCTTGCTTTTTCCGGAATAATTCTCTAAAATTTGATCCCGTGGGGAGCTTTCCTCACGGGATCTTCTAACAGGAGTATAGAATATGGGCACTGTGCTGCAAAAAGCCATCGCGTTGATCGTATCGGCGGACGCCGAGCTTCTGAATATTCTCCGCGTGACGGCACGAATGAGCCTGCAAAGCTCTCTGATCGCCCTCGCGCTGGGCGTTCCCATCGGCATCTGGCTGGGAGACTGCCGGTTTCCGGGGCGGGGACTGCTTCTGGTCGTCAACCGGACGCTCATGGGAATGCCGCCAGTCGTCTGCGGGCTTCTGTTCTACATTCTGTTTTCCGGCGTGGGACCTCTGCGGCACATGAAGCTGCTGTTTACCGTGAAGATCATGGTGCTGGCGCAGGTCGCGCTCATTACGCCCATTGTGACCGGCAGCATGGAAACCTACGTCGCCGGGATCGCTCCGGCTGTCCGTGAGACGGCCAAGGGACTCGGGCTCGGACGGTGGAAGACCTTTCGGCTTCTTTGCGGCGAGTGCCTGTACTGTATCCTTTCGACCTATCTGCTGGCGTTTGCGCGTTCGATCGCGGAGGTGGGCGCGGTGTCCATGGTCGGCGGCGCGATCGCATGGAAGACGAACGTCATGACGACCGCCATCATGCAGTACACCAATCAGGGAAATTTTTCGCTGGGCATTGCGCTGGGGCTGATCCTGCTGGCGGTGTCCTTTTTCGTGAACGTTGTGATCTCCGCGCTGCAAAGGAGGCTTGGACGATGATGCTTCCCGCCTTCTCCAAAACTTACGCCGGTGTGAAGGCGCTGGATTTTCCGGGCGCTTCCCCGGAGCCGGGGCGTATCTACGCGATCCTCGGCGCAAACGGCAGCGGAAAATCCACCTTCGCAAAAATCGTCGCGGGCGTTCTCCCGGCAGACCGGAGCGTCCGCATTTCCGGCAGCGTCGGGTATCTTCCACAGAAGCCCTACGCGTTCCGCAGAAGTGTGAAGCAGAACATTCTTCTGTCCGGCGGGACGCAGGAAAATGCCGAACGGCTGATGGCGGCGCTTTGCCTCACCGGCTTGCGGCAGAAACGGGCAGACCGGCTTTCCGGCGGCGAAACGGCGCGCATGGCGCTGGCGCGGCTTTTGATGAAGCGGTACGACACCGTGATCCTCGACGAGCCGACAGCTGCCATGGACATGGAGAGCACCGCTGCGGCAGAAGCGCTGATCTTGGAATACACGAGGCAAACCGGATGCGTCCTGATCCTGGTGACCCACTCTCTCCAGCAGGCACGCCGCATCGCGGATGAGGCGCTCTTTTTCCACAAGGGAACGCTTCTGGAAAGCGGCGCGGCAGAAACGGTGCTGTACCATCCCGCGAAGCCGGAAACGAATCAATTCCTGCGCTTCTACGGCGACGCGGCGCAAAGCTGAGCCTGCACGAAGGCGCACACCGATTCGGTGTGCGCCATGATCCTGTCCAGAA
The DNA here is from genome assembly GCA_002437575.1 of Clostridiales bacterium UBA6388. Lineage (GTDB taxonomy): Bacteria > Bacillota > Clostridia > Oscillospirales > Oscillospiraceae > CAG-170. The sequence goes on along the minus strand of DJQK01000107.1, from coordinate 180 downwards.
AGCATCGCTGGATTCGATGAATAGAGCGAGGCAATGTTCGTGAAAGTAAAGACCTACTTTAATATCAAATGCGCACCCTGCCGACCTTTCGTGTAAAGGTTCAAAGAGTGTGCATTTTTACGTTTTTCATTCCTGCTCATTTTTCCATTGTAAAAGAAGCGAGATAGCCTTCTCGCGGGT
>DJQK01000072.1:3879-16483 GCA_002437575.1 Clostridiales bacterium UBA6388 | reverse complement strand
CGGCAGGCCATGACGTCGGAGTGATCACCGAAGATGTTCAGAGCGTGCGTCGAGACGGTACGTGCCGAAACGTGGAACACGCAGGGCAGCTGCTCGGCGGCGATCTTGTACATATTGGGGATCATCAGAAGAAGACCCTGGGACGCGGTGTAGGTGGTGGTCAGAGCGCCCGCGCCGAGCGAGCCGTGGACCGTACCGGACGCACCGGCCTCAGACTGCATCTCGACGACCTTGACGGTGGAGCCGAAGATGTTCTTCAGACCTGTTGCGGACCACTGGTCGACGAGGTCGGCCATCGGGGACGACGGCGTGATGGGATAAATGCCGGCGACTTCGGTAAACGCATACGATACGTGCGCCGCGGCATTGTTGCCGTCCATGGTTTTGAATTTACGAGCCAATTCAATTACCTCCTAAAAGTAATTACATAAGGATGCAAGATAACTATAGCACAAATTGCTGTCAATGTAAACCGAAATTCTCGGATTTCTGTAGAAGTTTCACAACGAGATCACTTTTTCTGCTTTTCTCATATCATTTTTCAAATAGCCGTATATTAAAGGTTGGATTTTACTTGAAAATGCGGTATGATATAAGAAAGACAGAGAAAAAGAGGGGAGTTGGCGAGAAAAATGATGGGTCATGTGCGTTCAATGGGGCTGCGCGGGCTCGAGGGGTACGAGATCTCCGTCGAATGTTATATCACAAACGGACTGCCCGGTTTTGACGTGGTGGGGCTTCCGGACGCGGCGGTGAAGGAGGCCAGAGAGCGCGTTCGCGCGGCCATCAAAAACTGCGGCTTCAAGTTCCCGGTCAGCCGGATCACACTGAATCTTGCCCCCGCGGGCACGAAGAAGACCGGCACGGTCTACGATCTTCCGATCCTGCTGGGGATTCTCGAAGCGTCCGGGCTCGTGAAGCTTCCGAAAACGCCGTGCGCGTTTTTAGGAGAGCTCAGTCTGGAGGGCGCGCTGCGGCCCGTTGCGGGCGTTCTGCCGATGGCGCTGGCGGCAAAGGAGTTGGGCGTGCAGGAGCTCTATGTTCCGCGCGAAAATGCCGCCGAGGCGACGCTGGCTGACGGGCTTACGGTCTACGGTGTCGGAAGCGTGCCGGAATTATGCGCGCATCTTTCCGGCACGAAGCCGCTTTCGCCCGAAACGCCGTGGCGGCCGGACGCGAAGACGACAGATCTACCGGATTTCCGCGATGTCAAGGGCCAGGAAAACGTCAAGCGGGCACTCGAAATTGCTGCGGCAGGCGGACACAACGTGCTGCTCGTCGGCCCGCCGGGCTCGGGAAAAAGTATGCTCGCCAAGCGCCTTCCGTCGATCCTGCCCGACATGACGAGAGACGAGGCCATCGAGGTCACGAAGATCTACTCCGTGCTCGGAATGCTGGATGCGAAAAATCCTCTTGTGCAGACCCGGCCCTTTAGAAGCCCGCACCACACGATCTCGGCCAGCGCCCTTTCCGGCGGCGGGCAGAACCCCAGACCCGGCGAAATTTCGATGGCGCACCGGGGCGTGCTGTTTTTGGACGAGCTGCCGGAATTTCACCGCGACGTCATCGAGGTGCTGCGCCAGCCGCTCGAAGACGGCGTCGTGTCCATCTCCCGCGTACAGGGCTCGGTGCGCTATCCCAGCCAGTTCATGCTCGTGTGCGCGATGAACCCTTGCAAGTGCGGCTGGTACGGTGACCCGAGCGGCCGGTGCAAGTGCAAGCAGGCGGATATTGACAAGTACCTCGGAAAGGTGTCGGGGCCGCTGCTTGACAGAGTTGATATAATTGTAGAGGTCCCGGCAGTAAAATTTGAAGCGCTCAGCCGCAATGACACCGCCGAGCCCTCGAGCGAGATCAAAAAGCGCGTCGACGCCGCGCGGGAGATCCAGAACCGGCGCTATGCCGGAAGCACGACCCGCTGCAACGCGCTCATGGGCCCGGAAGACCTTAGATGCGCGTGCGCACTGGATGAAACGTGTACGACACTCATGAAAACGGCCTTCGAGCGATTGCAGATGAGCGCCCGAAGCTATGACCGCGTGCGAAAGGTCGCGCGGACGATCGCGGATCTGGATGGAAGCCCCGATATCCAGCCCCAGCACATCGCCGAGGCCATCCAGTACCGCTCGTTCAAGTTTGGCCCCGAAGAAGCCTAAAGGATATATTAAATTTGGAATAGGAAAGATACGATGAAAGAACTTTTTTTGCTCAAGCTTGGCGAGATCGTCCTCAAGGGACAAAACCGCCGCGTCTTTGAAGACAAGCTCAAAACGAACACCCGCCGGCGTATGTCGAAGTTCGGAAGTTTCAAGGTCACCATCACGCAGTCGACCCTGTACGTTGAGCCCCTGAATGACGACTGCGATCTCGACGGCGCGTGGGAGGCGTGCGGCGCGATCTTCGGTATTGCGTCCATGTGCCGCTGCCGCGCCTGTGAAAAGGATCTCGACGCGATCTTCAGGACTGTGGTGGAGTATCTCGGCGACGAGCTTTCCGCGCAGAAGAGCTTCAAGGTCGAGTCCAAGCGCTCGGACAAGCGCTTCCCGCTCAACTCCATTCAAATTTCGCAGGAGGTTGGCGGCCGACTGGCAGAGGAATTCCCGAATGTCGCGGTCGATGTGCATAACCCGACGTATGTCGTAAACATTGAGGTTCGCGAGACGGCGGCGTATGTGCACGGGCCTTCCGTTCCCGGCGCAGGCGGTCTTCCCACCGGCACCGGCGGACGCGCGGCGGTGCTGCTTTCGGGCGGCATCGACTCTCCGGTCGCGGGCTATATGATCGCCAAGCGCGGCGTGGAGATCGAGTGCATCCATTTCTTCTCGTACCCCTACACCTCGGAACGCGCGAAGGAAAAGGTTCTCGAGCTGGCCCGCATCATGACGCGCTACTGCGGCCGGATGACGGTCGACATCGTCGGCTTTACGAAGGTCCAGGAGGCCATCCGCGACAACTGCCGCGAGGAATATTTCACCATCATCATGCGCCGGTTTATGATGCGCATCGCGCAGGCGATCGCCAAGGACCACGGCGCAAAGTGCCTTGTGACCGGTGAAAATCTCGGCCAGGTGGCAAGCCAGACGATGGACGCGATGGCAGTCACCGGCGCGGTCGTCGATATGCCGATGTTCCATCCGTTAATTGGCATGGACAAAGAGGAGATCGTCACGCGGGCGCGCAGAATCGGAACGCTCGAAACGTCGATCCTTCCTTATGAGGATTGCTGCACGGTCTTCACGCCAAAGCACCCGAAGACGAAGCCGGTCCTCGCGCTCGTGGAAGCCGAGGAGGCGAAGCTGGATGTAGACGCGCTGGTGGCCGAAGCGCTTTCCAACACCGAAAAGGTGGCGATCCGCTACTATGAAGACTGAAGATCTGGCCCGCGAGGTCATCTCAAAGCTCACAGACGAGGGCCGCACGCTCTCGACGGCGGAATCGTGTACCGGCGGGCTTCTTGGCAAGCTTTTAACAGATATCCCCGGCGCGTCGAACGCGTATAAGGGCGGCGTGATCTCTTATGTTAACGAAGTCAAGCACCGCATTCTGGGCGTGGAGCAGGAAACGCTGGACGTGTGCACCGCCGTCTCGCGCGAAACGGCGCACGAAATGGCGAAGGGCACGCGCGAGCTTCTGAAAGCCGACGTCGGCGTCTCCACGACAGGGCTTGCCGGCCCCGACGGCGACGGCACAGGACGGCCCATTGGGCTCGTGTACGTCGCACTCGATATGGAGGGCTTTTCCTACTGCCGCGAGCTGCACTTAAAAGGCGACCGCGCGGAGGTAAGAGCGCAGGCCGCGCACGAGGCGCTGTCCATGCTGCTTGAATTTTTGTAAGTCAAAGACCGGACGGCTTTTTTAACGCGTCTTCACATTAACCAAATCTTAAACCATCCGGAGGTTCATCTTAAATCCCGGTTTAAGAACGCTGCGTTTTCCCCTGCTATACTGTAGAAAAACAAGGAAAACGGGGGAGAAGAAAAATGCAACAGGTACTTTCCGGCGATGTTCCAAGCCGGCGGCGTGAAAGCTTTGGATATGCTCTTGATGCTCTTATAGCCGTATGTTCAGGCGGCCGGTTTTTTCCTGACGAGCGCGATCTTGCTGTCGCAGCCGGACAGTTCACGATCGCTGACGCTTTTGCCGCTGAGCCTTCTGGCGGGCTTTTTAGTGATGGCGGCGTTTGCGCCGGTATTGACGGCGATCCAGACAGAAAAGGCAGACTACCGCGTGATCTTTTTGTTCCCGCTGTTCATGGCGTCGTGGCTGCCATTGAACCTTCTTTCGCTCGTCCGCCGCACGAGAAGCTGGCAGCAGATCGAGCACGGCAAGACGGCAAACCTCCCCGCCGTCTGTGTGCGGGCACACGCTTCATTTTGAACGCAAAAAGCCAGCCGGTCTCCGGCTGGCTTTCGTCTATTTGGGGATCACCGCTTTTTCGTGCGCAGAAGCGCCTTCAATTCCGGGGAAATGCGATAGCTTTCGCACGCTTTCTGGATGGTTTTGTTGTGCGTCCACACGTCGAGCTCATTTTCCAGAAGGTAGGGAAGCGTCGCCGCTTCCTGTTTGGCAAGGGCGGTGGCGAAATACCAGGCTCTGCCCATGTTTACATAATATTCGCCGGATGCGATGCGTCCTACCATGCGCAGCTGCTCTGGCGCAAAATTCTCACCGAGGAAGAAGTTCAACAGCGTATTCGTGCCGAAGCGGATGGTATAGACTTCACCGGACGAGAGCCAGCGCGGAATTTGTTCCAGGACCGCCTGCGGGTATTTGGCAAAGACCTTCGGGGAAAACGCGTCGCAGACCGCCCAATTGTCCACGTAGGGAAGAAACGCTTCTATGCCGGAAAGCGCCGCGTCAAGATCCTTTTCGCCGCTGAGCAAGATCGCGTGCAGCAGATTTTCTTCATAGAACCGGTGCGGAAGCTTCTTCAAAAACGCGTCCTTTTCCGGAGATTTTTCCAGCTCCCTTGCAAGCTTCCGTACCTGCGGCACGCGCACGCCGATGAGCTCGGTTTGAAGCGTTGGAATGAGGCTTTTGTGAAATTCGCGGTATTTCTCGTCCTGCATGGAGGAAAGGCGGGACTGGATCGCAGTTAATTCGTTCATTTGTATCACCGTGGCTACTGTATCACGCGTCCGGCGTTTTGGCAAGCGCGGCTTGCAGGCGGGAAAGGTTTGCCTCCGACAATTTCGTCAGCGGCAGCCGCGGAGCGCCGACCGGGAAGCCCTCTAATTCCAGCGCTTTTTTGACAGGGATGGGGTTCACCTCGCAGAACAGGGCGCCGATGAGGTCCATGAGCTCTCGCTGCAATTTCCCGGCCAGCGCAAACTCGTTTTTCTGGCAGGCACGGACCATCGCGAGCGTCTTTTTGGGACGGACGTTGGACAGGACCGAAATGAGCCCCTTCGCGCCGAGGGCCATTGTGCTGACCGCCTCGTCGTCGTTTCCGGACCAGAGGAAAAAATCGCCCCCACAGGCATCCAGCGTCCGCGCGATCTTGGCAGGAGTGCCGCCCGCTTCCTTGACGCCAGCGATATTCGGGTGCCGGGAAAGCGCCTGATACGTTTCGACCTTCATGTCGAGCCCTGTCCGGCTGGGGACATTGTAGCAGATGACGGGGCAGGAAATGGCGTCTGCGATGGCCGTATAGTGGGCGATGAGGCCGTCTTGCGTGCACTTATTGTAATACGGCGTCACGACCAGCACGGCGCACACGCCCATAGATGACGCGGCACGGCTCATGTCGATCGCGTGAGCCGTGTCGTTCGAGCCGGTGCCTGCAATGATCTTGCAGCGTCCGGCGGTATATTGGACTGCGTGGGCGATGAGCCGGAGCTGTTCGGCTGCGGAAAGCGTCGAGCCCTCGCCGGTGGTGCCGCAGACGACGATCGCGTCGACGTTCGCGGCCAATTGCATATCTAAAAGTTTTTCAAACGTTGGGATGTCGATCGTGCCGTTTTTGAAGGGCGTAACGATGGCCGTGGCCAGACCTTCAAAGACGGGCTGCTTCATGCAACCACTCCCTTTATGAAAATTATTTTGCGTCAATATATCCTTCTGCGCAGAGAAGCTCGGCAAGCAAAACCGCGCCGCCCGCGGCTCCGCGCAGGGTATTATGAGACAGGCAGACGAACTTGTAATCGTACTGCGTATCCTCGCGCAATCTTCCGATGGAGACGGCCATACCGCCCTCGAGATTCCGGTCGAGCTTTGTCTGCGGCCGGTCGGCCTCTTCAAAATAGTGCAAAAACTGCTTGGGAGCGGACGGCAAATTCAGCTCCTGCGCCCGGCCGGAGAAGGCGGCCCAGTCGGCCTTGATCTGCTCGATGGACGGCTTTTCGCCCTTGAAAGAAACGAAGCACGCCGCCATATGGCCGTCGGAGCAGGGAACGCGCAGGCACTGGGCGGTGATGGCCGGGCCCTTCGCGTTTTCAATGTGATCGCCTTCGAGCTTACCCCAGAGCTTCAGCGGCTCCTGCTCAGACTTTTCTTCCTCGCCGCCAATGTAGGGAATGACGTTGTCGATCATCTCGGGCCACGTTTCAAAGGTCTTGCCCGCACCGGAGATGGCCTGATAGGTGCACACGAGCGCCTTTTCCACGCCGTATTTCATGAGAGGATGCAGCGCGGGAACGTAGCTCTGAAGCGAGCAGTTGGACTTTACGGCGATGAAGCCGCGCTTGGTGCCAAGGCGCTTTTTCTGCGCGTCAATGACCTGGATGTGATCGGCGTTGATCTCCGGCACGACCATCGGAACGTCCGGCGTCCAGCGGTGCGCGGAGTTATTCGAGACCACGGGGCACTCCAGCTTTGCGTACATTTCCTCGAGCGCTTTGATCTCGTCTTTTTTCATGTTGACCGCGCAGAAGACGAAGTCGACCATGGAGGCGATCTTCGCAGCGTCCGCTTCGGCGTCCATGACCACGAGACCGGCTTCTTTTTCGGGGATATCCTCCTGCATGAACCACTTGCCTGCGACGGCGTCCCTGTAGGCCTTTCCGGCGCTGTGTGCGCTGGCCGCCAGAACGACCGGCTCGAACCACGGATGCTTTGCCGTGAGCAGCACGAAACGCTGACCGACCATGCCCGTTGCGCCAATGATACCGACTTTATACTTCTTCATACGTTTTCGCTCCATTTCTATCCGAGTTTGGGGTTGATTGTCCCTGCGCGATATACTATAATAAGCTGAAGCGCCAAATACGGCGGCCTCAAATGTGTTCGCGGGAAGCGGACGTATGTCCGTGCCTTGGAACACCCTCATCATAGCATATGCAGCGGCGGCTGTCAATGTGAAAGGTGAACAGTTTCTTGAGAATTGCGAGGGGACTTTTGTTGAAAACCCATGATTTTTACTATGATCTGCCTGAAGAGCTGATCGCGCAGACGCCGTTGGAGCGAAGAGACGGCTCGCGGCTGATGGTTCTGAACAAGGACACGGGCGAGATCGAACACCGGCACTTTTACAATCTGCCGGAATACCTGGACTCCGGAGACACGCTGGTGCTGAACGACTCGCGTGTGCTTCCGGCAAGGCTTCTCGGCCACCGCGTGCCCACCATGGGAGCCGTCGAGGTGCTGCTTCTTCGCGATAAAGGAGACGGCGTCTGGGAATGCCTGACAAAGCCCGGCCGGAAAACGCACACGGGAACGGAGCTGTCTTTCGGTGACGGCGAGCTCACGGCCACAGTGGTCGGCGAGGTGGACGACGGCAACAAGCTCGTGCAGTTCCACTATCAGGGCATTTTCCTCGAGGTTCTCGAACGGCTCGGCCAGATGCCGCTGCCGCCCTATATCCACGAGCAGCTGCAAGACCCCGAACGCTACCAGACCGTCTATTCCCGGCAGAACGGCTCCGCTGCCGCGCCGACGGCGGGACTGCATTTTACAAAAGAGCTTCTGGAAAAGCTGCAAAAGCAGGGCGTGAACCTCGCCTACGTGACGCTCCATGTCGGCCTCGGCACGTTCCGGCCCGTGAAAGCCGACGAGATCACAGACCATCATATGCACAGCGAGTTCTGCATGATGAGCGCGGAAACGGCGGCGCTGCTCAATAAAACGCACGCGGAAGGAAAGCGCATCGTCTGCGTCGGCACAACGTCCTGCCGGACGGTGGAGTCTTTGGTGCAGCCCGACGGCACGTTCCGCGAATCGTCCGCGTGGACGGACATTTTCATCTATCCGGGGTATTCATTCAAGGCGCTCGACGCGCTCATCACGAATTTCCACCTGCCCGAGAGCACGCTCGTCATGCTCGTCTCGGCGCTGGCCGGCCGGGAGAATATCCTGCACGCCTATCAGGTGGCCGTGCAGGAAAAATACCGCTTCTTCTCCTTCGGCGACGCGATGTTCATTGGAGTCGGGATGTCCGAAAACGGCGATCATGACAAAAAGTCAGCAATTTCAAGCGTTTCAGAGGACGAGACCGTACCGGATGGCAAGAGAGGCGAAACCGACCGGTAATGAAATGCACGTCCCGACTCCGCAACATCGAGGGTATGTGTATGAAATTGACCAACTTTTTTCTGCATAGAAATTGAATATTTGCTGCATATCTGCGGATATGAGAAAGCCCCGACCGAGATGGCCGGGGCTTCTTTTTATGCCTTGTATTTGAACCGATGAACCGTGCCGTTTCGGAACGTGATAGCGGTGATTTTCCCGTCCGTCGCCTCCACCTCCTGCACGATGTTCAGAACGAAATCTCGGATCGCTGTGGGTTCGAGTGTGCGGACGAATTTCTCGTAGTCGACGCTGGCGTCTTCAATCAGCTTGTTGACCATGATGAAGTAGCTGGCTTTTTTCAGGAAGTCTGAGCTGTCTTCGCTGCTTGAAAGACCGGTCGCAGCAAGTTCTGCAATCCGCTTGTCTGTTTCCGCAAGCTGGCGTTCGATATTTGTGCGCTCGACAATGAAATCCTTCTCCGGCATCGCTTCATCGTCGTACAGGAAAAGTGCGTTCAGGCGAGAGAGCGCCGTCTCCAGCTTCCGTTTTCGTGCCTTCAGGTTGTCCATGTCCCGCCCTTCGCCGCTGGCTGAAGTGAAAGCATACTGCGGACGATATTCGACCGCTTCGCCTGCCTCTGCGAACGAAGAGAGAAGTTGCTGAACTGCATCGGGATTGACGCTCTCCACAAACTTGAACGTCTCGCCGCGCAGCAGCTTGCGCTCCAGAACATCCGGCTGTATATCTGCGGCGCTGTTGCGAGCTGCCCTGATGATGTTCGCTGCGTAGTTCAGGACGAAAGAGCCGACCGTGAGATCGGAGATGTACTTGTTGGTACAGGTCGTTCCCTTGCGGCGACGACTGGCACAGGCGTACTGAGACGGGCGGAATCCATTCGCTCTGCGCTTATCTGCCGAAGCCGACATATTCGACCCGCAGATGCCGCACCGCATCAGACCGCTGAAGATATGGGTGTGCTTTCTGGCATACGACTTCCCCGGAGTCGGCGTCCCACGCCTGTTTCGCGTGAGCAGAAACTTGATGCGGTAGAACTGGTCCTCGCTCAAAATAGGCTCGTGATGATGCTCGACGCAGACCCACTCGCTCTCGTCACGCCTCTCGATACCCTTACCGTCCGAGTGGACGTTGTAAACGTACTGACCGATATACCACGGGTTCGTAAGAATGACATGGACCGAAGTCGGCGTCCACGCGAAGCCGCGCCGCGTCTTTATGCCGGCGTCATTGAGCCACTTGACGACATACAGAAGTGATTGATGTTCCTCGTATAGCTGCGCCATCCGGCGCACATAGCCCGCCTCCGTCTCGCACAACTGGAACGAGGCGGTTTCTTTATCCCAAAGATAGCCGTACGGGACGCGACCGCCGTTCCACTGGCCGTTGCCTGCTCTCGATAGCATGACGGCCGTGACACGCTCGGAAGTCTGCTTTCGCTCGAACTGCGCGAAGACCATGATGATCTGGAGCATGGCTTCTCCCATCGCTGTCGAGGTGTCGAACTGTTCATTCTTGCTGACGAATGCGACGCCGAGACGCTTCAGCTCTTCGCTCATGGTGGCGAAGTCAATGATGTTACGGCTGATGCGGTCGATCTTCCAGACCAGAAGGTGCGAGAACTCACCGGTACGGATGCGATCCATCATAGCCTGATAGTCGGGCCGGTCTGTGTTCTTGGCAGAGTAGCCGGGATCGGTGAAGACGACGTAGTCGTTGATGCCGAGAACCATCTGGCAGTATGAAATCAGCTCGCGTTCCTGTACTTTCAGGGAGTCCTTGTCGACCTGCCAGTGGGTCGACACGCGGATGTATATTGCCACCTTGAGGGCGGACAGCTTGTCTCGAATGGACATAAGAAACCTCCGTTTGAGAAATAATTGGACAGTCCGCGGACAGTCCTATGGAAAGTCCGAGGATTTTCCGCGGTAACCGTCACCGTCACCGTCACCGTCACCTACACCGTCACCTTATCTATACCGGAAGATAATATAAGGGCGAGGCGTCGCTGCGCGAGCCCCGCCCAAAAGTGATTTTGCTCAGTACATAACTTCGATTAGATGCTTAAACATCCCATCGTCAAGATCGCACAAGCACTTCGTTCCATCCTTGAAAATGATGGAGACAGTATGAACACCCTTCTTCTTGGCGGATGAAGCGCCCGCAATGGCACCGACCGCGCCGAATGCGGCGGCTCCGAGAATGCCGCGGGTCACGCCACTGCCAAAGCTCGTATTGGTTTCCTCACCGAGCACCTCGTAATGGTCGACCGTGTCCTTGTTGATGAATGTCTTCTTTCCGAGGCCGAAGGCGCCGTAGATATACAGCCCCTTCTTGGCGTTTTTGAAGTCAATGTACCCCTTGTAGTCGCCTGCTGTGATGACATTTGTGACGGTCATGATTGTTCCTCCTCACCAGATTTTGCAACAGAGAGAGCGAACTGCTCCGCTGCGGAGATGAATGCGACCTCTCTGGAAAGCACCTTGTCGATGTCGGCGTAGTAGAATCCGGCCTCATACTCATACGGAGGCGTTTTGCAGCGCCGCAAGTCTACGAAAGGCTTGTATGCCTCAAGGAAAGGCTCCGCTTCAAAAGAGAATACCCCAGCGCGTTCCAGAGCTGCCTTGATACGCCCCGGCATGATGTAGAGATCTGCGTGTCCGCCGGAGATGCCGAATGTGAGCAGAGCGAATGAGCGCCCGTCTGGAGTGGCGAGCTGAATGGTCAGCTCGGTCGGCATGATTTTGACCGACAGACCGGGCGCAGTCTCCAAGGTGTAAATCAGCTCCGTGATCTCGTCCGGATCGTATCCGCCGTTTTCGGCGAACCGATTGATGAACTCACCGCGGGATAGAATTGGCCCGCTGACGTACTTCCACTTGCGCGGTTCCTCGACAACTGGTGTGAACGGAACGGCTCGCCGTTCCACAATGGACGTTTTCGTCAACAGGTAGGGGACGACGATGGTTTCGTCTCCACGCTCGTAGACCTCGATCTCTGCCAAAGCGAGGTGGAACGACATCGAGGTGTTGTCATTCAGAAAATCGGCGAGCTGCTGAACGCCGGTTCGGATACCGTCTCCAATGATAAGCAGAAGGAAAGAAGCGTTCTCCAGATTGACATTCAGGCTGTCTGTGAGAGACTTTTCATCTGAAAAAGATAGCAACCCCTTCGCCGTCATCAGGTCAATGATCCGGTGCGCCTGACCGCATTTGCGGTAGGTGTAGTCGTATGCTATCTCGTCCAGCTTGGCAGCGTCCCATTTCTGAAGTTCCTTGGCGTAGTCAATGATCTGAGCGACAACGGTGCGACGCGCCTCCTGATTGCGGTACAGCTTCGTCTCGACGATGACAATACCGCCGCTGGGGGTGACGTAGAGATTGTCAATGTAGCCCTGCGTTTCACCAGAGCCAACGGGAACTTCGCGGCCGATGCAGACGAGATCTCGATATTCCGGAGAGACGTCAGCGGCGGGGATTACAGCGGGATTGTCCTCCAATAGCTCCTGAAGCCACGCCTCGTTGAAATTGCCAGACATGAACGGTGTGCGCGTCAATGGTGCAACCGAACCGTTCGTGCCGATACAGAATGCACTCCTGTGAGTGCGCTCACCGTAGATCATGGTCATTTCTCCTTTCGGTATTTGTTCAGCACAGCTTGGATGACCCTCCGGTCTTCGGGGGAGGCAACCTCGTAGAGGTCGGCGACATCCTGAATCTCCTGTGGCATGACGTTGTAGCGTTCTCCAGAAAGACCGAGCAACCAGTCGAGCGAGACCTCGAAGAAATCTGCAAGACGCATCAGGTTCGGGAGATCGGGCGTCCGCCCGCCGGACAAGTAGCGGTGAATGGTGGTCGGCGCCATATTCGTCTCTGCGCCGAGGTCGACAACAGCAAGCCCTCGCGCTTCGATAAGGGCGGTCAGGTTCGCTCTGAATTTGGAAAAGTCCATAGTAATAGTCCTCCTGTTACCGATCTGCTTATATGATATTGCATCGCGGCCTGCTTTGCAAGAAAAAACCTACCGCTACTGACCAAAAAAATACCGAAAGTGGCCGAAAAACTCTTGACAATGACCGATTGGTAAGTTATGATAAGTACAACGGTAACACCAAACACCAAAAGGAACGGAGGTGAACGAA
>DJQK01000072.1:0-3836 GCA_002437575.1 Clostridiales bacterium UBA6388 | reverse complement strand
CAGTACATGGCAGACAGGCTCGACATATCCTTGGACACATACAGGAAGAAGGAGAAGGGAGTCATTAAGTTCGCCGACACTGAAAAGGTGACTGTTGCGAAGCTGCTGGAGCTGACCGCCCAGCAGGTGAACGACTTTTTTTTCGACGGGCAGTTACCGATTGGTAATGCTCAAGATGTGACACGGTAATTCGTTTTTTTACCGACGAACGACCGATTGGTTTGTTTACCTTGTCACTATGGTCATTATAAGCGATTGGAGGGCGAAAAAAATGGGCCGTGGAGCCACGAAAGCGGCGGGCAATGTATGGTACGAAGCCCGAATGGAAGCCGCAAAATGGAACGACAAGCTCCTGAGCCGAGCGGGCGCTGCGGAAGCGCTGAATATGTCAGAGGACGCGGTGAAGGACGCGGAGCTTGGCTTGAATAAGTGTATGCCTGTCGATAAGGCTGTCCTGATGGCAGACCTCTATCACAAGCCGGAGCTGCGGAACTACTACTGTCTGCACGAATGCCCGATTGGCAGAACGCTCGCCATCTCGGACGAAACGCCGGGGCTTGAGCGCGTGACCGTGAAGCTGCTCAAGAATCTGCGCGTCGAGGATTTGGAAGGTGTCAAGGACAGGCTGGTTGACATTGCCGAAGACGGAAAGATCAGCGATGACGAGAAGCCGGCGCTGGAGGAGATTCTGACGTATCTCGACCGCTTATCGAAGACGGTGAGCGAACTCCGCATCATCGGAGAAAAGGCACTCGGAAATGGGTGGCGAGATGAATGCTGAGGAAATCGTACGCATCCTCGCCGAACAGTACGGAATCCGAGGGGCGGCAGAACTTGATCGGAGAATCCGAGAGCAGGAAGCTCTCGATATATCAATATTTCGCAGCATAGCCAAGGAGGAAAAGGCATCATGACCAGAATGGAACGACGGAGACGCAGACAGCGCCAGATACGGCGGCGCGTGGCGCTGGTACTTACGGTGGCGGCAATTACGACCGCCGCGGTAACGGCGGCAGTGGCGAGCATCAATGCTGACGCCGAAGACACCCCGATGGAGGTTCTGCCTACGGTAGAAGAGACAGCGAAGCAGGAGCCGATGGCGGAACCGGTGCAGCTCGTTTATGAAACGCCGCTACGGGGAGAAGAGCCGGAGCCGCTCACGCAAGAGGCGACAGAAGACCCGGAGGAGCCGGAGAAAATCGAGCAGGCTCTGGTGGAACAGGGATACCTGCACGAGGAGATACCGCTCGACTTCGACCTGCAATGTCATTTGATTACCGTCTGCGAGGAATACGGAGTTCCGTACCATATCGCGCTGGGCGTCATACAGGCGGAAAGCTCATTTACGGCGGACGCATCGAACGGAACTTGCTTCGGCTATATGCAGATTAACAAGATCAACGCCGAATGGCTTGCCGAAAGCATTGGAGTAACCGACCTGACCGACCCGTATCAGAACTTGAGGTCAGGGGTGTTCATCCTGAGCGACCTGTTCGGAGACTACGGAGACTGGCACAAGGCTCTGATCGCATACAACTACGGTCCGTCCGGCGCTCAGGAACACGTCTTCAGCAAGGGATACACGACCACGGGTTACAGCAGGTCTGTGATGGAATACGCGGACGCTTGGCTGGAGGTGGTCGGAGAATGATCGACACCGAAAAACTGAACTTCGATGCACTGGCCGACATCGTATTCGACGTCCAGCGGCGTGAGGGATACCAGTTCGAGCTGGATGACATCGCCGAAATCATCCGGTACACGGTGAGAAAGGCCGACCTGAACCACAAGGGTGCGGATTACGTCCCGATCCTGTTTGAGAATGAACTGCGCGACCATGTGATGCGCGAGAGAATCAATGAAATGGGGAGGAAAAACTTATGTGCGAGATCTGTATGTATCGTTCCATAAAACTATATTTGCGTCGCATGTCTGCTCACAAAATTTAGATGTCACACTTGTGCCATCACAATATCTATTGTATAATAAAAGCAAGATTTCTTCAATGCTTCCGCAACAAGTGCTACAATAATCGTTTTTTGTGACAGGAGGGTATTATGACACATCAAGAACGGCAAAAGGAACTCAGTAGGGAATGGATCGCAGATGCTTTCTATTCCTTACTGCAAAAGAAAGACTATGACAGCATCACCGTGTCTGAAATCGCACAAAAGGCCGATCTTTCCAGGCGAACGTTTTACAGAGCCTTTGACAACAAGCAAGAGATCATTACCCATCTGCTTGTACGCATATTCCCTGATTATATTGCGACGCTCAAACGACTACCAGTAAAAACGAGAGAACATCTGGCAGTTGCGATCGTCGATTTTGTAAATCAGCATTTGGCGTTTTTTCAATGTCTGAAACGAAACCATCTGGATCATCTACTGATCGAATTTTTTGACAAGCAGCTTGCCGCCGGCAGGGATGAAATATGGGGAGGTTCATTCTGCGATGATGAAGAAACCGAGCACATTTTTATGATGACTATCAGCATCGAGCACTACAATGTTATACGGCTATGGCTGGAGATGCATGATAAAAAGACGCCGGAAGAAATGGCCGCTCTACTATCTGACGCATTGGCGCTGTTTCGCCATTTTCAGTAATGCACTCAATGCCCTTTGTGTTGTTCTTTCCGTTTTTGCTGTTTCAGTTCAAACTTCCGCTGCTTTTCAGCCTCGCGCTGTTCCTTGCTGACCTTTTTGCGCTCCGTTTTCAATTCCTCACGCTGCGCGGCAAGCGCCTGCTGTGATTTTGTACCGACACCTACATTCTGAAGTTGCTTTTTTATGCTGCGCTGTCGGCGTTTTGGGTTATCAGCGGACTGTTTCAACTCCGCTTTTATCGCCGGGCTGAATTTCAAATCTCGGTAATGGCGAAGGATAAACTCCCACACCTCATAATCCTTTGGCTCTGCGCCAAAGATCACCTTGCAGACAGAGAGATTTCTTTGCTCCATTCTTTCAAATATGCCGACCCAAAACGGCTCTTCAAAAAAGACTGTCAACATACCAAGCGTTTCACTCATAAACATCCCTCCTTGATAGATTCCAGCAAGAAATGGACAACCCGGAGGGACAGGTTACTTACCCTGCATGAGCAGGACGGCCGGGCTACCTACCGGCTCTGGCATACCCTTTGATATGCGTTGCGTTTTTATCCTTGCGTTTTCTATATCAATAAGGAGCAGTTTGCCTCTTACTGATATGCTTTTTTATCCAACACACCATTTAACTGTTTTAGGATTTTAATTGTATCGTATCTCTCACCACAGACTGTACATATCCAGTCACAGTTGCTTTTCTTTGCTTTTTTATGAAGAAAGTCTAATCTTCCTCCGCATAATAGACAGGGCTGAGGCAATTCATCCCAAAGGCTTTTTAAGAAAACCACAGCTTCCTCTCTGTTTTTCATTCTATACCTTTTCAATACATCTTTTTCCATAACGCCTTCTCTACAACTCCAACTTGTCTTATAAAGTAAACGTCCAAAAGGCCAGAACCAGCAGTAGATAGAGAAGGATACGTTTTGTGCTTTTTCCGCTCATTACATTTCACCGTCATCCCGTTCCGTAGAAATCTTGATTACCACGGCAATTCTATCGCTGTTGTTCCAAATAGAGTGGGGTATCATTCCATTTACAAATACCGTCTGGTTTTTCCCGACAATCGTTTCTTTATCGCCAATAATACTATTTCTTAATAAAACGCTTCAAATAATTACAGTGATATGATATACTATATCTGGGTGATAAATATGTTTTCCAGATATCAATTCAGCGATGAAGAAATAAAAGCGATTGAGCAGGCACGCAGAGAAAATAAAGATAAAAG
>DJQK01000136.1:7308-9867 GCA_002437575.1 Clostridiales bacterium UBA6388 | reverse complement strand
GCGATCGTCTGGGCAAGGCCGCGAAGGTCAAGGAAAGAGTGTAGCATCAAACCCGAGAAGAAGGACTCACACGAGTCCTTCTTTTTCTATTTTCGGGAGAATTCAAAATATCCACTTTCTTTCCGGCGGCAGATTTGCTATAATACTCTTGNNGATATATCAAGGCTTTCGGTAATAGCATTTTGAATGCTTTCAAAATGCTCGGCGGAAAGCGCGGGCAAAAAAGTCCTGTAGGGACTTTTTTGACAAGCTGTAAAACATTTAATATCAATTAAATGTTTTAATAGCCGCCGCTGCGGCGTAGTTTTCGTATGAGACGCTTTTTGAAGCCTAACCGTGCCTTGGCACGGCTCTTACAGGCTTAAAAAAGATTTCATTAAAATTGAAGATTTTAATGAAAGAATAGTATGAGGTAATTGCGATGGATCTTGAAGAAAAAAAGCAGGCGCAAAACGCGCCTTTGGAGCAAACGCAGCAGGAGCTTACGCCAGAAGAGCAGGCGCAGGCGGAAGCGGCCAGACAGGAAGAAGAACGCAGAAGGCGGCGGGAAAAGCGCTACGAGGCGTTTACGATTTTGCACGACCTTGTTTATATTCTCGCGGGCATCACGATCGTGTTCGTGTTTTTCTTCCGGCTCAACGGCGTGGACGGAAGTTCCATGTTCCCGACGTTCGTGAACCATGATTATCTGGTGCTCGAGAGCAACTTCCTGTACCGGAATGTCAGCAGGGGAGATATTGTCGTACTCGAGCCGCCGGAGGAGGCGGGCTTTTCCGGGCCGCTGGTCAAAAGGGTCATCGCCACGGGCGGAGATACGGTGGACATTGACTTTGCCCTTGGCATCGTTTACGTGAACGGCGAGGCAATTGAAGAAGACTATATCTTCGAGCCCACGTACCGGAGCTTTCAGGAGATCGGCATGGGCCTGGAGTACCCCGTGACGGTGCCGGAGGGGAGCGTTTTTGTCATGGGCGACAACCGCAACCACTCCAACGACAGCCGCTACGCGCCGCTCGGGTGCGTGGAGCAGTCGAGCATTCTGGGCCGCGTGCTCTTCGTGCTCATTCCGGGGCGGCAGACGGATGAGGAAGGGACGATCGTCGGCGGCCGGGACTTTCGCCGCATCGGCGCGGTATCGTAACATGGAAGAAAACAAAATGAACATCCAGTGGTACCCCGGTCACATGACCAAAACCCGCCGGATGATGGAAGAGGATTTGAAGCTGGTCGACGCAGTGTGTGAGATCTTGGACGCGCGCATCCCCATTTCCAGCCGGAACCCCGACATTGACGCGATCTGCGGCAAAAAGCCGCGGATGGTGATCCTGAACCGCATCGACATGGCGGACAGCGATCTTGTAAACCGCTGGAGCGCGTACTTTAAGAATCGCGGCATGGCCGTCATCCGCACGGACTGCAAGTCGCGAAAGGGCATCAACACCTTTGCCCCCGCGGTGCGGCAGCTGCTATCTGAAAAGCTCCAGCGCTACGCCGAAAAAGGGCAGGTCGGACGGCCCTTAAAGCTCATGGTCGTGGGCATTCCGAACGTCGGAAAATCGACGTTTATCAACCAGATCGCGGGAAGAAAGGGCGCGAAGGCGGAAAACCGCCCCGGCGTCACGCGCGGCAAGCAGTGGGTGAACGTGGACGGCGGGCTTCTGCTTCTGGACACGCCGGGCATTTTGTGGCCGAAGTTCGACGATCCCGAGGTCGGCCTGCGCCTTGCCTACACCGGCGCGGTGAAGGACGATATTCTGGACACCGAGACGCTGGGCTGCCATCTGATGGAGCTTCTGGCGCGGGAATACCCGGCGGCGCTCACCGAGCGGTATAAAATCGAAATTCCCGCGGAGATCGACGGCTGGGCGCTTTTGCAGGCGGCGGGACGAAAACGCGGCTTTCTCATCTCCGGCGGCGAGGTCGACACGGAGCGGATGGCCAAGGTGCTGCTGGACGAGTACAGAAGCTGCAAGCTCGGAAAATTTACGCTGGAACGGCCGGAGGAGCTGGGATGAAGGAAGAACCGAAGGATCTTTGGCGGTATGAAAACGAGGCGTTCGCGGAAGGCTTTGAGACGGTCTGCGGCGTGGATGAGGCGGGCCGGGGGCCGTTAGCGGGCCCTGTGTGCGCGGCGGCGGTGATTCTGCCGAAGGGGCTTGTGATCGATGGGCTCAACGACTCGAAAAAGCTGACGGACAAAAAACGAAGAGAACTTTTTGACGTCATTACCGAACAGGCCGTCTGCTACGGCATCGCGATGGCGTCGGAGCAGGAAATCGACGAGATCAATATTTTGCAGGCGACGTTTCTGGCGATGCAGCGGGCGCTGGATCAATTGGAGGTAAGGCCCGATCTTGCGCTCGTCGACGGAAACCGCGCGAAGGACTTTGGCCTGCCGGTGAAAACGATCGTCAAGGGAGACAGCTTGTCTGCCTCCATCGCGGCGGCGTCGGTTCTGGCAAAGGTCACGCGGGACCGGCTGATGGAGGAGCTGGACAAAGCGTATCCGCAGTATGGCTTCGCCGTCCACAAGGGCTACGGCACGAAGCGGCACTATGC
>DJQK01000136.1:6561-7274 GCA_002437575.1 Clostridiales bacterium UBA6388 | reverse complement strand
TGCGAGATCCACCGGCGGACGTTTCTCAAGAAATTCTATGGAGCATAAGATGCGGCTCGGGCCGTGGGGCGAGGAGATCGCGGCGCGGCGTCTGGAGCTGAAGGGCTTTGAGATCGTCGAGCGGAACTTTCGCTGCCGGTACGGAGAGATCGACATTATTGCGAAAAACGCGGAATTTCTCGTCTTTGCCGAGGTCAAGCTGCGCAAAAGCGCAAAATTCGGCGCGGCGCGGGAATTTGTCGATAAGCGCAAGCAGGAAAAGCTCAGCGCGTCTGCGGCCTTGTGGCTGGAAGAACACGAAACGGAGCTTCAGCCGCGCTTTGATGTGATAGAAATTTATGCGCCGGAAGGGCTCGAGACCAAATGTCCCGCCGTCCGGCTTTTAGAGGGTGCGTTTGATGAAGAAGGTTACAGTTGTTGACGGACACTGCGACACGCCGATGGAGCTCTGGCAGAAGGCAGAGCATCTGACGCGAAACAGCGGGCACGTGTCGCTGCAAAGAGCCGAGGCGCTTTCCGGATATGTGCAGTTTTACGCGTTCTGTACGGTGTGGCTGCCGAAGACGGATAGCTTTGAGGGCCACTATGAAAAGGCGCTGGCGTATTTTGACCGGGAGCTGGACGAAAACGCGGACCGTATCGTCCGGTGCTCGAACGAAAAAGACGCACGCGCGGCCATTGCGGCGGGAAAATGCGGCGCGTTTTTGTCGATC
>DJQK01000136.1:5623-6541 GCA_002437575.1 Clostridiales bacterium UBA6388 | reverse complement strand
CGTGCGACCCGGGTAAGTTGGAAGAAGCGTATGCACAGGGCGTGCGCATGATCGCGCCGTGCTGGAACGCGGAAAATGCGCTCGCGGGCAGCATTGTCTCCGGCGGCGGACTGACGGAAAAGGGCCGCGAATTTGTGCGCCGGGCGCAGAAGCTGGGCATTATTTTAGATGTCAGCCACATCTCGGAAAAGGCGTTCTGGGATCTTTGCGATATCACGGAAAAACCGTTTGTCGCGAGCCATTCCAATTCCCGCGCGATCTGCCGCCACGTGCGGAATCTGACGGACGAGCAGTTCAGAGCGCTCTGTGCAGTCGGCGGTACGGCGGGGCTCAATCTCTACGGCGCGTTTCTGCGCGACGAAGGGACAGTTACGCTGGACGATGTCTGGCGGCACATCGAGCATTTTCTTACGCTCGGCGGCGAGGGACATATCGCGCTGGGAGGAGACTTGGATGGCTGCGACGTTTTGCCGGAGGGCTTTGCGGGCGTGGACAGCTACGCGGCGCTGGCAGAGTTTTTGAAGGAAAAAGGGCTGTCGGAGGACAGTGTTTCGAATATTTTCAGCGAGTCTTTATTAAAGGTTGTGAAACAATGCACTATGTAAGTACAAGAGATCCCAATACGAAATTGACGGCGGCGCAGGCCATCGTGCAGGGGCTCAGCCGCGACGGCGGCCTGTTTTTGCCGGAGGAAATTCCGCAGATCCCGTTAGAGGATATTGCGGCGCTCTCTCCGCTTTCGTATCCCGAGCGGGCGGCGAAGATCATGAAGCGGTATCTGGACGAATTTTCAGAGGAAGAGCTTCTGGGCTTTGCCGAAAAGGCGTATGGAAACGCGAAATTTGACGACGGAAAGGCGGCTCCTGTGAAGGACCTGGGAGAGGGCCGGTACGTGATGGAGCTCTGGCATGGGCCGAC
>DJQK01000136.1:0-5614 GCA_002437575.1 Clostridiales bacterium UBA6388 | reverse complement strand
CGTGCGCGTTCAAGGATATGGCGCTTCAGATGCTGCCGTATCTTCTCACGGCGAGTCTCAAAAAAACCGGAGAAGAGAAGACGGTCTGCATTCTGGTCGCCACGTCCGGCGACACCGGAAAGGCTGCGCTCGAGGGCTTCCGCGATGTCGACCGCACGAAAATTCTTGTGTTCTATCCCGACGGCGGCGTGTCGGACATTCAGAAATTGCAGATGGTGAGCCAGGAGGGCGAAAACGTCGGCGTGTGCGCGGTGAAGGGGAACTTTGACGACGCGCAGAGCGGCGTGAAGCGCATTTTCTCTGACCCCATTGTGCGCGAGGACCTCGCCGGAAAGGGCTATTTCCTCTCGTCTGCAAACTCCATCAACTGGGGGCGCGTGCTGCCGCAGATCGTGTATTATATCTCGGCGTACTGCGAGCTTTTGGCCGCGGGGAAGATCGCGCTGGGAGACAGGATCGATTTCTGCGTGCCGACCGGGAATTTCGGCAACATCCTCGCCGGGTACTATGCAAAGCATATGGGTCTTCCGGTGGGAATGCTGGTGTGCGCGTCGAACGCGAACAACGTTCTGACAGACTTCCTGTCGACCGGCACATATGACCGCAACCGGCCGTTTTATCAGACGGCGTCTCCGTCCATGGACATTCTCATCTCGTCGAACCTCGAGCGCCTGCTGGCGCTGATGGAAGGCGCGGGAGAGGGCGTCGCGGATTACATGAATGCGCTTGCCGCGCACGGAACATACACCGTGAAGCCCGAGACGGCGCGGAAGATCGCCGCGGAGTTTGCCTGCGGGTTCTGCGACGACGAGGAAACGAAGAAGACGATCGCGAAGGTCTTTGCCGAAAAGCACTATCTTCTCGATACGCACACGGCCGTCGCATGGAATGTGGCCGAGCATTACCAGCAGAACAAGGGAGCAAAGCGGCCGCTGGTCGTTGTCTCGACGGCGAGCCCCTTCAAGTTCTGCAAGAGCGTTCTCGAGGCTCTGGGCGAGACGGAATTTGCGCCGGGAACGGGCATTCTTTCGCAGCTGGCGGAGAGGACCGGTAAGCCCGTGCCCGCGCCGCTGGCAGGCCTGGCCGGAAAGAAGGTCCGCTTTACGCAAGTGATCGCGCAGGAGGAAATGGAGCAGGTCGTGACGGAGTTTCTGCGAACATGAGCCTATACGCCATCGGAGATCTGCATCTGTGTCTTGGCGCGTATAAGCCGATGGACGTGTTCGGCGGGCGGTGGGAAGGCTATATGGAAAAGCTCCGGGCGGGGCTTTCCGTGATCTCGCCCGAGGATACGACGGTTCTGCTCGGAGATCTCAGCTGGGCGCTGGGGCTTGAGCAGGCGGAAAAGGATTTTGCGTTTATCCACGAAATTCCCGGCCGGAAGATCCTCCTCAAGGGAAACCACGACTACTGGTGGACCACGGCGGCGAAATTTTATAAGTTCTGCGCCGAACACGGCTGGGACGATCTGTTCGTCCTGAACAACAACTGCTATTATTATGGAGAAACGGCCCTGTGCGGCACGCGCGGCTGGTTTTACGAGCAGGAGCAGGAGGGCACGCACGACGAGAAAATTTTCCGGCGCGAGCTTGGGCGGCTGGAGGCCAGCTTAAAGGCGGCAGGGGAGAGCGAAAAGCTCTGCTTTCTGCACTATCCGCCGCGCTACCGGGGCTATGAGTGTCCGGAAATTCTGGAGCTGCTGGCAAGGTATGGCGTGAAGCGCTGCTTTTATGGGCACCTGCACGCCGAGTCGATGCGCCTGGCCATTCAGGGAAGCGTCGGCGGGTGCGAGTTCCGGCTGCTGTCTGCTGATTATGTAAACTTTATCCCGCAAAAAATCCTCGATTGAAAAGAAAATATAAAAAACAGTGGAAATCTCGGCAAAACTCTGATAGAATAGAGCGGATTCAATAATAATGTGGTGAATGACGGCCCAAACCGGCCGCACCGTATAGGAGGAAAACCAACATGAATGTCAAGAGCGTAGAAAAAGAAAACGGCAAGGCCAAAATTGTCCTCGAGATCGGCAAAGACGAGTTTGAAACGGCCCTGAACAAGGCGTATGCCAAGTGCAGAAAGGACATCATGCTCCCCGGCTTCCGCAAGGGCAAGGCCCCGCGCAAGATGGTCGAGAGTATGTACGGCGCGACCGTTTTCTATGAGGACGCCGTCAATGAAATTTTCCCGGACATCTACACCAAGGCCATCGTCGACCAGGCGCTCAAGGCGGTCGGCACGCCGTCCGTTTCCAATATGGACACGCCCGCAGAGGGCGGCGTCGTTCTGACGATCGAGACCGAGCTCTATCCCGAAGTTACCCTCGGCCAGTACAAGGGTCTTGAGGTCCCCAAGCGCGAGGTGAAGGTCGAAGACAGCGAAATTGACGCCGAGCTCAATCGCATGGCAGAGCGCAACGCACGCATCGAGACCGTTGACCGCGCGGCCGAAAACGGCGACACCGTGATCATCGACTTTGAAGGCTTTGTCGACGGCAAGCCCTTCCAGGGCGGCAAGGCGGAGGACTACTCCCTCACGCTCGGCTCGGGCTCGTTCATCCCCGGCTTTGAAGAGCAGCTCGTGGGCGCTGTCGCCGGCGAAGCGCGCGACGTGAACGTCACCTTCCCCGAAGACTACAGCGCCAAGGAGCTGGCCGGCAAGCCCGCCGTCTTCAAGTGCAAGGTCCACGAGGTCAAGGAGTCCATCAAGCCCGAGCTTGACGACGAGTTTGCAAAGGACGTCTC
The DNA here is from genome assembly GCA_002437575.1 of Clostridiales bacterium UBA6388. Lineage (GTDB taxonomy): Bacteria > Bacillota > Clostridia > Oscillospirales > Oscillospiraceae > CAG-170. Next base: position 2,873 of record DJQK01000136.1, on the reverse strand, counting down.
CGAGTTTGACACGCTCGACGCCCTGAAGGACGATATCCGCGCCCGGTTCACCAAGTCCCGCGAGGAAAATAGCGACCGTGCGTTCGAAGCTGCCGCTGTGCAGCTGGCCGCGGCCAACATGACCTGCAATATTCCGGCGTGCATGATCGACGAGCAGGTCGACCGTCAGCTCGAGCAGTTTGCCTATCAGCTTCAGTCGCAGGGCATGAAGCTCGAGGACTATGCCAAGATGGTCGGCGGCGATCTTTCCGGCCTTCGCGCTTCCATGCGCCCGATGGCAGAGCAGACCGTCCGCAATGATATCCTGCTGAGCGAGATCGCCCACGCGGAAAATCTTGAGGTCACCGACGAGGAGCTCGAAGAAGAGCTTAAGAAGCTGGCCGAGCAGTACCAGATGGAGCTCGACAAGGTCAAAGCTGCCGTCGACACCGTGGCGGTCAAGTCCGATCTCATGGGCCGCAAGGCTGCGAAGATCATCACCGACAGCGCCGTCGCCGTCGCTCCTGCGGAAGAGAAGAAGGAAGAAGCCGAGGCCTCCGAGAAGGAATAAAGCCTTCGCCGGATGGTTAAAATGTTACATCCGAAGAAAGGAGCAAGTTTTATGAGTTTGGTTCCCTATGTCGTCGAGCAGACGAGCCGCGGCGAGCGGTCTTACGATATTTTTTCGCGTCTTCTCAACGACCGTATCATTATGTTATCGGAAGAGGTCAACAGCACGACGGCGTCTTTGATCGTCGCACAGATGCTCTACCTTGAGGCGCAGGATCCGGATAAGGATATCCAGTTCTACATCAACAGCCCCGGCGGAAGCGTCACCGACGGCATGGCGATCTATGACACCATGCAGTACATCAAGTGCGATGTTTCCACCATCTGCGTCGGTATGGCCGCGTCGATGGGCGCGTTCCTTCTGTCGTCCGGCACGAAGGGCAAGCGCATTGCGCTTCCCAACGCCGAGATCATGATCCACCAGCCGCTCGGCGGCACGCAGGGTCAGACGACCGATATGCAGATCCATGTGGCCCGGATGCTGAAGATCAAGCAGCGCCTCAACGAAATTCTGGCCTCCAACACCGGAAAGCCGTATGAGACCATCTGCGCCGACACCGAGCGCGACAATTTCCTCACCGCAGAGGAAGCGCAGGCCTACGGCCTCATTGACAAGGTCATTTACCAGAGATAACAGAACACAAAAAACTGGCAAGGGAGCAAACGCCTTCCTTGCCAGAAGGTTTCCCCTGACTTTCATGAATTAAAGGAGTAGACCCATGGCAAGAGATTCCATCCGCTGCTCGTTCTGCGGCAAGCGGCAGGAACAGGTCAACCGGATCATCGCCGGCCCGAATGTTTACATCTGCAACGAGTGCATCGATCTGTGCTCGAGCATCCTGCGCGACGAAATGAAAAACGGAGGCCCCCAGGACCTGGAGCTTCCCGATACCCTTCCGACGCCGCAGGAGATCAAAACGTATATGGACCGCTACATCATCGGACAGGACGAGGCAAAGACCGCGCTGTCCGTGGCGGTTTACAATCATTATAAACGCATCTACTTTTCACAGGAGACCGACGTCGAGCTTCAGAAGAGCAACATTCTGATGATCGGCCCCACGGGCTCGGGCAAAACGCTTTTTGCCCAGACGCTGGCGAAGATCCTGAATGTCCCATTCGCCATTGCCGACGCCACGACGCTGACCGAGGCCGGCTACGTGGGCGAGGATGTGGAAAATATTCTGCTGCGGCTGTTGCAGGCGGCGGATTTTGATGTGGAGCTGGCTGAGCGCGGCATCATCTACATCGACGAAATGGACAAGATCGCGAGAAAGTCCGAAAACACGTCCATCACGCGCGACGTATCGGGCGAGGGCGTGCAGCAGGCGTTACTCAAAATTCTCGAGGGCACGATCGCAAACGTTCCGCCGCAGGGCGGCCGCAAGCATCCGCAGCAGGAGTTCATCCAGATCGACACGACGAACATTCTGTTCATCTGCGGCGGCGCGTTCGATGGGCTCGACAAGATCATCGAGCACCGGACGGACAAGTCGTCTCTCGGATTCGGCAGCGAACTGCAGAGCAAGAGCAAGCGCGACGTGGGTAAGCTCTTTGAGCTCGTGCAGCCGCACGATCTTCTGAAGTTCGGCATCATCCCCGAGCTCGTGGGCCGTCTGCCGGTCATCACGTCGCTGCAGAGCCTCAAAAAAGAGGACCTGGTGCGCATTCTGACCGAGCCCAAGAACGCGCTTTGCAAGCAGTACCACAAGCTGCTGGAGTACGATCACGTCGAGCTGAGCTTTGAGCAGGGCGCTCTGGAGGCGATCGCCGAAAAGGCCATCGACCGGCAGATCGGCGCCCGTGGCCTTCGCGCGATCATGGAGTCGGTGATGACGGACGTGATGTATAAGATTCCGTCCGATCTTTCCATCAAGAGCGTGCTCATCACGGAGGACTGTGTGAAAAACGGCGCAGAGCCCCAGGTGACGCGCGATCCTGCGCATCCGCGCCAGCCGATCAAAAACGCCGGCGTTACGCTGTGAGAATTGGAAAAAAGCAGGGGCTTTTTTCCAAAGAGGATGCGCCTCGACTACGCGCATAATTTTGTCCCGTAGGGACAAAATTCCACACTTGCGAGGCGATAGGAGTTTTTACCCGCAAGGGGTACGCGACATCCGTAAGTGGTAAAACCGCTAACGGCTGTCCTGTCCGGCTGGCAGAGCCACCGGATAAAACAGATTTTCATTTTATTTCGCGCCTGCGGGCGCGAAACTCTGTGAGACTATTTTCAAAATGAGTCCGCTCCTTGGAGCGGGTGCGTGCGGAAGAGCGCTTCCGCTGCGAAGGGGGAGCAGCTGACCAATGTCACGAACTTAACCGGT
>DJQK01000111.1:6917-12261 GCA_002437575.1 Clostridiales bacterium UBA6388 | reverse complement strand
GGTTAAGTTCGTGACATTGCAGTGTCGTCCGCCCCTACAGGGTTGTTTGTGAGGCACAATCAAAGGATATTCTCCAGCGCAGGCAGCTCCATCTCGCGCAGATGGGAGATGGAAAAGCGCAGTTCGGCTACGCCTGCAAGAAAATCGTCGCGGTCCTCGAGCTGTGCGTACTGCGTCAGCGCGGCAAAGCGCCCGAGCACATCGTCGACTTCTTCGTGCGCAAGCACGAGCCCGAAATAGCGTTCATACCGCTGCCAGTGGCGCATGGCCCGGGCCGTATAGACGAGACAGCCTTCAAAATCGCTTTCTTCGGCGCTTTCCTGCGCGAGGGCCAGAACGTCCAGCGCCTCTTTGCAGATCGCGCGGATATGCAGCATCGAAAACAGGCAGAACGCGAGGGCCAGCAGCAAAATGACGCAGGACAAAAGCACATGGCGCATTTACGCTTCCCCCTTCCGGCAGAAATAGAGCTTGCCGCTGGGTTCTGCGGTGAGAAGATACACGTCGCGCACCGTGCAGCCGTAATTGGTCAAAACCGCCGCGACCCAGCCGCGGTCTTTTCCCAGCCTGGGAAGGTTTTCCTCTAACACCTGTCCGTCGGAGATGACCGTCACCGGAAGCGGCGTGTCTTCGACCCTGACGCCGGCGGCCTTGGCGTTTGCGGGCTTACACTTCGCGTACGGAAGCACGCTGATCTGCCCGCCGGTCTCCAGGATCGCGTATTTGACGCTCGATAGATCGACGACGCCCTCCATGCGCAGAAACTCCGTCAGCTCGTCCGGCGTGATGCGCGTCTTTTTGAGATTTTCCTGCAAGAGCCTGCCGTTTTCCATGAGAATGACCGGCTTGCCGCAAAGAAGCCTTCTGGCCCCCACGCTGTGGTAGACAAGGACGGACAGAAGAAGCTCCATCGAAAGCACCACCAGAATTGGCACGAGCCCCGACAGAAGCGGAATGCCCGTCTCCTGCATCGGAACGGCGGCGAGATTGGCCAAAAGCATCGTCACCACGAACTCCATCGGCTCCATTTCGCCGAGCTGGCGCTTTCCCATGAGACGGATGACGGCGATGAGGACGGAGTACAGAATGACGGTGCGGATGAATGAAATGAGCATGGCAATTCCTCCTGAAGGAAGCTTTTGCTCCCGGCGGGAATTTTATGCACGCGAGGGCCGCGTTATTTTGCGCTAGGAATCTGAACGAATGTATGATATAATAACTTCGTATGTGATCATGAAAGGATGGCCGGGCCATGGGAACGCAGCGATCGACGGAAGAACTCGAATACAAGAGCGCACACGCGCAGCCGGAGGAAAAAAGCCCCTACACGCCGCGGCCGAAAAGCCAGATCGTGCTGGCGTGGGTGCTGCTGGCGATCGTCATTTTCGCGATCGGCGGGATGTGCTACTGGCAGATCTTCGGAAAATTCTGAAAGGCGGAGCGTATGCGGATCTTAGGCATCGACCCCGGCTACGCCACGACGGGCTTCGGCGTTCTGCACACAGAGCCGGGACAGCTGCGCCTTGTAAACTACGGCACGATCACCACGCCCGCGGGGCTCTCGCTCTCGAAGCGCCTTGTGATGCTCTACGACGACATGATGGAGCTTCTTACCACCGTGAAGCCCGACGCGGTGGCCGTCGAAGAGCTCTTCTGGGGGCACAACGTGACGACCGGCATCGGCGTCAGCCACGGACGAGGCGTGATTTTACTCGCGATCGAAAAATACGGCGTCCCGCTTTTTGAGTACACGCCCAATCAGGTCAAGCAGGCTGTGGTCGGCTATGGCGGCGCGGAAAAACGGCAGGTCATGGACATGACACGCCGCATTCTGAAGATGGAAACGGTTGCCCGGCCGGACGACGCGGCGGACGCCATCGCCATCGCCCTGTGCCACGCGCGAAGCGCAACGTCGCTGTTAAGCCGCGTGCAGGGACAATAAGGGGGAAGACCCATGTTTTATTATCTGAACGGAACCATCACGCTTCTCGACGCGAACCTCGCGGTCGTCGACTGCGGCGGCGTGGGCTACGCGTGCCATACGACAAACGTGACGCTTTCCAAATTGCAGGTCGGAAAGCCCGCGAAGCTTTTCACCTTCTGCAATATCAAAGAAGACGCATTCGACATCTACGGCTTTTCCTCGCGCGAGGAATTAAGCTGCTTTGAAAAGCTCCTCGGCGTGGGCGGCGTGGGCCCGAAGGCGGCGCTGGCCATCTTGTCCGTCGTGACGCCCGACCAGTTTACGCTGGCCGTCATGACGCAGGACGACAAGACGCTCACGATGGCGCAGGGCGTCGGGAAAAAGCTTGCCCAGCGCATTCTGCTCGAGCTTAAGGACAAACTCGCGCCTTCGCAGCTGGAGCTCTCGGGGGCGCAGCTGGACGCTTCGCCCATACATGGCAGCAAGAGCGCGGAAGCCTCCGCCGCCCTGGCAAGTCTCGGCTACAGCCAGCAGGAAATTGCCGCTGCGCTCAAGGGTGTGGACGTCAGCGCCATGAGCGTCGAACAGATCGTCCGCCATGCCCTGCGGGCCATGGTCATGCAGTAAGGGGGAAACGCGATGAGTCTTGATTTTTCGCAGGATTATGAAGCGCCGATCGTCACCACGAGCCTGACCCCGCAGGACGACGGCGAGGTGAGCCTGCGCCCTAAAACGCTTGCTGATTACACCGGCCAGGAAAAGGCGAAGGGGAATCTCTCTGTCTACATAGAAGCCGCAAGGCGGCGCAACGAACCGCTGGATCATGTGCTGCTATACGGCCCGCCGGGACTCGGCAAAACGACGCTGGCCGGCGTCATCGCCAACGAAATGGGCACGAACATCCGCGTGACCTCGGGCCCGGCCATTGAAAAAGCAGGAGACCTTGCCGCGCTTCTGACCAATTTAGCGCCCGGAGACGTGTTGTTCATCGACGAGATCCACCGGCTCAACCGCGCAGTCGAAGAAATTTTATACCCCGCGATGGAGGACTACGCCATCGATATCATCCTCGGCAAGGGGCCTTCTGCCAACTCCATCCGGCTCGACCTTCCGCGCTTTACGCTCATTGGCGCGACGACCAGAGCGGGGCAGCTCTCGAGCCCGCTTCGAGACCGCTTCGGCGTGCAGCTGCGGCTGGAGCTCTATACGAACGAAGAGCTATCGAGGATCGTCAAGCGCTCGGCGGCGCTTCTCGGCATCGACATCGATCCTGCGGGCGCGCTGGAAATTGCCTCGCGCTCGAGAGGAACGCCCAGAATTGCCAACCGGCTTCTTCGCCGCGTGCGCGATTTTGCGCAGGTCTATCACGACGGCGTCATCACCAAGGACGCGGCCGACCATGCGCTGGGGAAGCTGGAGGTCGACCATCTGGGGCTGGACGCGGTCGACCGTCGGATGCTCACGGCGATCATCCGCAATTATGGCGGCGGCCCGGTGGGGCTTGAAACGCTGGCCGCGACCATCGGAGAAGAGGCCGTCACGCTCGAGGACGTGTATGAGCCGTATTTGATGCAGATCGGCTTTCTCACGCGCACGCCCAGAGGACGCTGCGTGACGCAGCTGGCGTATGAACACCTGCATCTTGCCGCACCGGCGCAGCAGCCGGAGCAGCTGAGTTTTTGAGTAAGAAGGTAGCTTTTATGGGAAAATTGTTCGGAACCGACGGCATCCGCGGCGTTGCCAATGAGACGCTGACGTGTCATCTTGCCTACAGAGTCGGTCAGGCCGCGGCCATCAGCCTCGGGAGCATGGATGGGCGGCGTCCCAAGGTCGTCATCGGCAAGGATACGCGCATTTCCTCCGATATGCTCGAAGCGGCGCTCATCGCGGGCCTGACTGCCAGCGGCTGCGACGCGGTGAAGCTCGGCGTCATCCCGACGCCCGCCGTGGCATATTTGACGGTGCAGGAACAGGCGGACGCGGGCATCGTCATTTCCGCGTCGCACAATCCGTTTGAGCACAACGGCATCAAAATGTTCTCCTCACAGGGCTTCAAGCTGAGCGATGAATTGGAGGCAAACATCGAGTCGCTGATCTTACGAGACGGCGAGCTTCCGGTCAAAACGCACGGCGAGATCGGAAGGGTCTATGACGGGGCACACCTGATGGACGATTATATCGCGCATCTATCCTCGACGGTCGAGGGCCTCAAGCCCCTCAAGGTCGTTTTCGATTGCGCCAACGGCGCGGCCAGCGCGACGGCGGAGAAGCTCTTTTCGCGCTTTCCCTTACAGGCGGAGTTTTTGAGCGTTTCGCCAGACGGCGTGAACATCAACGAAAACTGCGGCTCGACGCATCTGGGAAGGCTCAGTAAGCGCGTCACAGAAGGCGGGTTCGATCTCGGCCTCGCCTTTGACGGAGACGCCGACCGGTGCCTGGCCGTGGACGAAATGGGACGCGAAATCGACGGCGACCAGATCATGGCCGTGTGCGCAGAGTACTTAACGGCGCAGGGGAAGCTCCAGTCACAGGGCTTTGTGGCGACGGTCATGTCGAACCTGGGGCTTCACAAATTCTGCAAGGAGCAGAATCTCAAGCTTTTGTGCGCGGCGGTGGGAGACCGGAACGTGCTCGAGCTCATGCAGAAAGAACACATGGTCCTCGGCGGCGAGCAGTCGGGCCACATCATCTTTTTAGAGCACATGACGACCGGAGACGGCCAGCTGGCGGCGCTGCAATTTCTGTCCATTCTGGGCCAGAGCGGCAAAAAGGCGAGTGAGCTTGCAAACCAGATCACGCACTACCCGCAGGTGCTGAAAAATGTCCGAGTCGCCTCCAACGAGGAAAAAACCGCGATTTTGGCCTCTGAAGAGCTGGAAAACGCGAAGGCTGCCGAGGAAGAAAAGATCGCGGGCCGCGGCCGCATTCTGCTCCGGGCGTCTGGCACAGAGCCGCTTATTCGCGTGATGGCCGAGGCGGACACACAAGATCTTGCGGAAACGGTCGTGCAGACGCTGGTAGAAGCCGTCGAAAACGTACAAAAAATTCTGGAAAAATAAAAAAGCTTTTATTTACTATTGACAAATGGAAAATGCTTGCATATAATAAGCAGTGCGGGGTGGAAAACCGGAGCTATCTCGCGCAGCAGAACGTCCCCTCCGGCAGCCCTCGCCTGTTTTCTTTCGGTTTATCTTTGTACCCTCTCTTCGCGTACAGACTCCCTTGAGAACGCACGGCAAACCACAGCGCATCCAGCGAACCGCTGATCGCATATAAAGACCCTTGCAGCAATGCGCAAGCTGCAAATGACGCAGGGGAAAATCATTTTCGCAAAAAAGAGAGGTAACATCAAAATGTACGAAGACAAAACTTTGGTCTGTAAGGAATGTGGCAAGGAATTCGTTTTCACCGCCGGTGAGC
>DJQK01000111.1:0-6900 GCA_002437575.1 Clostridiales bacterium UBA6388 | reverse complement strand
GTGAGCAGGAATTCTACGCAGAAAGAGGCTTCCAGAACGAGCCCCAGCGCTGCAAGGCCTGCCGCGACGCCCGCAAGACCGCTACCCGCGGCCCCAGAGAGTACTTCACCGCGACTTGCGCTGCCTGCGGCGGCGAAGCTCGTGTTCCCTTTGAGCCGAAGACCGACCGTCCCGTCTATTGCAGCGACTGCTTCGCTCGCATGAAGGCAAACGGCTAATAGAGTGAGAAAAGCGGAAGGCGTAAGCCTTCCGCTTTTTTATAACTGTCAAAAAAGCTGACGCTTTCTTGACAGAAGGAGCTGCGCCTCGACTGCGCGCAGAATTTTGCCCCATTGGGGCAAAATTCCACACTTGCGAGGCGAGAAGTATTTTTCCGGTCGGCGAAGCCGCCGGATAAAATGAATTTCCAATTTATTTCGCGTCTGCGGACGCGAAACTCTGCGAGGCTTTTTGACGCGCAGGAACGCTCAGACAACCCTGATCTGGCACATCCGCATGGCGGCAAGCGCGTTTTCGTGGCTCTGCGGCGTGACGCCCGCGCAGCAGCTTGAATCGACGGTGATAGGCAGCTCCGGAAGGGCGCACTTTGCCGCCAGCACGTTCGTGATCACGCAGATATCGGTGCACAGACCGACAAATTCGGCGCGTTCCAGACCGTCCAGCTCCTTCAGATACCGCACCAGCGCCTCCGAGCCGAACGACGGCTTGTCAAAGATCAAACAGCCGGCCGTATCGAGCGCGGGACTTAACTGCCAGCCGTCGGTATCCTTCAGACAGTGCGGCACAGGAAGATTTTTTCCCTCCTGCGTTTGTAAATAATTTTCATGATGTGTGTCGCGGGTAAAGACGATCGTCTTGCCCGCCTTTTTTGCCTGCGCGATCTTTTCGGCCACGCGCGGGACGATGGCGACGGCCTCTTTGGTGCCGAGCGCTCCGGAGATGAAATCCTTCTGCATATCCACAACGACGAGTACTTCCATGACGCTGCCTCCTGTTTTCTGTTTGTCAAAAGCATACCACGTTTCCGGAAAAAATCAACAGAAACTTAACGGCCACAGCGCTTGACATTTGGAAGAGAACGGTGTATACTCTAAAAACATAAAAAATTTTATATAAAATTTTGAAAAGAGGGAGGCACGGCCATGCTGTGCGAAAGCATTCTGCGGCTGTACCGCAGACTCCGGCTCGACGGCTACCGGAAGCTGTTTGGAGCCGTGCAGGAGCGGGACGGAAGCTTATCCGCCATCGAGGCGTTTTCAGCGGACCTGATCAATCTGCTGGACAACCCCACGCTCAGCCAGTTCGCGGACTATGTCGGCATTTCCCAGCCGAACGCGACGTATAAGGTAAACGCCCTGGTATCCAAGGGCTATGTGGAAAAAGTGGTCTCGAAGCCAGACCGGCGCGAGGTGCGCCTGAAAACGGGCGGAAAGTTTGCGCGGTATTTTGACGAGGACCGCCCGAAAATTCAGGCGGCGGCAGAGAAGGTGTGCGCGGCGTTTTCCGAAACGGAAATTGACGCAGCCTGCCGCGTGCTGGACGCGATGCTCGAGACCATGGAACAGGACAAGAAAGGAGCAACCCTGTGATCGATCTGTTTGAAAAATGCTACAAGCCCGGCATTGCCGACGAGGCGAAGGAAAAGGGAATCTATCCGTATTTTCACGCGCTGGAGTCCCGGCAGGACGTCACCGTCATCATGGAAGGAAAGCGGCGCATCATGCTGGGCTCGAACAATTATCTGGGGCTCACAACGAACGAAAACGTCATCCGCGCGGGCGTGGAAGCCTACGAACAATTTGGCTCCGGCTGCTCGGGCTCGCGCTTTCTCAACGGCACCTTAAAGCTGCATCTGGAGCTGGAGCGGGAGCTGGCGGCGTTTTTGCGCAAGGACGAGGTCATGACGTTTTCGACCGGCTTTCAGTCGAACCTCGGCATCATCAGCGCGTTAGTTGGCCTTCACGACTATGTGATCATGGACCGCGAGAACCACGCAAGCTTATATGACGGCTGCCGGCTTTCCTACGGCACGATGCTGCGCTACCGGCACAGCGATATGCAGGATCTGGAGAAGAAGCTCCAGAAGGTCCCCGAGAGCGCAGGCTGCCTGATCGTCACCGACGGCGTTTTTTCCATGGGCGGCGACATTGCGAACCTGCCGGAAATTTGCCGGCTTGCGAAGCAGTACGGCGCGCGCGTGATGGTCGACGACGCGCACGGCCTCGGCGTCATCGGAGAAGGCGGCCGCGGCACGGCGAGCTACTATGGGCTTGAGGATCAGGTCGACGTGTATATGGGCACGTTCTCCAAATCGCTGGCAAGCCTCGGCGGCTATATGGCGGCGCCCAGCCGCGTTACAGACTACGTGCGGCACAGCTCGAGACCGTTTATCTTCTCGGCGTCCATCCCGCCTGCAAACTGCGCCGCGGCGCTGGCAGCTCTGCGGGAGCTGGAAGGCAGGCCGGAGCTGGTCACGAAATTGCAGGAAAACGCGCTGTATTTAAGGCGTCGGCTTTCGGAAGAGAATATCAAAATGCGCCCGTCGAACGGCGAGATCGTCCCGATCGTTCCCATCTACACGTATGAGCCCATCGAGACGCTCACGATCGCAAAGGAGCTCTATGACGCGGGCGTGTATGTCAACTCGTCTCTTCCGCCCGCAGCCGCGCCGCACGAGTGTCTGCTGCGCACGAGCCTGATGGCTACGCACACGCATGAACTCATCGACGAGGCGGTCGGCATCATGAAGGACGTTCTCAGGAGGCATGATCTGTAATGGCAAAGATCTGCGTGATCACCGGCGGCACGTCCGGCATCGGAAAATGCACCGCCGAAGCGATGGCGGAAAAGGGCTATACGGTCTATGAGCTCAGCCGCCGCGCCGAGGGACTTCCCAATATGTTCCACATCCCGACGGACGTGACAGACCCCGCTGCGTGCCAGCGGGCGATCGATGAAATTGTCTCGCAGGCGGGAAACATCGACGTGCTGATCAACAACGCCGGCTTCGGCATTTCCGGCGCGATCGAGTTTACGCCCATCGAGCAGGCCAAGCGCCAGCTGGACGTGAACTTCTTCGGCATGGTCAACATGAACCACGCCGCGCTTCCGGTCATGCGAAAGCAGGGCTTCGGGCGGATCGTGAATTTGAGCTCGGTCGCGGGCGCGATCCCCATTCCGTTCCAGGCGTTCTATTCTGCCAGCAAGGCGGCCATCAACTCGTACACGATGGCGCTGGCAAACGAAATAAAGCCCTTTGGCGTGCAGGTGTGCTGCGTCCAGCCCGGAGACATCCGCACCGGCTTTACCGACGCGCGGCAGAAGATCGCGGTCGGAGACGATATCTACGGCGGGCGCATTTCGCGCTCCGTTGCGGGCATGGAAAAAGACGAGCGGGGCGGCATGGCCCCGGAAGATGCCGGTGCGTTCATCTGCCGCGTGGCGACAAAAAAAGGCGTCAAGCCCATCAACACCATCGGTTTCTCGTATCAGTTTTTCTGCGTGCTGCAAAAGCTGCTGCCCGCAAAAACGCTCAACTGGCTCGTGGGCCTGATCTACGCGAAATAAAGGAAGGACGGTGCAGAAAAATGCACCGTCTTTTTCTATCCAAGCCCCGTCCAGCGCTCATGGCCATTTGTTACCTCTGCCGTGTGGTCGACGGCGGCCTCCTGCATGGCAAGAAAGCTTGCGCTCGCCGTGTCGAGGTTGTCCGAAAACAGCGGCATCCCGATGGCAAGCGCGTCGAGACCTTCCGGTTCCCGGCCAAGAAGGCGGTTCAAAAGCGCGGCAAGCTCGCCTCTTGTAAACGCGCGGTCTTTTTGGAACACGCCGTCAAAAAGCCCCATCACCCAGCCGTTTCCGGCCGCAAAGGTCACGTCTTCCGCGTCCCAGCCGGAGGCCAGAGCGGGCCACGCCGCACGTCCGGCTTCACTTGCCCGGATGCGCTCTAAAACGATCGAAAGCTCCGGCCCTGTTACGCCGCGCTCCGGCCGGAAGTACCCATCCGCAAAGCCCAGCATTATGCGAAGACGCGCAAGCGCCGACACTGCGTCGTAGGCCCAGTGCGACGGGCCGAGATCCAAAAAGCCGCACTCGGCGCTCGACGCTTCCTCCCGCGCCTCTGGCTCCATCAGCCGGTACAAAATTTCGGCCAGCTCTGCCCGCGTGACGCTCTGCCCGGGCCGCAGCGTGCCGTCGGGAAAGCCGCGTAAGTACGCCGCGTGGAAGACCTCCTGCGCAAAGCACGAGACCGTCAAAAGCGCCGCAAGCAGCGCGGTCAACAGGATCTTTCGGATAATTTTCATGGAGAACGCCTCTTTCGTGCGGAAGACAGTCCGCGGTTTGATACCTATTTTCGCACGGCAGCGGCAAAAAAGCGGTCGTTTTCCAAGGAAATAGAGGCTGTTTTTTTCGCAGGAACGGACAAAAACTGCGCACAAAAATTTTACTTGACAAATGGCCACCTAAGTGGTAGACTTCATCACATCAAACCAGTGAAGAAGTGTGAGTAAGCGATCACACCCCTTGCCAAAGAGAGCCGCGGACGGTGGAAGCGCGGCGCAGGGCGATCGACGAATGGGCTTTTGAGGGCGAGCCGAAACCAGTAGGTGAGCCGGAGTTGGCGCTCCGTTAGAAAAGGCCGGTATGTATTGGCATACGCAAAGTGGGCGCGCAAGCGTCAAGCCGGGTGGCACCGCAGGATCATCTCCTGTCCCAGCAGTTCGTTACTGTGGGACGGGAGTTTTTGTTTTGTCCCACAAACCTCGTGCAAATACAAAGAAAGGTGGACAAGCACATGTCTGAACTGATCCCGTACAAAATCTATCTCTCCGAATCCGAAATGCCGACGGCATGGTACAATCTCCGCGCCGACATGAAAACGAAGCCCGCGCCGCTGCTGAACCCCGGGACCGGAAAGCCCATGACGTTTGATGATCTTCGCCCTGTGTTCTGTGACGAGCTTGTCCGGCAGGAGCTGGATAACGACACGCCGTATATCGAAATTCCGCAGGAGATCCGCGACTTTTACAAGATGTACCGCCCCTCGCCGCTCGTCAGAGCCTACTGCCTGGAGAAAAAGCTCGGCACGCCCGCGAAAATTTACTACAAATTTGAGGGCAACAACACCTCCGGCAGCCACAAATTAAACTCCGCCATCGCGCAGGCGTACTATGCAAAGCAGCAGGGCCTGAAGGGCGTCACGACCGAGACCGGCGCCGGTCAGTGGGGCACGGCGCTTTCGATGGCGTGCGCGTATCTGGGGCTGGACTGCAAGGTCTACATGGTCAAGTGCTCGTATGAGCAGAAGCCCTTCCGCCGCGAGGTCATGCGCACCTATGGCGCGAGCGTCACGCCGTCTCCTTCCAACACCACGAATGTTGGCCGCAAAATTCTCGAAAAAGACCCGAACACCACCGGTTCTCTCGGCTGCGCGATCAGCGAGGCCGTCGAAGCCGCGACCACCACGCCGGGCTACCGGTACGTTCTGGGCAGCGTTCTGAACCAGGTTCTGCTTCACCAGTCGGTCATCGGTCTGGAAGCGAAGGCGGCTCTCGACAAATACGGCGTCAAGCCCGATATCATCATCGGCTGCGCCGGCGGCGGCTCGAACCTCGGCGGTCTGATCGCGCCGTTTATGGGCGAAAAGCTGCGCGGGGAAGCCGATTACCGCATCATCGCCGTCGAGCCCGCGTCCTGCCCGAGCTTCACGCGCGGAAAATTTGCTTACGATTTCTGTGATACCGGCATGGTCTGCCCGCTGGCAAAGATGTACACGCTCGGTTCCGGCTTCATTCCGTCTGCCAACCACGCGGGCGGTCTTCGCTACCACGGCATGAGCTCGACGCTCTCGCAGCTCTACCATGACGGCCTGATGGAAGCAAGAGCCGTCGAGCAGACGAGCGTTTTTGAAGCCGCCGAGTACTTTGCACGCGTTGAGGGTATCCTTCCCGCGCCCGAGTCCAGCCACGCCATCCGCGCGGCCATCGACGAGGCGCTCAAATGCAAGCAAACCGGAGAAGAAAAGACCATCCTCTTCGGCCTCACCGGCACGGGCTATTTCGATCTCTACGCCTATGAATCCTACAACAACGGCACCATGACCGACACCATCCCGACAGACGAGCAGCTTCAAAAGAGCTTTGAAAGCCTGCCGCACATCGGCTGATTTTCGCACAGCGCCGCAAAACCCCGCGCAGAATTTTTCTGCGCGGGGTTTTTCAGTCTTCTACAAACATCCGGAACGCCGTGGGGAGCGCGACGTCCGTGTTTCTTCTGTCTTCACCGGCCCAGACAAATTCCGGCGATCGTTCGCGGCAAAGAATATAGTAGCAGCGCATTTTCCAGACAATATGCGTGAAAATATGCGTGCGTTCGACGCTTTTCTGAAGCTCAAACGGTTCGCACCCGGCTCTTTCCGCAAAGCTGAGCGCCTGCTCCGCGGTAAGCTCCCCCTCGACGTTCGGAAGCTCCCAGAGCCCCGCGAGAAGTCCCTTTCCCGGCCGCTTGCAGACGGCGAGGCAGTTTTCACATTGCAGCACGAAAACCGTCCGGCGCTCTTCGCGTCTGGGCTTTTTCGCTTCCTTCACAGGAAACCTGTCCTGCGTGCCGTGAAGACCTGAAAGACAATCTTCTCGCAGGGGACAGACCTCGCACTTTGCAGCGCCGTTCGGCACGCAGACCGTCGCGCCGAGCTCCATGAGCGCCTGTGTGAGCGTGCCGCGCGGGCCGGTCTCGTAGATGGGGACGAGGGCGTCACGATAGGCGGTCTTCGTTTTCTGGTTCGTAATGGGGGAATCATCTTCCAGCACGCGCGATAAAACGCGCAGCACGTTGCCGTCGACTGCGGGCGTCGGAAGGTCAAAGCAGATCGAGCAGATCGCGCCCGCCGTATAATCGCCC
>DJQK01000130.1:209-10101 GCA_002437575.1 Clostridiales bacterium UBA6388 | reverse complement strand
GCCACTCCGGGCAGGAGATCAACAAGGGCCGCGCCAACGCGAATCTTCTGCTTGGCCGCGTGCTGGACGCCATGCTGCAGAAGCTCCCCGTCCGGCTCGTGTCCGCCGCAGGCGGTCTGAAGGACAACGCCATTCCGAACGCATCCGAGGCCGTTCTGGCCCTGCGGGAGGAGGACCTTTCCGCTGCGCGTGAGATCGCGGCGGCCTGCGAGGCCGATTTCCGGAAGGAATACGCCGCAGCCGACCCCGGCGTGGCCATCGCGCTGGAGCCGACTCCTGCCTGTGAGCAGGCTCTGACGGAGGAAGCGACGCTGCGCGTCATTCACTTCCTGCTGCTCATGCCAAGCGGCATCGCAGCTATGAGCATGGACATTCCGGGACTTGTGCAGACGTCCTGCAACCTCGGTATTTTCCATGTGGCGGATGGGGTTCTGACAGCGGTCAGTTCGGTCAGAAGTTCCGTTTCGTCGCAAAAGCAGATGCTGCTTATCCGCATCGACGCGCTATCACAGTTGCTGGGCGGGTCGCTTCATGTGACGGGCGCGTATCCCGCATGGGAATACCGGCGCGAGTCCCCGCTGCGCGACAAGCTTGCCGCAGTCTATACCCAGCAGACCGGCAAGGCGCCGAAGATCGAAGCCATTCACGCAGGACTGGAATGCGGCCTGTTTGCAGGTCAGCTTCCTGGGCTCGACTGCGTTTCCTTCGGCCCCGATCTGGTCGATATCCATACCACGCGCGAAAAAATGTCCATCTCCTCCGTCCAGCGTACATGGCAGTTCCTGCTCGGCGCGCTGGCGGCGCTGAAGGACTGAGCACTTCTGCGCTGCGCACGGAGGTTCGCATATTCTCCGTCTTTGCAAACAAAATCGCAAATGTCAAGTATTTGCAAACAAAATAAAAATAATACTTGCAAAACCCGCTTGCATATGCTATTATACTCGAGCGTTTGAACCAAGGGAAGGGCAGTCTGCCTTTTTACAGAAATCTGATGAGAGAGGTGAAACTCATGAAGGAAGGTATCCATCCCAAGTACGAACAGACTACTATCAGATGCGCGTGTGGTGCAGTTATTGAGACTGGTTCTACCAAAAAGGACATCAAGGTTGAAATTTGCTCCAAGTGTCACCCGTTCTACACCGGCAAGCAGAAGCTTGTTGACACCGGTGGACGTGTCGACCGTTTCAACAGAAAATACGGCCTGAAGTAAGAAGCAAGTCCGCACCAGCGTATTGGTGCGGGCTTTTTTCATACCTGCGAAGCGTGTCGCAAAAGCACATATGACGCATAATTGGAGGATTTATGGAACAGACAAGACAGGCGGCGGGCGAAAAGGCGATCCTGGCCGGGCTCGACGCCGCCTGCTTTACAAAAGAAGAAACCGCAAGCGAAGCTTCGCTCGAGGAATTGCAGGCTTTGCTGGAAACTGCGGGCGGGGAATGCGTGGGCAAGGTCTTGCAGTCGCGCCCCACGCCGGACCCGCACAGCTTCGTCGGTCAGGGAAAGGCCGAGGAAATTCACGACCTGGTAAAAGAAACCGGCGCGAAGCTCGTCATTTTTGATAACGACCTCACGCCGTCGCAAATTAAAGCGCTCGAGAGCCTGACCGGCGCGTCGGTGCTGGACAGAAGCGCCCTGATTTTGGACATTTTCGCCCAGCGGGCCAAAACGCGCGAGGGTAAACTCCAGGTAGAGCTTGCGCAGTATCAGTATTATCTGCCCCGCCTCACCGTCTGGAACGAGACAATGGGCCGGCTCGGCGGCGGCATCGGCACCAGAGGCCCCGGCGAAACGCAGCTCGAGACCGACAAGCGCCACATCCGTTCGCGTGTGGCGAAACTCCGGCAGGAGCTTTCGGAGGTGCGGCAGGTGCGCGGCGTGCAGCGCAGACAGCGGCTGAAAAACAACGTCCCTGTCGTGGCGCTCGTCGGCTACACGAACGCGGGAAAATCGACGATCTTGAATCTTCTTACCGGCGCGGGCATTCCGGCCAACAACCGGCTGTTTGACACGCTCGACACCACGACGCGGCAGCTGACGGTTTCAGATACGTGCCAGGTGCTTTTATCCGATACGGTCGGTTTTATCGCCAAGCTTCCGCACCATCTGGTCGAGGCGTTCAAGGCGACGCTCGAAGAGCTGGAGTACGCCGACGTTCTCATTCACGTCATTGACGCCACAGACCCGGAGAAGCTCGATCACATGGCGGTCGTCGACCGGCTCATTGAACAATTGGCCAAGCCCGGCGTTCCGGTCATCCGGTGCTATAACAAGTGCGACCTGCTGCCGGAGGAGGACCTTCCCCGCGAAACGGAAAGCGTCTGCATCTCGGCCAGAACCGGCGAAGGCGTGCCGGAGCTGCTGAAGGCAGTCGAGCAGGCGCTCGGAAAGGGGCTGCACAGGGCGAAATTTCTGCTTCCCTACAGCATGGCGGGCTTTTTAGATACGCTGCACCAGAACGCGAAGGTGCACGGCGTGGAGTATTCTCCGGACGGCATCGAGGTGGAGGCCACGGTCGACGAGGTGCTGTACGGTAAGCTTTCCGCGTACCGAAAGGAGTAACGGATGGAAGACTATCTTGTCCCGCGCGGCGAAGGAATTTCCGAATACGTCGAAAAAAAATCCCGCTTTATCGGCCATGTCTTCCCGGTCACGACCGAGGCCGAGGCGAAGGCATATCTCGAGGCCGTGCGCAAGCAGCACTATGACGCGCGGCACAACTGCTGGTGCTACATCTTAAAATCCGGCCAGAAGCGCTACAGCGACGACGCTGAGCCCCAGGGCACTGCCGGTCAGCCGATGCTAAGCGTCTTCGAGCGTGAGGGCGTTGTGGACGTGCTTTGCGTCGTGACGCGGTATTTTGGCGGCATCCTGCTCGGCGCGGGCGGGCTTTGCAGAGCGTACACGAAATCTGCCAAGGACGCGCTGGACGCGGCTGGCATCGCGAAAATGCAGCCGTGGCTGCGGCAGCGGTTTGATATTCCCTACCCGCTTTTTGAGCGCGTGAAGCTTCTTCTGGCGCAGCTCGGCGGCATTCTGGAGGACGCGCAGTATGGCGCGGGCGTCACGGTCACCTGCCGCATTCCCGAAGGCGCGGACGCGCAGCTGCGCACCGCCCTGCGCGAGCTCTCGAGCGGCAGTGTGATTCCTTCTGTTTTGGAAGAAATATTCTGCGCCGGTTAAACTTTTTATACAGATAATTCAAACTTTCGACATCTTTTCGCATTACAATACAATTGGAAGAGGTGAGCGTATGACCATTCGCGAACGGCTCGAACAGCAGGAATATATGCTGCTTTCTCCCGCGGCGCAGAAGGCCGCCGAGACAAAAGGAAGGCTCTATCCAGCCGAAGAAAACGAGGTGCGCACGTGCTATCAGCGAGACGCCGACCGGATCGTGCACAGCAAGTCCTTCCGCCGTCTCATGCACAAGACGCAGGTCTTTCTGTCTCCGGAGGGAGACCACTACCGCACACGCATGACCCATACGCTGGAGGTCAGCCGCATTGCACGGACGATCTGCCGGGCGCTGCGGCTCAATGAAGACCTTGCAGAGGCCGCGGCCTATGGGCACGATCTGGGCCACACGCCGTTTGGCCACGCCGGAGAGGCCGCGCTCACCGACATGATGGGAACGCCGTTTCACCACAACGAGCAGTCTTTGCGCGTGGTCGATAAATTGGAGCGCGACGGAGACGGTCTGAACCTCACTTTTGAGACGCGCATGGCGATTTTGGGTCACACCGGCCCGCGCATTCCGGAAACGCTGGAAGGCCAGGTCGTGCGCACATCAGACCGCATCGCGTACATCAACCATGATATTGACGACGCCATCCGCGCCGGAATTTTATCGGAAAGCGACATTCCGCGCAGCATTTCCGACATTCTCGGCTCGTCGCATTCGCAGCGCATCAACACGTTAGTTGAAAACATGATCGCAAACACCCAGAACACCGGCACGCTCGGTATGGAGCCCGCGGTCGCCGAAGCGATGGACGCACTTCGCACGTTCATGTTCGAGCGCGTCTACACCAATCCCACCGCCAAGGGCGAAGAGTCCAAGGCGAAGGACATTTTACGAAAGCTGTTCGACTACTACTACACCCACCCCGACGAGCTGCCCGCCGACTTTATCCCCCAGCTGGACTTCGACGGCATCAGCCGCACCATCTGCGACTACATCGCCGGTATGACCGACAAGTACGCGGTCTATAAATATTCCGAAATTTTCATCCCCACCGCCTGGCAGGTGCGATGAAGAAAGGAGGCTCTCATGCCGTTTCCGCCTGCGTTTCTGGACGAACTGAACAGCAGAAATCCGATCGAAGACGTGGTCGGGCAGTATGTGAGCCTGACGCGCAGGGGCTCGAACCTCTTTGGCCTGTGCCCGTTCCACTCGGAAAAAACGCCGTCTTTTTCCGTCTCGCCGGACAAGGGCATCTATTACTGCTTCGGCTGCCATAAGGGCGGCGGCGCGATCAATTTCATCATGGAGATCGAGTCCCTGAGCTACCCGGACGCGGTGCGCTTTCTTGCCAAACGCGCGGGGCTCGAGGTCCCGGAGGACGAGCAGTACCAGTCGCAGTACCAGAAGCAGGAGCGGCTGTGGGCCCTTTGCAAAGACGCCGCCCGCTTTTTCCACCAGAAATTACTTGAGCCCTGCGGCGAAGAAGCGAGAGCCTACATCATAAAGCGGGGCCTCAGCAAAGCCACCGTCACGCGCTTCGGCCTCGGGTATTCCCCCAACGAATGGTCGTCGCTGCTCGATGCGATGACACAGAAGGGCTATTCGCGCGAGGAAATTTTAGAGGCAGGGCTTGCCGTATCGGGCAAAAACGGCGGAATGTACGACCGGTTCCGAAACCGCCTGATGTTCCCGATCATCGATATCCGCGGCAATATCATCGGCTTCGGCGGAAGGGTCATGGACGACTCGACGCCAAAGTACTTAAACTCGCCCGAAACGCTCATCTTCAACAAACGAAAAAATCTGTTCGCCCTCAACATTGCAAGAAAGAGCAAGCAGGGCCGCATCATCCTCACCGAGGGCTACATGGACGCGATTTCCCTGCACCAGTACGGCTTTGACTGCGCGGTGGCCTCGCTGGGAACGTCTCTTACAGAAGAGCACGCGAACATTCTGGCCAAATACACCGATCAGGTCGTTCTCACCTACGACGGCGACGAGGCCGGGCAGAACGCCACAAAGCGCGCCATCCCGATGCTCGAAAAGACCGGCATTCAGGTAAAGGTCCTGCGGATGCAGGGCGCGAAGGATCCGGACGAGTTCCTCAAAAAATACGGCGCGGACCGCTTTGCGCTTCTTCTCGACCAGTCGGAAAATCAAGCCGAGTACAGGCTCGAGAGCCTCAAGCGCAGATTTGATCTATCGCAGGACGAGCAGCGCGTGCAGTTTTTGCAGCAGGCGGCAGAGCTTGTCTCGAGCTTCCCCAGCGCCGTGCAGCGCGAGGTCTACGGCGCCAGAGCCGCCGAAGCCGCCGGAATTTCGGCGCAGGCGATGAAGCTTGAAGTGGACAAGGCCTATAAAAAACGGCGGCGGCAGGCGGAAAAAAAGCAGCTCCATCAGGACCTCTCCCCTGCCCGAAACCTTCAGCCACTCGCGCAGGGCATCCGGTATGATAATGTGCGCTCGGCGATGGCCGAAGAGGGGCTTTTGCGGCAGATTCTGAAAGAGCCCGAGCTTCTGCGGGACATTCCTTTGAAGCCCGAGCAGTTTTCCTCTCCCCTTCTTGCAAGAGCCTACGCTGCGTTCAGACGTCAGCACGAGGCGGGACAGGCCGTCGGGCTTTCGGGGCTCGGCGAGGAGTTTTCGCCGCAGGAAATGTCGCATCTTTCAAACGTTGCGCAGCGGCGCGACACGACGCTTTCCGAGCAGGCACTGAAGGACTATATCCGCATCATCACCGAAGAGAACGCCCGCGCCAATCTGTCGGGCCCCGAGGGGCTTTTGCAGCTGGCGCAGCGTAAAAAACAAATGGAACACGGAGGTTAGACGATGACGAAAGCACTGGAACTCTTAGGAAAAATGGATCTGACCGAAGAAAACCGCGCAAAATTACAGGCCCTTCTCACGGAGGCGAAAAAGACCGGCAAGGTCGCGTCCAAGAAGCTCGTCGAAACGCTCGACGCCGTAGACGCGACGGAGGAGCAGACGGAAAAATTCTACGACGTGCTCGAGGCCGCGGGCGTGGAGATCGACGTGTCGGACGTTCTGGATCTCATCGGCACCGCCGATATGGAAAACCCGACCCTGAGCGAAATGCAGGCCATCGAGGACGAGGGCCTCGACGTACAGAATGAAAATTTTGAAGCGCTCGACGACGCAAATGTCAAGCTGGACGATCCCATCCGGATGTATCTCAAGGAGATCGGCAAAATTAAGCTCCTGACCCCGGAGGAAGAGCTTGCCGTCGCGAAAAAAATGGTCGAGGGCACGGAGGAAGAAAAAATCGCCGCAAGAAAGCGGATGTCGGAGGCCAATCTCCGGCTCGTCGTGTCGATCGCCAAGCGCTATGTGGGCCGCGGAATGCAGCTTCTGGATCTCATTCAGGAGGGAAATCTGGGTCTGATGAAGGCCGTTGAGAAATTCGACTACACGAAGGGCTATAAATTCTCGACCTATGCCACCTGGTGGATCCGCCAGTCCATCACCAGAGCCATTGCCGACCAGGCCCGGACGATCCGGATCCCGGTACATATGGTAGAGACGATCAACCGGGTGCTGCGGACGTCCCACTCGATGGTGCAGAAGCTCGGCCGAGAACCCACCACGACGGAGATCGCGCAGGAGCTTCACATGGAGGTCCCGAAGGTCGAAGAAATTCTCAAGATCGCGCAGGAGCCCGTGTCGCTCGAAACGCCGATCGGCGAGGAAGAAGACAGCCACCTCGGCGATTTCATTCAGGACGATGAAGCGTCGCAGCCGTCGGAAGAAGCGTCCTACACGCTGCTTCGCGAGCAGCTCGAGGAGGTCCTCTCCACGCTCACGCCCAGAGAAGAGCAGGTGCTTCGGATGCGCTTCGGCCTGATGGACGGCAAGCCCCATACATTGGAAGAGGTCGGCAAGGAATTTGACGTGACGCGCGAACGCATCCGCCAGATCGAGTCCAAGGCCCTTCGAAAGCTCCGCCATCCGTCGAGAAGCAAGAAGCTGCGCGATTTTCTGAACTGATCTTTGCCTCTTTCGGGCGGACGGTAAAATTTCTCTTGACATTGCGGAAAATTTCCGTATCATAGTTATGTCCTGATTTTATTGTATCAATTACCGTTTTACGGAGGCATTTGTCATGTTTGAGAAAATCCAATCCTATCTGGCCAATCAGCTGGACATTTCGCCCGACGATATCACGCCGGACACCACGTTCGAAAGTCTCGGCATCGATTCTCTCGATACCGTCGAGATGGTCATGGATCTGGAAGAGCAGTTGGGCGTCGATCTGGAGCTCGAAGAAAAGCTCACGACGGTCGGCGAGCTGGTCGATTTTGTATCAAGCAAGCTCGATTAACAGCAAAAACCGGTGGTCCGGTACGCAGTCAGGCTGCACTACTCGGGGAGATAGCGGTGCCTTGTAACCCGCAATCCGCTGCAGCGGGGAGGAATTCCCGACGGAGGGTGCGTATTGTGTCGTCTGACCCATATAAGCGGCGTTGAAGATTTGGTCTTGCGCAATAGGGCTCTGTGAACCGTGTCAGGTGGGGAACCAAGCAGCACTAAGCAGTCCACCCTGTGTGCCGCGAGGCAGCCGTTTCCGAGCTGGCTGTATGGGTAACGGGTGTAGTGCGTATTCGATGGAGGGTGTGCAGTCTGCCTGTGTACCGGACAAGACTCCCCCGGACACAACGTGGTTGTGTCCGGGGGATTATTTTTGTGGGAAAGGCTTTGCCTTTCCCACAAAAACATTGCAGCCCGACTGCGCGCATAATTTTTGGCCCGTTGGGCCAAAAATTCTACACTTGCGGGCTGATCGGTATTTTTCCGGTCGGCGGAGCCGCCGGAAAAAATGAATTTTGATTTTATTTTGCGCCTGCGGGCGCAAAACTCTGCGAGGCGGACGCGCGGGTTTTGGGGCTTCCTTTTTCCTTGGGAATTGTGTATAATAGCTTTGTATGACGAATGGGGGTGCTGGGGTGTATCAGGCGTTATATCGGAAATACCGGCCGCAGACGTTTTCGGATGTCGTGGGGCAGAAGGGCGTGACGGACACGCTGCGCGCGCAGCTCGAGACCGGCAAGCTCAGCCACGCGTATCTGTTTACCGGCACGCGCGGCACCGGTAAGACCTCGTGCGCCAAAATTCTGGCCAAGGCCGTCAACTGCCTCGACCCGCACGACGGCAATCCCTGCAACTGCTGCGCGGCGTGCAGGGCCATCGACGACGGCAGCTGCATGGACGTGCTGGAAATCGACGCGGCGTCGAATAACGGCGTGGACTCCGTGCGCGTGCTGCGCGATGACGCGATCTATACGCCGAGCGAAGTGAAAATGCGCGTTTACATCATCGACGAGGTGCATATGCTCTCGACGGCGGCATTCAACGCGCTGCTGAAGATCATCGAAGAGCCGCCGGAGCATCTTCTGTTCATTCTGGCCACGACCGAGCTCAACAAGGTCCCGGCGACGATCCTGTCGCGCTGCCAGCGCTTTTCCTTCCGGCGCCTGAGCCCCGAGGATATCGCGGGGCGGCTCAACTTCATCGCCTATCAGGAAGGGGTGCAGATCTCCCCTGCCGCGCTGCGGCTTCTGTCGAGGCTTGCTGACGGTGCGATGCGCGACGGGGTGAGTCTTTTTGACCAGTGCGCCTCGGCCTCAACCGGCGAGGTGACCGAGGAATCGGTCTGCCAGACGCTGGGGCTTGCCGGAAGCCGGCGAACGAGCGAACTTTTGCAGGCGGCAGCTTCTCAGGACACGGCGAAGGCCCTTTCGGTGTTTGAATCGCTCTACGCCGAAGGAAAGGATTTAAGCGCGCTCTTTGATGAGCTGTCGGCGCTGTGCCGCGATCTTCTCGTTTTGAAGGCCGCGCCGAAAAGCGGCGTTTCGATGCTCTCGGGCATCGCCGATGAAGGCCAGGCGCTGGAGCTCGAGAAGCTCTTTACCCCCGCGGAGCTTCTGCGCGATTTAACGCTCGTGCAGGCGGCCAAGAGCGCGGTCGGGAAAAACGCGGACGCGCGGGTAGCGTCTGAGCTCTGCCTCATGCAGCTGTGCGAGCCGTCCTTGACGATGGACGCGCAGTCGCTTGCCGCGCGAATTTCAAAGGTCGAAGCGCAGTTGGCCTCCGGCAATTTCGTTTCCCAAAAGCCCGCGCCCAAAAAAGACGCGGACGATGAATTTGCAGACGATCGGCCTCCCTTCCCCGACGATGCGGACGATCCGTTTGCCGCAGCAGCGCCGCCTGCCGAGCAGGACACGCCCTCGCAGACCCCCGCAAAGCCGTCTGATGCCGCGCAGGAGGAGCTGGAGCGGCGCTGGCCGGAGCTGGCGGCAAGTCTCAGAGAAGGGCTCGGGGTGCGTGAACGCGGCTTCTTTGCCCCCGGCGGGCCGGTAAGGCCGGTTCTGGCAGGAGACGTTCTGACGCTCACCGCGCCGTCGCAGTTCGTGCTGGATATCATCAAAAATCCGAACGTGCAGGCGCTGGCGGCGGAGAAGGCAAGCGCGTTTTTAGGCCGGTCTGTTCGCGTACAGTTTGCCCTTGCCGGGCAGACGAACGCGGCGGGAAAAGACCCGATGGACGCGCTCATTTCCCTCGGACAGGCGCACGGCGACATTTTTACGATCAAGTAATTTTACGATAGTAAGGAGAACACGATTATGGCGAAAGGCGGATACCGCGGCGGAATGCCGATGGGCGGCATGAACCAGATGCAGATGATGAAGC
>DJQK01000130.1:0-167 GCA_002437575.1 Clostridiales bacterium UBA6388 | reverse complement strand
GAAAATGCAGCAGGAAATGGAAGAAAAGCAGTATGAGGCGACGGCCGGCGGCGGCGTGATCACCGCGGTCGTGAGCGGCAAGCGCGAGCTCGTGCGCGTGACGATCGATCCCGAGGCGGTCGACCCCGACGATGTGGAGATGCTGCAGGACATGGTCGTCGCGGCGG
>DJQK01000128.1 GCA_002437575.1 Clostridiales bacterium UBA6388 | reverse complement strand
CGATGATCTCGCCGATGCCGGGAACGAGGCAGTCCATCGCCGCAACAGTCTTGCCGTCTGCGTTGAGCTTCATGTAGAACGCCTTGATCTCCTTCGGATAATCGGTGACGAAGACCGGACGCTTGAAGATCTGCTCGGTCAGATACCGCTCGTGCTCGGTCTGAAGGTCGCAGCCCCAGAAGACCTTGTAGTCGAACTTGTCGTTGTGCTTTTCCAGAAGCTCGACGGCCTCGGTATAGGTCACGTGACCGAATTCGCTCGTCATGACGTGGTTGAGCCGGTCAAGAAGGCCCTTGTCGACAAACTGGTTGAAAAACGCCATTTCTTCCGGCGCGTTTTCCAGAACGTAGGCGATGACAAACTTGATCATATCCTCGGCAACACGCATATCGTCTGACAGATCCGCGAACGCCATCTCGGGCTCGATCATCCAGAATTCGGCGGCGTGGCGGGTGGTGTTGGAGTTTTCGGCGCGGAAGGTCGGGCCGAAGGTGTAGACGTTTCGGAAGCTCTGCGCGAAGGCCTCGACGTTCAGCTGGCCGGAAACGGTCAGATTCGTCTCTTTTCCGAAGAAGTCCTTGGAGTAGTCAATGGAGCCGTCCTCCAGGCGCGGCGGGTTATTGAGGTCGAGCGTCGTCACCTGGAACATTTCGCCTGCGCCCTCGCAGTCCGAGCCCGTGATGAGCGGCGTGTGGACATAGACAAAGCCCCGCTCCTGGAAGAACTTGTGGATGGCGTAAGCGATGATGCTGCGCACGCGGAAGACCGCCTGGAAGGTGTTCGTTCTCGGGCGAAGATGCGGAAGCGTCCGCAAAAACTCCATCGAGTGCCGCTTCGGCTGGATCGGAAAATCCGGCGTCGACGCGCCTTCGACCGAAATTTCGCTCGCCTGAATTTCGAACGGCTGCTTGGCATCGGGCGTGCACACGAGCGTGCCGGTCACGATGACGGCGGCGCTGATGTTCAGCTTCGAAATTTCCTGAAAGTTCGGCAGCTCTGCCCCAAAGACGATCTGCACCTGCGAGAAATACGTGCCGTCGGAGAGGTTGATGAAGCCGAAATTCTTGCTGGCGCGCAGGTTGCGGACCCAGCCGCCGACGGTCACCTGCTTGCCATCGAAGCTTTTCGCGTCTTCAAACAGCGAACGGACAGGAGTCATTTGTTCCATCATGATCAATTTCCTCTTTCTGCGGCCGAAAAGGCCAATCTATTCATCTTAGAGTAGCATAATTCCAGCTTCTTTGCAAGCTTCGCGCGTATTTTCGTCCCAGAGGCTCGACTGGACCTCGCCGATGTGGCAGGTGCCGATCATGAGCATACAAAGACGGCTCTGGCCGATGCCGCCGCCGATGGTAAGGGGCAGCTCGTGATCAAGAAGCATCTTGTGGAACGGAAGGCTTGCCCGCTCTTCGCAGCCCGCGAGCTTGAGCTGCCGCGCCAGACTCTCTTCATCGACGCGGATACCCATGGAGGAAATTTCGAACGCGCACTGCAAAACGTCGTTCCACATGAGAATATCGCCGTTGAGCGCCCAGTCGTCATAGTCGGGGGCTCTGCCGTCATGCGGCTTGCCGGACTTTAATTTGCCGCCGATCTGCATGAGAAACACGGTGTGGTGCTCGCGCACGATCGCGTTTTCGCGCTCCTTGGGGGTCTTGTCGGGGTACAGATCCTCGAGCTCCTGCGTGGTGATGAAGAAGACCTCGCGGTCCAGCTTCGTATGAAGGCTCGGGAAGGCGACGCCGAGGGCGTCATTTGTCTCGCAGACCGCGCCGACAATATCGCGCACGGTGCGCTTGAGGTAAGATACCTCGCGATCCTCACGCGTGATGACCTTCTCCCAGTCCCACTGGTCGACGTAGACCGAGTGGAGATTATCGACCTCTTCGTCGCGCCGGATGGCGTTCATGTCGGTGAAAAGGCCCTTGCCGGGTTTGAAATCGTAGCGCCCCAGCGCCAGACGCTTCCACTTGGCAAGCGACTGCACGACCTGCGCGTTGACGCCGACGTCGGGAATGTCGAAGCCCACGGGCCGCTCGTAGCCATTGAGGTTGTCATTCAGGCCGGAATTCTCCTCGACGAAAAGCGGTGCGGACACTCTGCGCAGATTCAGCGCATTGCCCAGATTCACCTGAAAATTGCTTTTGATAAATTCGATGGCGCGCTGCATTTCATACGTGGAAAGCGGCGCGTGGTATCCCTGCGGGATGGCGAGCTTGCTCATAAAAATGGGCTCCTTTCTGAAAAATATGCCAAAATTATAGTATAGTTTTCCGAATTATGCAAGAGATATTTATGCAAAAGGGAAAACTTTGCCCGCCGGGCGCAAAGCCTCGCATTTTCTCCAAATCCCGCTTTCCTTTTGGCCGGTTTTATACTACAATATAAACAGAAACCTGCGGGTGCAGAGCCCAATCTGATCGATCAAAAACGGAGTTGATCCTCTTTGCATACAGTCATTCTGGTCTTCGACATCGGCACGAGCGGGCTGCGGGCTTCGCTGGTGGATGAGAAGCTGAACATTCTCAGAAACGTCACGACAACATATCCAACGCGGACATTCCCCGGCGGCGCGTGCGAGCAGGACGCGGCAGACTGGTGGATGAGCGCGGTGCGGGCGATGCTCATGCTGCGCGAGCTTGTGCCGGAATATCTCAAGCAGGTCGACGCCATCGGCGTTTCGGGGCATATGCTGGGGCTTTTGCCGATGGACGCGGACGGGCAGGCGCTTCGCCCGGCGATGATCCGGCGCGACACGCGGGCAAAGGCAGAGGTGCAGGCGCTGCTGGCGAAATACGGCCCGGACTATTTTTATCAAATTTCCGGCAACGTCCTCACGCCGAACCTCACGCTGTCCAAAGCCGTCTGGCTCAAAGCGCACGAGCCCGACATATACAAAAAGGCCGTCCGGTTTTTGCAGTGCAAGGACTATCTGGTCTACCGTCTCACCGGCAGCATGGACTCGACCGATTACTCGGACGCCTCGCGCGCGGGGCTCATGAACCTCGCGACGAACGCGTATGATCACGAGATGCTGCAAAATCTCGGTCTGCACACAGAAAAATTTCCCCAGCTTTTCCCCAGCTGTGCGATCGCGGGGCCTCTGGCGGAGGAGGCGGCGTATCATCTGGGGCTTCGCGCGGGGATCCCTGTTTCCGTCGGCGGCGGCATCGGCGCGTGCGAGAGCGTGGGCGCGGGCGTTGCAGAAGACGGCGCGTATTATATGAGCCTCGACACGGCGGCCTGGATCGCGGGGCAGCGGCACGAGCCGTTTCTTGACCCGCAGCGCCGCCTGGGGCACATTTCGACGCTCGACGGCAAGAGCGTTTCGGTCTTCGGGTCGATGCACTGCGCGGGAAAATGCGTCAACTGGGCGCAGAAGCTCTTTGAGGTCGGCTCTCCCAGAGCCTTTGACGCGGCGGCCAGCAACATTCCGGCGGGCGCGAACGGGCTCATCTTCCTGCCGTATCTGGAGGGCGAACGTTCGCCGGTTTACGACGAGCAGGCCACGGGCGTATTTTTCGGCATGACGGAGCTGCACCGGCGGGAGCATTTCCTGCGGGCGGTGCTCGAGGGCGTGGGGTGCGGCCTGAGCCAGATCATCGAGGTTTTGCGCGAAAAAGACGAAATTTCGGACCTTCGCGTCATCGGCGGCGCGGCAAAATCGCGCGTCTGGAAGCAGATCATCGCCGATCTGTGCAAGGTCCGGCTGCACGACGTCACGACGTTTTCCGACACCGCCGCTACCCTCGGCGCAGCAGCGGCCGCCGGCGTCGGCATCGGCGCGTTTGAGAGCCTGTCGCAGGCCGTGGGCGCGATCGCGCAGGCAAGCGTCATCCAGCCGCGGGAGGAAACGTATGACTCCTACGAGGCGCTCAGGCGGCGCTACGACGCGCTCTACCCCGCCCTGGCCCCGGTTTTTCATATGTAAGGCAAACAGCTTCTCAAAAAGCCTCGCAGAGTTTCGCGTCCGCAGACGCGAAATAAAATGAAAATCCATTTTATCCGGCGGCTCCGCCGACCGGAAAAATACTTCTCGCCTCGCAAGTGTGGAATTTTTGCCCCATCGGGGCAAAAATTATGCGCGTAGTCGAGGCGCGGCCCCTATTGTCGAAAAAGCGAACGCTTTTTCGACAATAAAAACGTCCCGCAGGAGATAGCCGGGTGGTCGTAAAACAGTAAAATCAAAAAATGGTGAAAACCTTGTGTTTTCAAGGGGCGGCGTGACTTCGGTCACGCCGTTTCCTTTTTCGTCAGCTCATTCAGGGGAATAAAGCCCAGCCCGTCATACTTAATATGGAAGTGCTGTAGCCGCTTGCCGCTGGACTTGTCCGGTGCGTCCACATAGATAGCAGACACCAGTTCGCGCAGCGCATAACCGTCCAGTTCTTCAATGCCGACATACTTGTGCGCTTTCTGAATGAACTTCTCAATGTTTTCGTTCTGTCGTTCCTGTACTTCAATCTCCTGCTGCAAGGTGATCGCTTCCGCTTCCAACTGCTTCTGCTCCGCTTCATAGGTCTGGCTCAGCATATCATAGCGTTCATCCGTCAGCCGCCCGCTGGCGTTGTCCTCGTAAATCTTGATGAACAGCCTTTTCAGCTCGGCAATGCGCCGCTCGTTGCTTTCCAGCCGCTTTCTGCGGATGCGGACTTGCTCACAGCTTTCCACGCGGAGCTGTTCCTCCATGATCGTGCGGAAATAATCCTCATGACGCAGGATATACCCCATAACCGCCTGAATGTGCTTGAGAACCAGCCGTTCCAAGACTTTGACACGGATGAAATGCCCATTGCACTTTTCTTTGCTTTTTCGGTGCAGGGAGCAATCAAAGAAGTCCTGATCGAAATCGCCGTTGTTGGACGAACCATACAGCATTTTGGAGCCGCAGTCCGCACAATAGACAAGTCCGGAGAAAATGCTGCTTCTTCCCGTGCGGGTCATCCGATGCCGCTGTTGGCGGATCTCCTGCACCTTTTCAAACACATCATCGTCGATAATGCGTTCATGCGTGTTGGGAAAGATGGCTCGTTTCTCAATGGGATTTTCTCGCTGCTTCTTGTCCCAGATGGAGTTGGTGTAGGTCTTGAAGTTGACGGTGCATCCCGTGTACTCCCGGCGTTCCAAAATCCTGACAACTGTGCTGTCACCCCAGCCATACGGGTCTTCCGGTTTCTTATTGGGGCTTTTGATTCCCTGCAACGTCTTGTAGGCAGTCGGTGTCAATACCTTGTCTGCTTTCAGTTGGTTCGCAATCTGCTGCGGGCCTCTGCCCTCCATGCACATGGAAAAGATGCGCTTCACCACATCAGCAGCAACCGGGTCGACCTTCCAGCGGTTCGGATTTTCCGGGTCTTTCAGATAGCCGTATGGAACATTGACGGTCAGTGGAACGCCGCGCTCACCCTTCGCCTTTTTGACAGCGCGGATTTTACGGCTGGTATCTCGCGCATAAAACTCGTTGAACCAGTTTTTGATGCCCGCAAAATCATTGTCTGTGCTGTTGGGGTCAATGGTGTCAAAATTGTCGTTGATGGCAATGTAGCGGACACCGTACTGCGGAAAGGTGAAGTTGGTGTAAAGCCCTGTCAGCGCGGAGTTTCGCCCCAGTCTGGATAGGTCTTTCGTGCAGCAGACTGCCACTCTGCCAGCTTCGATTTCCGCAAGCATCGCCTGAAAACCGGGGCGGTCATAGGTAACACCGCTCACGCCATCATCCACAAAGAATGTGGGGTTAGGGAAATGGTGTTCCCGCGCATACCTCAAAAGCATATCCTTCTGATTTTCAATGGACAAAGACTCTCCGGCTCGTTCATCCTCCTGCGAAAGACGGCAGTAGAGTGCTGTGATTTTGTTTGTTGCTCCGTTCATTTCTGAATCCTCCTTTGGTGGAGCAACTGTCAGTACAGGATTGGTTGCTTCTATTGTACCAAGAGACTGTGTATTTGTCATTCAGAATCCTCCATCTTTTCTGTGAACTTTTTGCTGGTGATACGCTCTAACTTGCGGACAAAGCTCTCTGTTCCCTCATAGCTGCCCGTGACGCTGTAAACCGTGCCGTGAATGACCTCGGTGACGGTCAATTCGGGGACCCAGAAAGCGGACAGATTTTTCACGCAGAGATG
>DJQK01000018.1:11128-24421 GCA_002437575.1 Clostridiales bacterium UBA6388 | reverse complement strand
GACTATACCGCCGGCCACGAAGCCCATATCCTCGAGGTGCTTTTTCACCTCCGGCGAGCCTCCGACCTTATGAATCATCTGCTCTTCGCCGATATTTGCCAATGTCAGCGGCAGCATATCCAACACCTCGCTTGCACGGTTTGTTTTCTCTGACCGTTGTTCTGAAAAAATGTCCGGGTTGACGCGCCGTGCACGAAGGCAGCGGTTAGTCTACCCTAACCGTCCCATAGTTTAGCACCTCTAACCATTCTTGTCAAGCCCCCTCCCTACTTTTTTCCTTCCGGATTTCCCAAATTCCGCGCCGCTTGACTTTTCCCTGCCGCCGCGGTATGATACGAAAAGAATCAGCCTGCGGTTTTTTCTTTTTTCAAGCGGTTAGCCCGCTCTAACCGTAGCTCCGTGGGCAGTGCAGGAGGTATTTGTTATGTATCAGATCACCATCGGTATCGACGGCATGGCCTGTTCGATGTGCGAAAACCACGTCTGCGACACCATCCGCAGCAATTTTAATGTTAAAAAGGTCTCCGCGTCGCACACAAAGGCGGAGGCCGTCATTGTCTCGGAAACAGACATTTCCGAAGCCCAGCTCAAATCCGCGCTCGACCCCACGGGCTACCGCGTGACGAGCTATCAGATCGCGCCGTTTGAAAAAAAGGGCGGCCTGTTCTCCATTTTCAAAAAGTAAGCAGCGAGCTTCAAACGCCGGACATGGTTTTTGCCGTGTCCGGTGTTTTTTTCGTGTTTTACATCGATTTTACAGAGCCTCGCTTTTCCATTTTACATACAGGACGTATGCTTAGTCGCGTAATCAAGAAAGATATCCAAACGCAAAAACCAAGAGGATCTTGAAAGGAGATTCATATTATGAAAAAAGTACTTAGCATCGTATTGAGCGTCCTGTGTGTCGCGGCGCTGTTCGCAGGCTGCGCAAAGCAGGTCCAGGGTCAGGTCGCGACCGACGGCTCGACGTCCATGGAAAAGGTCATCGGCGCACTCGGCGAGTCGTTCATGGCGGAAAACTCCGGCGTCACCTTCACCTATAACCCCACCGGCTCCGGCTCGGGCATCCAGGCCGTTTCCGAAGGCCGCTGCGACATTGGTCTTTCCAGCCGCGCCCTGAAGGATGAAGAAAAGGCCAGCGGCCTTGTCGGCACCACCGTCGCCCTCGACGGCATCGCCATCATCGTAAACCCCGAAAACCCGGTTTCCGATCTTTCTGTTGAGCAGATCGCGTCCATCTACACGGGCGAAATCACCAACTGGAAGGATGTCGGCGGCAACGACGCGGAGATCGTCCTGATCGGCCGTGAAGCCGGTTCCGGCACAAGAGACGGCTTTGAGTCCATCACCGGCACCGAAGACAAGTGCCAGTACCGGCAGGAGCTGACCTCCACCGGCGACGTCATCACCACCGTTTCCCAGAACCCCGACGCCATCGGCTACGCTTCTCTTTCCGCTGTCAAGGATAACGTCAAGGCCCTTACGGTCGGCGGCGTTGCTCCCACGGAAGAGACCGTGAAGGACGGCAGCTACGTCATCCAGCGTCCGTTCGTCCTGGTCACGAAGGAAGACACGAAGCTCTCCGACGCAGCCCAGAAGTTCTTCGACTACGCGCTCTCCAGCGAAGCTGCCCCCATCATTGCAGCGGCCGGCGCAGTTGCAGTCAACTGAGAAACTGAGAAATATTGCAATGTTCAGACAGGCGGCCCCAAAAAGGCCGCTTGTTTGCGAATTTGAAGGAAATACATCTATGAAGCAAGTTCAAAAAAAGCAGATGCTGGAGACGGCGGTACACGGTGTGTTTCTGCTGCTGGGCCTCATTACGGTCGGCTGCGTGCTGCTCATCTGCGTCTATCTCGTCGCCTCCGGCCTTCCTGCCATCCAGAAAATCGGACTCAAAGAATTCCTCTTCGGCCCCGTGTGGGCTTCGACCTCCAAAACCGACCCGCGCTACGGCATTCTGCCGTTCATCCTGACGAGCGTGTACGGCACGGCGGGCGCGATCGTACTGGGCGTTCCGATCGGCTTTTTCTCGGCGGTGTATCTGTCCAAGCTCGCCCCTTCCCGGATTAAGCGGCTTTTATCCGCTGCGGTGAGTATGCTCTCGGGCATTCCGTCGGTCGTATATGGCTTAGTTGGTATGCTCGTTCTTGTGCCCGGCATCCGGAAGGTGTTCGGCGTGCCGGACGGTGCAAGCCTTCTTGCCGCGATCGTCGTGCTGGCCATCATGATTTTGCCGTCCATCATCAAGGTCTCCGCCACCGCGCTCGAGGCCGTTCCGAAAGAGTATGAGGACGCGTCTCTGGCCCTCGGCGCAACGCCGGTGGAAACGTATTTCCGTGTATCCGTTCCGGCCGCAAAAAGCGGCATTGCCGCGGCAGTCGTCCTCGGCGTGGGGCGTGCGATCGGAGAAGCGATGGCCGTCATGATGGTCTCAGGCAACGCCCCCAATATGCCCGTGTCGATCTTTGAAAGCGTCCGCTTTTTAACGACCGCGGTGGCAAGCGAAATGTCCTACGCAGCAGGACTTCAGCGGCAGGCGCTTTTTTCCATTGCGCTGGTTCTGTTCCTGTTTATCCTGCTTCTGAACGCCACGCTCAATTTCTTCCTCAAACGAAACAAGGAGGGGTAACATGAAACATAATACCTTCTCCCCTTCCCGCAAAGCCTATATCGGGTTTATGAAGGCGCTGATGGTTCTGTGCGCGGGTCTGACGGGAGCGCTCGTTCTGTTTCTGATCGGTTATGTGCTCTTCAAGGGTCTTCCGAATATCACATGGAAGCTTCTTTCCACGTCTCCGAGCTATCTGTCCGGCTCCATCGGCATTCTGCCGGACTTCATGAATACGCTCTACGTGCTCGTCGCCGCCATCATCATCGTGCTGCCGCTCGGCGTGGGCGCTGCGATCTATCTGACGGAGTATGCGAAAAACAAGAAGATCGTCGCCGCGATCGAATATGCCGCCGAAACGCTCTCGGGCATTCCGTCGATCATCTATGGTCTTGTCGGTATGCTCGTGTTCTGTGAGGCCTTCGGCATGGGAACGTGCCTGATGGCAGGCTCTTTGACGCTTGCGGTCATGAACCTTCCCACGATCCTGCGCACAACGCAGGAGAGCCTGAAAACCGTGCCGCAGAGCCTTCGCGAAGGTGCGTTCGGTCTCGGCGCCGGCAAATGGCGCGTGGTGCGCACGGTGGTGCTCCCCGGCTGCGTCGACGGCGTGATCACGGGCTGTATTTTATCCGTCGGCCGTATTCTCGGCGAGTCCGCCGCGCTGTTATTTACCGCCGGTTTTTCCCATGTGCTGCACAACGCATTCGATGCCCTCTCCGGCTCGGGCGCAACGCTGACGGTCGCGCTTTATGTGTACGCAAAAGAAGAGGGCGAGTTTGAAGTAGCCTTCGCCATCGCGGCGATTTTGATGCTTCTGACGCTGGTCATCAATCTCTCCGCCGAGCTCGTCTCGCGGTACTTCCAGAAGAAAAAAGCAAACTGATTTTTCCTGAATTTTTTCCGAACTGCTCTTGTCAAAGCAGCAAAGGTTTGTCATAATAAGAAAGGACGAAAGCCATATGCCGCCTATTTTATCCGCGCAGCATCTCGATCTGTGGTACGGAGCGCATCAGGCGCTGCACGATATCTCGATCGATATCCCCGGCAAAAGCATTACCGCGCTCATCGGTCCGTCGGGCTGCGGCAAATCAACATTCCTCAAAACGCTCAACCGCATGAACGACCTCATCGACGGTGTGAAGATCACCGGCACCGTCACCTATGAGGGCCAGAATATCTACGATGCGTCGACCGACGTCAACGAGCTTCGCCGCTCGATCGGCATGGTCTTCCAGAAGCCGAACCCCTTCCCCATGAGCATCTACGACAACATCGCCTACGGCCCCAGGACCCACGGCGTCAAGAACCGCGCGAAGCTCGATGAGATCGTCGAGCGCTCTCTTCGCGGCGCTGCCATCTGGGATGAGGTCAAAGACCGGCTGAAGAAAAACGCCATGGGCCTTTCCGGCGGCCAGCAGCAGAGACTCTGCATCGCCAGAGCCCTCGCCGTTGAGCCCAAGGTCCTGCTCATGGACGAGCCGACAAGTGCGCTCGACCCCATCTCCACCTCCAAAATTGAGGATCTTGCCATGCAGCTGCGCGAGACCTACACGATCGTCATCGTCACGCACAATATGCAGCAGGCCGTCCGCATTTCGGACAACACTGCGTTTTTCCTGCTCGGCGAGCTTGTCGAGTACGGCACGTCGGAGCATATCTTCTCGAAGCCGAAGGACAAACGCACCGAAGATTACATCACGGGGAGGTTCGGATGATGAGAAACCGGTTTGACGAACAGCTGAACGAACTCAACAGCGAAATGATCCGCATGGGCGCTCTGTGCGAAGAGGTCATCGCGCTGGCCGCGAAGTCGTTGAGCGAGGGTGATATTTCTTTGGCCAAAAAGGTCAGCCCGCTTGATACGCAGATCGACCAGAAGGAGCGTACCATCGAAACGCTCTGCCTGCGTCTTTTATTGCAGCAGCAGCCCGTCGCACGTGATTTGCGCCAGATTTCCGCCGCGCTCAAGATGATCACCGACATGGAGCGCATCGGCGATCAGGCCGAGGACATTGCTGAGATCGTTCAGTTCCTAAATGGCCGCAGAAGCGAGCACGACGGATTGCTTCAGCAGATGGCTCGAGCGTCCATCATGATGGTCACAAACAGTGTCGACGCATTCGTCAAGCGCGACACGCATCTGGCCGCGCAGGTCGTCCGGGCGGACGATACGGTCGATCGCTACTTTGACGAGGTCAAGCAGAACCTGATCAAAAAGATCGCCGATGATCCGGCGGATGGGGCATACTTCCTCGACTGTTTGATGATCGCGAAATATTTTGAACGAATCGCCGACCACGCAGTGAACATCGCCCAGTGGGTGGATTTCTCCGTGACCGGCGTACACAACAAGGAGGGAGCAACATGATCTGGTGCGTGGAAGACGACGCCAGCATCCGTGACATTGAGGTCTACGCCCTGCAATCGACCGGCTTCGAGGCAAAGGGCTTCGAGGACGGGCAGGAATTCTGGGACGCGCTGCAAAAAGATACCCCCGAGCTCGTCATTCTGGACGTCATGCTGCCGGGAGTAGACGGTGTAGAGCTTCTGCGGCGCATGAAATCCGATCCCCGTTTTTCCGCCATCGGCGTCGTCATGGCCACGGCCAAGGGCGCAGAGTATGACAAAATTCAGGGGCTCGATCTCGGCGCGGACTACTATCTTGTCAAGCCCTTCGGGGTGATGGAGCTCGTCTCCTGCGTCAAGGCAGTGCTTCGCCGCTGCCAGCCGGACAGGGCCGCCAATGTTTTGGAAAGCGGCGGTGTATGCGTCAATCCCGACGAGCACACCGTCACGGCAAACGGCGCCCGCGTGGAACTGACCTACAAGGAATTTGAGGTCCTGCGCCTGTTTTTGCAGCATCCCGGCATGGCCTTCACGCGCGACCAGCTTATGGAAAAGGTATGGGGCATGGACTATTACGGCGAGACGCGCACCGTCGATATGCACATCCGCACGCTGCGGCAGAAGCTGGGGCCTTGCGGCGAGCACATTGAAACGGTGCGCGGCGTTGGCTACCGCTGGGAGGCTTCCAAATGACAAAGAAAATTTTCCGCTCCATCCTTCTTGCCGCGATCGGCGTGCTGCTGGCCAGCCTTGTGATCATCATGGGCTGCCTGTACGACTATTTTGCGGGCGTGCAGACGAGCGAACTGAAAACCGAGCTTTCCCTTGCCGCTTCCGGCGTCGAGCAGAGCGGCGAGGCGTATCTGTCTTCGCTTGATTCGACGAACCAGTACCGCCTGACGTGGATCGATGCCGACGGCACGGTGCTTTATGACACGCAGGCAGACGCCGCTTCGATGGAAAATCACGCCGACCGCACCGAGGTCTCACAGGCGCTTCTGACCGGCTCCGGCGAGAGCGCGCGCTATTCTTCTACGCTTCTGGAAAAGACGAGCTACTACGCTACGCGTCTTACAGACGGCACGGTGCTGCGCATTTCCGTCTCCCGGCAGACGCTGGCGCTTTTACTTCTGGGTATGCTCCAGCCGACGCTGCTTGTGGTGCTGGCCGCCGTTGCCCTCGCGGCATTTCTGGCGACGAGACTGTCCAGGCGCATCGTCGATCCCCTCAACGCCATCGATCTGGACCATCCGTTGGACGCCAAAGCGTATGATGAGCTGGCTCCGCTTCTTGTGCGGATCAACCGCCAGCACGAACAGATCGAAACGCAGCTGCGCGAGCTTCAGAAGCGCACGGATGAGTTCACCCACATCACGGACAACATGCAGGAGGGTCTCGTTTTACTTGACAGCGCCGGAACGATCCTGAGCATCAACCCCGCCGCGAGCAAGCTCTTTGGCGCGGACAAAACGTGCGTCGGCCATGATTTTCTCACCGTCGACCGCAGCCCCAGCCTCACCCGGGCCATTGAGACCGCACAGCAGTCCGGCCACAGCGAAACACGCGCCGAGCTTTCCGGCAGAGTCTATCAGCTGGATGTCAGCCGCATTGATTCAGGGGCTGAGCACGTCGGTCTGGTGCTTCTGAGTTTTGATATCACCGAGCGGGAAACGGCTGAGCAGGCCCGGCGCGAGTTCACCGCGAACGTATCGCACGAGCTCAAAACGCCGCTTCAGGGCATCATCGGAAGCGCCGAGCTTCTGGAAAACGGCATGGTCAAGCCCGAGGATATGCCCCGCTTCATCGGCCACATCCGAAAAGAGGCGCAGCGCCTCGTCGCGCTCATTGCCGATATCATCCGCCTGTCGCAGCTCGACGAAGGCGTCGAGCTTCCGAAAGAGCCGGTGGAGCTGCTGGCGCTTTCGAACGAGGTCGCGGAAAACTTACGCGCGGCAGCGGAAAAAGCGGAGGTTTCCATCCATGTAGACGGCGAGGCTGCCACGGTATTCGGCGTGCGTCGGCTGCTGTACGAGATGATCTACAACCTCTGCGACAACGCCGTCAAGTACAATAGACCGAACGGCAGCGTGCGCATCCACGTGGAAAATCAGGAGGGCTCCGCGGTCGTGTCCGTCATGGACACCGGCATCGGCATCGCACCCGAGCACCAGGACCGGATCTTTGAGCGCTTCTACCGCGTCGACAAGAGCCACTCCAAGGCCTCCGGCGGCACGGGTCTCGGTCTTTCGATCGTCAAGCACGCAGTGCTGTACCACGGCGGCAAGATCACACTCGAAAGCAAGCCCGATCAAGGCACCGAAATTCGCGTCACGCTTCCCAAGCAGCAGTAAAACAAGACCGACGGACTGTGTAAACTCCACAATCCGTCGGTTATTTTACATAGATTTTACATATTTCTGCTTCCGCGTTTTACAAACCTCTGATAGCCTATAGCCAGCAAGAGAAGATACATTGCAAAAAAAACGAAAGAAAAAGGAGGAATGGTATGGATAACAATACAACTACAACTGAAAACAGGGAATTTACGGAAAAGCTTACGGCACTTCGCAGAAAGGAAGGCTTCATCTGCGACATGGACGGCGTGATCTACCACGGCAACCGGCTGCTTCCGGGCGTGAAGGAATTTGTCGACTGGCTGTATCGCGAGAACAAGCACTTTCTGTTCCTGACGAACTCGTCGGAGCGTTCGCCGAAGGAGCTGCAGCAGAAGCTCGGGCGCATGGGTTTAGATGTCGACGAGAGCCACTTTTACACGAGTGCGCTGGCAACGGCCCGCTTCATCAGCTCACAGTCTCCCGGATGCAGCGCGTATGTCATCGGCGGCGCGGGACTGATCATGGCGCTTCACGACGAGGGCATCACAATGAACGACGTTGACCCCGATTATGTGGTCATCGGCGAAGGCAATTCGTACAACTACGAGAACATTCTGAAGGCGGTCCGTCTGGTTCTGAAGGGCGCAAAGCTCATCGGTACGAACAGCGACCTCACGGGGCCCGCCGAAGACGGCATCATTCCGGCCTGCCGGGCAATGATCGCACCGATCGAAATGGCGACGGGGCAGACGGCCTACTTTGTCGGAAAGCCGAATCCCCTCATGATGCGCACCGGTCTTCGCATTCTGGGCGTTCATTCCGAAGACGCCGTCATGGTGGGCGACCGCATGGACACTGACATTGTCGCCGGCATTGAAACAGGCCTCGAGACCGTTCTGGTTCTCTCCGGCGTCACGGACCGCGCAGACATCCGGAAGTTCCCCTACCGTCCCGGCATCGTCTTAAACGGCGTCGGCGATATCCCGGGCACGAACGAATAACACCCAAACGAAAACAACATAACCCAACGAAAAGCTTGCGGGAAATGTCCCTCAGGCGCGTTTTTGTATGTCCCGGTACAATTTTCGCCGAGATTTTTTGTGGATTGTTACAGAATTCCACGAAAATCAAAATTTTCACCGATACAAAACTTGCCATACGACGCAAGGCGTATTATAATGCATGAGGAAATTGCAGAAGGTATCCGGCTCTTGCGGCGTTTTTCGCCGCGCAGGTCAAAACGGAGGTTTATTTATGGAACAGCTCTATCATTTTTCCGCGCCCGGCCGCACCGAGATCAGCGGCAACCACACCGACCATCAGCACGGCTGCGTGCTGGCTGCGGCGGTCGATATGGAAACGACGGCGGAGGTCCGCCTCAACGGCACGAGGCTCATTCTCGTCGACTCCGAGGGCTTCGCGCCGGTGACGGTCGACCTTACAGATCTTTCCGTGCACGAGGACGAAAAAAATACGACCGCAGCGCTCATCCGCGGCGTCGCGGCGGCGTTTCAGGCGCGTGGGTGTAGAATCGAGGGCTTCGACGCGAAGGTCCGCTCGACGGTGCTCCCCGGCTCGGGTCTTTCGAGCTCTGCGGCCTTCGAGGTGCTGATCGGACGCATCCTCAACGGCCTGTTTTTTGATAACAAGCTCTCTGCCATTGAGATCGCCCAGATCGGCCAGTACGCCGAGAACGTCTACTTCGGAAAGCCCTCCGGCCTCATGGACCAGATGGCCTCGAGCGTCGGCGGCCTCGTCTTTATCGATTTTGCCGACCCCAGAAGCCCGATCGTCGAGAAGGTCGACTATGACTTTGCCCACTGCGGCTACACGCTGTGCATCGTCGACTCCCACGCGAGCCATGCAGACCTCACCGATGAGTACGCGGCCATCCCGCAGGAGCTTGCGACGGTCTCGGCCTATTTTGGCAAGCAGACGCTCCATGACGTGGACGAGGACGCGTTCTACGCTGCGCTCCCGGAGCTGCGCCAGCAGTGCGGCGACCGCGCCGTCCTTCGCGCGATGCACATTTTTGACGAGAACCGCCGCGTCCGGCTTCAGGTCCGTGCGCTCCGGGCCGACAATTTCTCCGCATTTTTGAACTACGTCAACGACTCCGGCCGCTCTTCGTGGGTAAAGCTCCAGAACGTCACGCCGCTTGGAGCATCCCAGCATCAGGACATGGCCTTTACACTCGCACTTTGCAAGAAGCTTCTGGCCGGTGAAGGGGCCGTGCGCGTCCACGGCGGCGGCTTTGCGGGAACCGCCCTCGCCTTCGTCCCGAACGACCGGTTCGAACGCTTTCAGGAAGAGGTAGACAGGGTCCTCGGCGAAGGCTCCTGCCATCCGCTTCAAATCAGAGGATAACTCCGGCGCTGGGATTCAAGCGCACCCCCTGCCGGTCAATTAACGTTTCGTAGGGGGCGATGCCCACATCGCCCCGCGTAAAACGCAGAACCGAAACGCGATATCCTGCGGCGAATTCGAGGATACCCAATGGGCCGATGTGGGCATCGGCCCCTACGCGTGTATTACAGTATCATAAACAACACGGAGGCCGCGTTCCAACGGAACGCGGCCTTTTGCTGCATATTCAAAAGAAAAATTTCCGGTGCAGCGATCTTCGAAGGGGCTTGCACACGGCAATGATGAGCAGCATCCCGCCTAGGATCACGCCGGCTGCCAGCGGGTAAATGGACCACAAAAGCACCTCGTGGATGCCGAAGGTCACGTTGATCAAAAACTCAATGAGCACTGCAAGACCGCCCGCCAGAATGAGGGCCCCGCCAAAAATGTAAAGATACCCGCCGCGCACGTACCGCACCAGCGCCACGACCGCCGTCAGCAGCAGTCCGATCGCGCCCGTCACCGGAAACGCGAATGACAAAAACCAGCCGCCCTTCACCGCCAGATCGATATACAGCAGATACAGCCCGATGGCGAGAAAATCGACCGGCACAAAAATGACCGGGTTCGGCCGTTTGAACCACATGGGAAGCACGATCAAAACGTATAAAAGCCCGATCGCGCCCGCGGCAAACCCCGACCACACGACGCCGCCGTTGATGCGCCAGTCGCACAGAAGGCAGATGACCGCCGGCAGAAGCGCCAGCACCGTCACGATGAACAAAAAGCCCGACCGGTTGACCTCCTCGGGCCGGATGTGGTGATCTGGCGGATAAGGCGCGGGAGCGTCCTGCTTCGGAAGATCCGGGTGAAAGACCCGCGTTCCGCACAGGGGGCAGACCTTCTCGCTGCCCGCCAGCTCCACGCCGCAATTGACACAATACATATCCCAATGTTCCTTTCTCTTTCGTGATCGTTACCGCGCGTTGCTCTCGACCGTCACATGAAGGCCCAGCGCGTGCAGCACCTTGTAAAAATGCAGCTCCAGCTCCGGCTCTTTGATATTGCGCACGCAGCTGACATACACCGTATCGTCCCACGTGGCAACGGCGCAGTTGTGCGGCGCTTTTGCCTGCGGTCCGATGACGAAATCAAACCGCCGGATATACGGCCGCATGACCTCCGGCACCTGCACCACGCCGAGGTTCGACATACAAAGGCACGCCTTGCACTCGCCCACCGCGTCAAACGCCGCCTTCATCGCGAGGTTTTTGACAAACAGCGGCATCACGCGCAGGATCGGCGATTTTTCGCTCGCCACATTCGCCGCGATCTTCGAGCGCATGATTTTCGTGCTGTTTTCGATGCCCATCGTGCAGCGGACGATGCGGCAGATCTCGTCAAAGGAATACCCGCCCAGCTGCGGGTCGATCTCCACGTTCACGTAGGAAGCAAAATTCCGAAGCGTCCGGCTTGGAAGAAGCGTGCGGAGGTTCACCGGGACGGTCACCTTCACGGGCTTTCTGTTTTTCCGCGCGGGCACTTTTTCTGCCTGCAAGTCCGCAATGGCCCGCAGCATCGCCGCGCACAAAAGCTCCGTCACCGAAACGCCGTGCTCTTTGGCGCACTGCTTGACCTCCGGCGCGCGAAGCATCATGGTCACCAAATTCACATAGCCGTCGGGCTCCGGCGTGCCGCGCAAATGCCAGGCGGTCGCTTCCCGGCGGCTGGCCTTGATATCTCCGGCGTAGCGCAGGAAGCTGTCTTCGAGCTCCTCCTCGTCCGGCTCCTCGAGTCGGCCCAGAACGCCCTTTTCTGCCGGAACGCTCAGGCCGTATTTTTCGCTCAGGTATTCGGCAAGAAGCGTCTTGAGAAAAATGAGCCCGCCCGTGCCGTCTGTGACGGCGTGGAAAAATTCCACCGCGATGCGGTCTTTATACACCAGCACCCGGAACGCGCACCTTCGCACGCTGTCAAACGGCTCGTGCTGTAAGGGGCAGCTTTTCTCCGCCTGAATGTCCGGGGCCTTGGGGATCTGCTCTAAATAGTACCAGAACGCGCCGCGCCGCAGCCGCACGGCCATCGACGGAAAGCGCCGGAGCGTCACGTCCAGCGCAGCGCGCAGAATGTCGGTGTCAACAGGCTCCGTTAAATTTGCCGAAAGCCGGAAAAAGTTCGTCCATGTGCGCCGCTTGGCTGCGGGGTAAATTTTCGCCGCGTTGTCGAGCTTCATCCAACGAAGGCTCTTGGCGGGGCTGAGCGTTTTGTCGAGAAAATGGCCGATCGCTTCAAAATCGTCCTGCATATTCTCGGCCAGACAATAAAGCACATACGCGTGCCAGCGCTCGGGCGCAATGTGAAGCGTGCTTTTGCAGCCGGCTTCCAGAAGCTTTTCGTGAAGCCGCCGCGCGTCGTCCAGCAGAATTTCGTCTCCGCCTGCAAACAGAAGCGACGGCGGCAGGCCCTTGAGGTCTCCGAACAGCGGAGAGCACAGCGGATCTTTGGGGTCTTGTGCGTAGCAGGTCGAGTAAAAATCCAGAAGCTCTTTGGAAAGCGATGGGTCTTTTTCGCGGTTTTCCGCAAACGTCGCGCCGGACTGCGTCAGGTCTGTCCACGGCGAAATGCCGACCAGGCCGCACGGAAGCGGCAGGCGCATTTGCTTTAATTTCAGGCACAGCGCATAGATAAGCCCGCCGCCCGCGGACTCGCCGCAAAGTAAAATCTGGCTCGGGCTATAGCCCTTGGACAGAAGGTACTGATAGCTCACGACCGCGTCGTCGAGCGCCGCCGGAAATTTATGCTCCGGCGCCAGCCGGTACGCCGCGCAGAACACCCGCACGCCGCACTCGTCAGCCAGCGTCGCGGCAAAGCCCTTGGCGTACTCGAGATTGCCGCAGGTGTAGCCGCCGCCGTGCAGGTATAATACGACGCCCGAGCGCCGCTTGTCCTTCGGCATGAGCCACGCGCCCTGAAAGCCGCCGAAATCGTGCGCGCGGACATAGACCTCGCGTTTGTGGATGGCTGTCATGAGCTCTCCGAGCTTGTCTT
Source organism: Clostridiales bacterium UBA6388 (assembly GCA_002437575.1). Lineage (GTDB taxonomy): Bacteria > Bacillota > Clostridia > Oscillospirales > Oscillospiraceae > CAG-170. The sequence goes on along the minus strand of DJQK01000018.1, from coordinate 11,731 downwards.
GTCCCTTGCGGGTGAGTTCGAGCGAACAGCCCTCGACGAAGGGCTTGAAAAAATTCAGCTGGGCACGGACCAGTTTTGCGTGCAGCTCCATGTAGACCGTTTCCTTTCCAGTGTTCAGGTTTCTGCGGGAATATATATTATAGCATCAAAGGCTGCGTTCTGTAAAGAGGGTGTTAAGCGCGGCAGGGGCCGGAAACGTTGTTTCCGGCCCCCATTGGCAAATGTTCTGATCAAATCACGTTGTACTGCTTCAAGAGCTTTTCGATATCGGTGCCTTCGATCTTCTCAAGCGCCTTTTTGACGGCCAGCTTTTCCAGCAGCTTCATGTCCATATCCGTGACCTTTTTGCCGTCGCGGAGCTTGACCGTCGCGTCGAGAAGGGCGCGCACGTCATAGACGCTGCCCCAGACCTCCGGCACGCCGCGGTCGACGCTGCAGAGCGTATACACCGCCTCCATGCCGGTGCGCATGGAATATTCGGTGGTGAAGATGGTGTCGCGCGGGGTCTCGGCAAACTGGCCGAGGAATGCAAAGTTGACGCTGCCGTCGGGCACGACCTTCGGCCGGTCGCCGTAGGCTCTGGGCATGAAGAACGCGTCGATA
>DJQK01000018.1:0-11010 GCA_002437575.1 Clostridiales bacterium UBA6388 | reverse complement strand
CCTTGCCGGTGCACGCGCGCATCGGCTTTTTGACGAAATCGCCGGGCTTGTCGGTAAAGAGCGCGTACAGCCACACAAGGCAGTGGTCCTTCGGCTGCTCGCGGAACTGCGGCTGGCGGTTGATGGTCCAGCTCATGAGCCACGAAGAATCCTTCACGGAGACGATGCCGCCGGTGACGACCCGGCCTGTAAACGGATCGCGCTTGCAGATATTTTTGATATACGGAATGATGCGCTGATCGAGCGTTTCAACGGTCGCGCTCATCCAGTTGGTCTTTTCGGGGTCGGAGCAGAACTTGTCGGGATGGCCGAAGGCGGGGTCCTGCGCGGCAATTTTGCGCCACATATCCCAGCCGCCGCCGGGCTTGAGCTCGGTGTTGTACGTCGCGGGCAGGTTCTGGCTTCCCATCGAGGAATTTTCCACACAGCCGCCGTTCGTGATGAACACCAGATCGTTTTCCGTCAGATCGATGCCGTCCTGCTTTCCGTCCTGGATCATCTCGATGCGCTTTGCAAGCTTTTTGCCGCCCTGGCAGTCGAAAAGCACGTTCGTCACCTGCGTGCCAAAATGGAACTGCACGCCGAAGCCCTCGAGATATTTGACCATTGGCAAAATCATCGACTCATACTGGTTGTACTTCGTAAAGCGCAGCGCCTTGAAGTCGGGGAGCCCTCCGATGTGGTGGATATAGCGCTGAATGTAGAGCTTCATTTCCAGCGCACTGTGCCAGTTTTCAAAGGCGAACATCGTGCGCCAGTAGAGCCAGAAGTTCGAGTTCAAAACTTCGTCGTCAAAGTAATCGGTGATCTTCTTGTCCTGCAATTCCTCGTTCGGCGTGAAAAAGAGCTTCATAATTTCCATCGCGCCCTTGTCGGAAAGGTCGAACTTGCCGTCCGTGTGCGCGTCCTGTCCGCGATTGATGGTCGCGCGGCAAAGAGAATAATTGGGGTCTTCCTTGTTGAGCCAGTAGTATTCGTCCAGAACGCTCACGCCTTCCGTCTCGATGGACGGAATGGAGTGGAACAGGTCCCACATGACCTCAAAGTGGTTGTCCATCTCACGCCCGCCGCGCATCACGTAGCCGAGATTCTCAAAATGATACCCATCGCACGCGCCGCCGGCCAGCTTGCCCTTCTCTAAAATATGCACCCGCTCGCCCTTCATCTGCGCGTCGCGCACAAGATAGCACGCAGCCGTCAGAGCCGCCAGGCCGCTTCCGACGATATACGCAGATTTTTTGTCGATGCCCTCGGGCTTTTTGGGCCGTGCAAACGCTTCATAGTTGCCGCTGGAATAGTACATAAAACATCCTCCGTTCAAAGATAAAGCCAGTATCGGAAACCGTCCGGCGCAGGTTCTGTCTGTCCCTTTGCGCCGCTTTTATGTTTCCCCTTCGATGCCATAAGCATACTCCAAATGGAAAAAATGCGCCATAGACAGAAAAACCGCCGTGATGGGTTTTCCACCACGGCGGTTCGGTTTGCATGATTTTTGGTCAAACGGCGGGAAGCTGACCAATTATTTTTTGAAGCTGTCCTTGAGAAGAACGCTCCGGTTGAAGACGAGGTGATCGGCTCTGCAATCCTTCGAGTCCAGGCAGAAATAGCCCACGCGCATGAACTGGTAGCAGGGTGCGGTGTGGGCCGCGCGGCCTTCTCCTTCTTCGTCGTACTTTTTCGCCTCTTCAACGAGCGCGGACTCGACCTTGCAGCCGGTGAGGACAGTGAGCGATTCGGGGTTCATGCACTGCAAAAAGTCCTTGTCCGCGCCGTCCGGCTGGGCGTCCAAAAACAGATTGTCGTAAAGCCGCACTTCCGCGTCCACGCACGTTTCCGCGTCCACCCAGTGGATCGTCGCGCCCTTGACCTTGCGGCCGTCGGCAGGATCGCCGCCGCGGGAGTTGGGATCGTACTCGGCGGCGATCTCGGTCACATTGCCGTTTTCGTCCGTCTCATAGCCGACGCATTTGATCAGATATGCGCTCTTGAGCCGGCACTCCGGGCCGCCGGGGAACAGTCGCTTATATTTGGGGACCGGCTCGGCCATGAAGTCATCCGCCTCGATCCAGAGGTTCCGCGAGAACGTGACCGTGTGCGTGCCCTGTTCGGGATGGACCGGGTTATTTTCGACCTCGAAGGTCTCCGTCTTTCCTTCGGGGTAATTCGTGATGACGAGCTTCACCGGGCGAAGAACGGCCATCGTGCGCTCGGCGGTGTCGTTGAGGTCTTCACGCAGGCAGTGCTCCAAAAGCGCGTACTCCACGGTGTTTGCAGACTTCGCAACGCCGATGCGCTCGCAGAAATCGCGGATGGCATGGCTCGTGTAGCCCCTTCTGCGAAGGCCGCAGAGCGTCGGCATTCTCGGGTCGTCCCAGCCGGAAACGCGGCCGGTTTCAACAAGCAGGCGCAGCTTGCGCTTGGACATAACGGTGTGGTCGATGCCGAGCCGGGCGAACTCGATCTGCCGCGGCTTATAATATGGGATCGAAATATTGCTCACGACCCAGTCATAGAGCGGCCGGTGCGCTTCAAATTCCAACGAGCACAGGCTGTGCGTGATGCCCTCGAGCGCGTCCTGGATGGGGTGGGCAAAGTCGTACATCGGATAGATGCACCACTTGTCGCCCTGCCGGTGATGGTGCATATAGCGGATACGGTAGATGACGGGGTCGCGCATATTGAAGTTGCCGGAGGCCAGGTCAATTTTTGCGCGGAGGGTCTTGCTGCCCTCGGGGAACTCGCCGTTTCTCATGCGCTGGAACAGGTCGAGGTTTTCTTCGACCGAGCGGTCGCGGTACGGAGAGACGGCGGGCTTTCCAATGTCGCCGCGGTACTCGCGGAACTGCTCGGCCGTCAGGTCGCAGACATACGCAAGGCCCTTTTTGATGAGCTCGACGGCGTATTCGTAGTCCTTTTCAAAATAATCCGAGCCATAGAAGAACCGGTCTCCCCAGTCAAAGCCCAGCCAGTGGATATCGGCTTGAATGGCGTCGACGTATTCGGCGTCTTCCTTCGTCGGGTTCGTGTCGTCCATGCGCAGGTTGCAGAGGCCTCCGAACTTTTCCGCCGTGCCGAAATCGATCGTGAGCGCCTTGCAGTGGCCGATGTGCAGATAGCCGTTCGGCTCCGGCGGGAAGCGCGTGTGCACCTTGAGCCCTTCAAACCGGCCGCCCGGGGCCAGATCCTCTTCAATAAAGGCGTCGATGAAGTTTCTCGATTCCATGGGCTTTCTTTCGTCTTCCATGTGTTTCCATCCTCTCTGTGTTCGTCCTTAATTTTTGTATTATAACCGATTTTCCGTCCCAGTGCAACGATGAAATGCGGACTTTGCGCAGATTGTGAATTATCGGTGAAAAATTCAAATTTCCTCTTTTCAATTCCCGCAAATTATTATAGAATAGAGGACGTAAAAAGAAGCGAGAAAGGTTTGAAGACTATGAGCGAACCAAAATATCATCGGGTACTGCTGAAGATCAGCGGTGAAGCGCTGGCCGGAGACGAGCACAGGGGGCTCAACTTTGACGTCATCGGCGGCGTGTGCGATGTGGTCAAAAAATGCGTGGAAAAGGGCGTGCAGATCGGCATCGTCGTCGGCGGCGGCAACTTCTGGCGCGGCGTAAAGGACGGCGGCGGCCGCATGGAGCGCACCAGAGCCGACCACATGGGAATGCTGGCCACGTGCATCAACGCCCTGGCCGTTGCAGACTGCCTCGAGCAGCACGGCGTTGAGGTGCGCGTGCAGACGGCCATCGCCATGAACCAGATCGCCGAGCCCTACATCCGCAGCAAGGCCATCCGGCATCTGGAAAAGGGCCGCGTCGTCATCTTTGCCTGCGGCACCGGCAATCCCTTCTTCTCCACCGACACCGGCGCGGTGCTGCGTGCGGCAGAAATTGGCGCCGACGCGATCCTGCTTGCCAAAAACATCGACGGCGTGTACTCCGCAGACCCCGCCAAGGACCCGTCGGCCGTCAAATATGACGAAATTTCCTACGACGAGGTGCTGGCAAAGCACCTGGCCGTCATGGACTCGACCGCAACATCCCTTTCCATGGACAACCACATTCCCGTGCAGGTCTTCGCGCTGAAGGACCCGGAGAACATTCTGCGCGTGGTCATGGGCGAAAAAATCGGAACGATCGTTAAGGAGGAGCTTTAACATGGCAGATCTCAAGCAGTTTGAACGCAAAATGGAAAAGACACTGGAGGTTCTGGCCTCCGATTTCGGCGCCGTCCGCGCAGGCCGCGCCAACGCGCAGGTGCTCGACCGCATCACCGTGGAGTACTACGGCACGCCCACGCCCATCGGCCAGGTCGGCACGATCTCTTCGCCCGACCCGCGCACGCTCGTCATCCAGCCGTGGGACGGCTCGCTTCTGAAGGTCATTGAAAAGGCCATTCAGGTCTCAGACCTCGGCATCAACCCGCAGAACGACGGCCGCGTCATCCGCCTCGTCTTCCCGCAGCTGACCGAAGAGCGCAGAAAAGAGCTCACCAAGCAGGTCAAAAAATACGGCGAAGACGCCAAGGTCGCCGTCCGCAATGTCCGCCGCGACGCGGTCGATTTCGTCAAGAAGGCCCAGAAGAAGGGCGAAATGACCGAAGACGACCAGAAGAAGGCCGAAAAGGACATTCAGGAGCTGACCGACAAATATACCAAGAAAATCGACGAAATGTGCGCCAAGAAGGATAAGGAGCTTATGGAAATTTGAGGATTTCTCCGCGCGTCTGACGTTCTTGGAAACCTCGCACCTCTTGTAGGGGCGGACGCCTCTGTCCGCCCGGCAAAATGCACCTCAAAAATACAAAAGACTGCGGCGAATTCGTACTGCCAGAGGGCGGACAGGGTCGTCCGCCCCTACGAATTTCCGTTAAACCAAGATTTCTACCGCAAAGGCCGCCGCTGGCGGCCTTTGTTTTGAAAGGTACTGCTATGGCAACTACAACACGACTTGACCCTGCGCGTATGCCGCGCCACATTGCCATCATCATGGACGGCAACGGCCGCTGGGCAAAAAAGCGTTCGCTTCCCCGCACGGCGGGGCACAAGGCGGGCGCGGAGACCTTCCGCCGCATCGCAACAGCCTGTAAAAATTTAGGGTTAGAGTACCTCACCGTCTACGCGTTTTCGACGGAAAACTGGAAGCGTTCGGAAACCGAGGTCTCGGCCATCATGCGCCTTTTTGAAGGCTATCTTCACGAGGCCATCGACACGATGGAGCAGGACAAGATCCGCCTGAAAATTCTGGGCGATCCGTCTCGCATCAGCCCCGAGCTGCGGCGGCTCATCGCGAAAACCGACGAAATTTCCACGCATTATACGGGTTTTCAGGCAAACGTCTGCATCAACTACGGCGGACGCGACGAGATCGTTAGGGCCGCGAGAAAATTTGCCGCGTTGTGCACCGAAGGTGCGGTAAGGCCCGAAGAGCTGACCGAAGCGCTCTTTTCCGGCCTTCTCGATACCGCCGGTATCCCCGACCCCGAGCTCATCATCCGGCCCTCGGGTGAGGTTCGCACGTCCAACTTTCTTCTCTGGCAGTCGGCGTATTCCGAGTATTATTTTACCGACGTGCTCTGGCCCGATTTTGACGAAGAAGAGCTTAAAAAGGCGATCTTGTCCTACCAGTCGCGCGACCGGCGCTTCGGAGGTGTAAAATGAAGCAGAGATTACTTGTGGCCGCCGTCGGTGTTCCGGCGCTGCTCGTGATTTTATTGGCGCTGCCGCCGGTTGCAACCACGGTTCTTGTGTGCCTGATCGCGGCAATCGCCGCGTATGAGCTCATCCACACGGCGTGCAAAACGCACCGCACGATCGTGTACGTGCTGACGATCGCGTCAGCGCTTGCGTGCGTGGTCGGCGTGCAGACTTCTCCCGTGGTCATCCTGATCGCGGCGTTTGCGCTGCTCACCGGGCTCTGCCTGATCGCCGTTTTGACGCACGGAAAAGAAGGCGCGATGCCGTTTGCGGACGTGGCGCTTTGTATGCTTGCCGGCGTCTTGTTCCCGCTCATGTATAGCGCGATCACCATTCTGCGGCAGACCGGAAAGGTGCTCGTTCTGATGCCGTTCGTCGTGGCGTTCGTGGGGGACTCCGCGTCCATGCTCGGCGGCATGGCCTTCGGCGGCAAGAAGCTCTCGCCTTACGTTTCGCCGAACAAGACCGTTTCCGGCTTTCTCTGCGGCCCTATCGGCAGCGCCCTCGGCATGGTGATCCTCGGCCTCATCGAAAAGGCCGTGTGGTCTTTTTCCATGCCGCTTTGGTATCTGGCCGTCATTGGCGTGGCCGCGAACCTCTTCGGCCAGCTCGGCGACCTCACCACGAGCCTTATTAAACGCGAGGTCGGCGTGAAGGACTACAGCCATCTGTTTCTGACGCACGGCGGAATGCTCGACCGGTTCGACTCGACGCTCTTTATTTCCCCGGTCGTTCTGGCCATGCTCTATCTTGCGGAGGGGATCTTATGAGCAATTGCATTTGCGTTTTGGGCTCCACCGGCTCGATCGGCCGGCAGACGCTGGACGTTGCAGAAAAACTCGGCATCCGAATTGCCGCCCTGACCGCGAACCGGGACGTCGACAAGCTGGAGGCGCAGTGCCGGAAGTATAGGCCGCGTCTTGCCGGAATGATGGACGAAGCAGCTTTCCGGGAATTAAAGACGCGTCTTTCGGATATGAATATAACACTCGTGCTGGGGCTCGAGGGCCTCATCACGGCGGCAAGCCTTCCGGAGGCGGACACCGTCGTCACGGCAGTCTCGGGTATGGTGGGCTTAAAGCCGACGCTGGCCGCCATCCGCGAAAAAAAGCGCATCGCGCTTGCCAACAAGGAAACCTTAGTCTGCGCGGGCGAGCTCGTCATGGAGCAGGCCAAAAAGTTTGGCGCGGAGATCATCCCGGTCGACTCTGAGCACTCGGCGATTTTCCAGTGTCTGATGGGAAACCGCGAAAAATCGCAGATCAAACGGCTCATTTTGACGTGCTCCGGCGGGCCGTTTTACGGCATGACGCGAGAGCAGCTGTCCAAAATGAAAAAGACCGACGCGCTTCGCCACCCCAACTGGACCATGGGCCCGAAGATCACCGTCGACTGCGCCACGCTCATGAACAAGGGGCTCGAGATCATCGAGGCCATGCGGCTTTACGATCTTCCTCTGGAGAAGGTCACGGCCGTTATCCACCGGCAGTCGATCGTCCACTCGATGGTGGAGTTCTGTGACGGCGCGGTGATGGCGCAGCTGGGCGCGCCCGATATGCGCGTCCCGATCGGCCTTGCCTTGACCTACCCCGAGCGGAAGGAAAATCCCGCGCCCGCACTCGATCTTCTGTCCTGCAAGCCCTTGACGTTCGCCGAGATCGACGAAAACACGTTCGACTGCTTCCGCCTTGCCAAAGAAGCCGCAAAACGCGGCGGCACGGTCTGCGCAGCCATGAACGCGGCCAACGAAGAGGCTGTCGCGCTTTTCTTGCAGGATCAGATCGGCTTTTACGACATTTCAGACCTCGTCGCCCGGGCAATGGAGCTTCCGTCTGTGGATAACCCAAAGCTGCGTGACATTTTGGCAGCTGATCAGGCGGCGCGGGAGCTGGTGCTTTCCGGCAGATAACTTTGCATTTTTTATAGCAGGTGATGCTTTGTATGTATATTCTCATTGCAATTTTGATGTTCGGCTTTCTGATCTTCATCCACGAGCTCGGCCATTTTGCCGCGGCGAAGGCGCTGGACGTGCAGGTCAACGAGTTTTCCATCTGCATGGGCCCTGTTCTGTGGCAGAAGAAAAGGGGCGAGACGACCTATTCTCTTCGCGCCATCCCCATTGGCGGCTTCTGTGCGATGGAAGGTGAAGACGAAGAGTCCGACAATCCCAGATCGTTCCCGCAGAAAAGCTGGTGGCGCAGACTCATCATTCTCGCGGCGGGCTCGTTTATGAACTACCTCGCGGGATTTCTGGCCATCGTCATCCTCTACACCGGCGCGGCCTCTTACGCAGCGCCCGTCATCAGCGGCTTTTTTGAAGGCTGCCCGCTCGAATCGTCCGACGGCCTTCAGCAGGGCGACGAGCTCTACAAGATCGACGGCCGCAGAGTTTACCTCTACTCCGACGTCGGAACGCTTCTTTCGCGCAATAAAACCGGCGTTTACGATGTGGTCGTGAAGCGAAACGGCGAGCTTGTGGAGCTCAAGGATTTTGAAATGAAGCCGCAGCTTTACACCGTCGACGGCGAGCAGAGCTACAAATACGGCCTGTACTTCGGCTCCGAGCCGGGCGGATTTTGGAACTGCCTCAAATACAGCTGGTACACGAGTCTGGATTTTGCCCGCATGGTGTGGATGAGTCTGGAGGATCTCGTCTCCGGCCTTGTTTCGGTGGACGATATGTCGGGCCCCGTGGGTATCGTATCGACCATTTCCGAGGTCGGCAGTCAGGCTGAGACTGTGCGCGACGGACTTGAGAGCGTGTTTTACCTCGGCGCGTTCATCGCCATCAACCTTGCCGTCATGAATATGCTGCCGCTTCCGGCCTTAGACGGTGGGCGCATTTTCCTGCTGCTGGTGAACGCCGTGTTTACCGCGCTCACGAAGAAGAAAATTCCCGCCAAGTATGAAGCGTATGTCCATGCGGCGGGCATGGTGCTGCTTCTGAGCTTCATGGCGTTCGTGACCTTCCGGGACATCTGGAAACTTTTCACATGAATCGGGTGATACAAATGACAAAGCAAATTACCGTCGGCAAGGTAAAAATCGGCGGCGGCGCGCCGGTGTCCATCCAGTCGATGCTGAACACAAAAACGACCGACGTCGAGGGCTCTTTGCGCCAGATCCGTGAGCTCGCCGCGGCGGGCTGCGAAATTGCGCGGCTGGCCGTGCCCGACATGGAGGCGGCAGACGCGTTCGGCAAGATCTGCGACGCTTCTCCCCTGCCTCTGGTCGCAGACATTCATTTTGATTATCGTCTGGCCATCCGCGCCGCGGAAAACGGCGCAGCGAAAATCCGCATCAACCCCGGAAACATCGGCGCGGAAGACAGGGTCAGGGCCGTCGCGGACTGCTGCAAAATGCACCATATCCCCATCCGCATCGGCGTCAACGGCGGCAGCTTAGAGAAAGATCTTCTCGAGAAATACGGCCATCCGACGCCGGAGGCGTTGGTCGAAAGCGCGTTTTCGCACATCCGGCTGCTGGAAAAATTCAGCTTTGACGATATCTGCGTGTCGATGAAATCGAGCTCGGTGCCTCTTATGATGAAGGCCTACCAGCTTTTTTCCGCACAGTCAGATTACCCCCTGCACGTCGGCGTTACCGAGACCGGCACGGAGCACATGGGCGTGATCAAATCCGCGATGGGCATCGGCGGGCTTCTTTGCATGGGCATCGGAGACACCATCCGCGTGTCTTTGACGGCCGACCCGGTGCGCGAGGTGTACGCTGCCCGCGATATTCTGAAAGCTGCGGGCCTCCGGCATGACGGCGTGAACATCGTCGCCTGCCCCACCTGCGGAAGGACGAGGATCGATCTCATCGGTTTGGCGAACCGCGTGGAAGAGGCGCTCAAGGACTGCAAAAAGCCCATCACCGTTGCGGTCATGGGCTGCGTCGTCAACGGCCCCGGCGAAGCAAGAGAAGCGGATGTCGGTATTGCCGGCGGCGACGGCGTGGGAATGCTCTTTGCCAAGGGCCAGATGCTCCAAAAGCTTCCCTACGACGCGCTTCTCCCCGCCCTTCTTTCCTACATCGATACGTTATGACCCAATCGTTTTGGTTTGTATTCGCCGGAGATTTTCGTATTTCTGACGTTTTTCTGCGGGCGGACAGGGTCGTCCGCCCCTACATACACGCGCCCGCCTTTGTAGGGGCGGACGCCTCTGTCCGCCCTTTCTGTGCACGAACCGTACATATCACGAGGATTATTCATGCAGAACCTACCCTTTGACCATCTTTTCTGCAATTTCATACCGGACGAAGCCTTATCCGAAAAGCTTTCCTCGCTCGTCATCGAGCACGCCGAGCTTTCAAAAGCGGACAGGACGCTGACCCTCTGGCTGTTCAGCGAAGTGTATCTTACGCGAAAGGACGAGGCGAATTTAGAGGCCGCACTGCAAGCGCAGTACGGCTTAAAGCGCGTGGAGGTGAACCTGCATTTTCCGCAGGCGCTGCTGGCAGACATGGACTTTCGCGATCTGGCGCAGGTCTTTATCCGGGCCTACTCCCCTGCCGCCGGCAGTCTGGCGGGGGCAAAATACGAGCTGTCTGACGGCAGGCTCACCATCCGCCTGCCCGCGAACGGAAAATCGGATTTAGAGCCGCATATCCCGAAGGCGCAGAGCTTTTTGAAATCACGCTTCGGCTTTGCGCCCGACATTGAAATTACCGCGCACAGCGCATTGGAAGGCAAGGCTCTTTTTGACGAGACGGCCCGAATTCGCCGCGAGGCGATGGCGCAGGTCCCGGCGGTGCAGGTAAAAGAGGCGGCAAAAAAAGTGTCCTCGTCTTCTTCGTCTCAAGCGCCCTCCGGCGATCTGATCTTCGGCCGTCCGTTCGGCGGCGAGGTCGTGGCGATGAAGGATCTGAACCTCGATATGTACCGCGTGGTCGTGGCGGGCAAGGTCTTCGCCGTCAACCACAAGGAGCTCAAAAAGCGAAACGCGTGGGTCGTGAGCTTCGACGTGACGGACTACACAAGCTCGGTTCGCATCAACCAGTTCATGGAGAACGACAAGGCAAAGCCCATTTTGTCCGAAATCAAGCCCGGCATGTGGGTGAAAATTCAGGGCAAGATGACCTTTGACCGGTACGACAACGAAATGGTCATGCAGCCGAACGCCATCATGAAATTCTCCGCGCCCATCCGAACCGATATCGCGCCAGAAAAACGTGTGGAGCTGCATCTGCACACGAATATGTCGTCGATGGACGCTTTGACCTCGGTCTTTCCAAAGGCCGGGCCGGACCGCAACGTCATCAAACGCGCCGAAAGCTGGGGCCACAAGGCCATCGCCATCACCGACCAC
>DJQK01000100.1 GCA_002437575.1 Clostridiales bacterium UBA6388 | reverse complement strand
AAGCCAGCGGCTTCCATCCTGACCGATGCTCTGATGAACTGATTTCTACCATGCAGGTGTCCAACTTGCACTTGCAATTTGCGAAATGATAGTATTATACTGGAAAAAACAAACGCCGCGGGAACTATCCGGCGCAAAAATGCGTCTAACAATTACCCGCGAACGGAAAGGAGCGCACGATGAGAAAGATTAGAATGATTTCGCTTTTGCTGGCGCTGTGCCTGCTATCCGGTCTTCTGACCGGCTGCGCAAAAGAGGCCGAAAAGCCTGCCGCACCGGAAGAGGCGGCCGCGGAGGAAACCACGGTGCAGGAGGCTTTGCCGGAGCCCGAGCCCGAACCGGAAGAACCGAGCCTTTATACGCCGGAGAAAGGCCAATGGGGAAGCTATGCGGATCTTTACGAGGCGGTTTTGATCGACGAGCCGAATGGGATGCCGCTTTCCAAAATGACCGCTCCCGTGGCGCAGATGCTGGATCTGGACCAGAACGGCGTTCCCGAGCTGGCAATTTATTACGGCGTGACCACGGCCGGGGAGACGCTCGATGTTTTCACCATCGAGGACGGAACGGTCAAGCGGCTGGGAGATGAGGTCTCGTGGAATGATTTCCGGAATGCAGAAGACCGGCGGGACATTCCTGCGATCGACACGCCCATTTCGTGGGATATCGTGCTGACCGACAGCACCTATCTGTATCTCGACGCTCGAATTTTGCCGTTTGACTGGGATTACGGCGCGTTTTCCGCGCGGCTCGACGAGAAGACCGGCGAAGCCTTCTGGATGCTGACCGCTCGCACCGGAAACGGCCTTGCAGACGACGGCTGCACGTATGACGAGACCGGCACGTACTGGTGCTTTGAAACCGTGGACGGAAAGATCAAGCCGGTGAAGCGCAAAGCCTTCGGCTTGCAGTGGGACGACAGCCAGCCGTATCTGGGCTATAGCGTCTACCCCAACTCTGAACCGGTGGAAGTGACCGCAGATCTGAGCTGCGCCGTTGCGGTAAACGGCGAGAGCTCGAAGAAAATTACGGAAAGCTTCGTGGCCGAGCGCGAGGCCGCATACCCGGAGCTTGCGGCCGCACCCGAGGAAAGCCGCCGCGTCAGCCTTTCTGCCGGAAGCGATCTGGAAGCGGTTTTGCTTGCAAAGCGGTATCTCCGGAGCTTCCATGAAACGCCCACGGAGGACGATCTGCAAATCACGGCCAGGACGGCGCTCTGCAAATTCTTTAACCCCGCCGGGCGCGATCGGGCGCTCTATCTGAACCGGTTTTTGGCGGGCGAGAACGCGGAGCAGGCGATTTTGGATTACTACGCGGACTTTTCAGACGTTCTGACGCAGGACTGTTTAGATACCTGGATGGCCGCGCGGACGCCCTTGAAATACGACAAGCTGCTGAAGGAATCGAACTGCCGCACGGAGGTACAGAACGTGACGCTGGAGGAGTATCAGCGCTATGACGACGCCGTCACGTACAGCTTCACGGTCACGATGGTGCTCTATGATTTCGATGCGAACGAGCAGCCGGAAAAGACCGTGACCGGGCAGATTCAGGTCGGTACGACAGAAAACCTCGTGCGCAAGCTCTCCATTGACGATGGGCAGAACTGGATAGATTAGTGTGTATTTGCGCCTTGCCGCAGAATGTGGTAGACTAGAGAAAGTTAACATAACTGCAACTTCGAAAGGAGAACGAACATGAAAAAAAGATGGATCGCGCTGCTTCTGGCGCTGACGATGGCAGGCTCCATGCTGGCCGGCTGCACGCAGAAAGCCGACACGCCGGTCGAGCCCGAGCAGGGCCAGACCGAGCAGGAGCCGAAGCCCTCGGACGAAAATCAAACCGAGCCCGTGACCCCGCAGGAACCCGAAAAAGAAGACGAGCCGAAGCCCGAAGAAGACAAACCCGATGAACCGCAGCCGGAGGAAGAGCCGGAGATCGAGCTCACCCCCGAGCAGAAGCGCCGCAGGGAAATTGAAGCGCGCGTGGCGGAAACGGAGATCTCCGCGCAGGATACGGAATACGCCAATCCCTTCATCGAAGAAGCGGCGCGCTCTCAGCTTACGCAGTATCTGTACGATAACTGGGACAATGAAGCGCTGCCGGTCTCTACATACTTTGAAGACGACGGCTTCCGCCTGAACATTTACCAGAACTCGCTGGAAGAATACACCTGCGTCTTGTCGCGCACGGACAGCTTCGACGAGCGCTATATCCGCCTGACGGCAAACAGCGCGGAGGCCTTTACCCCGAGCACAACGGTTGGCGATCCGCCCGCAGTTTCTGTGGAGGTCTCTGACCTTGTGGGCGGCGCGAAATTTGACAAGCGCTACGACGGCTATTACTTTGACGACAAGATGGACGCCGAGCAAAATAAGGTCTTCCGGGCCTATGCCGCGCAGGCGCTGAGCGCGTTCAAAACGACGTTGGAAGCGTTCAAGAAGGAATGGAGCGTCGTGCTGGATGACGCATTCCGGTCGACCGTCTCGTTTGACGAAAACGACCAGTTCGTCTTCGAATTGCAGGGCAAGACCAGCTACTGGTTGGAGCTTCGCTATCAGCCCGCATACGGAATGTGGTCGGATGTCAGCCTGGTGCCGTCGCTGGATGACGACTGGGACGACTGGAAGCTGGACGAAGGAAAGCTCACGGACAATTACCTTCTCTCGCTCGTGACCACGCTGGAGATCGGCATGACATCCGCGCCGTTCACCTTTGACCGGCCGAAGGATCTGACGCAGGAGCAGCTGTGGTTGATGTTCCTGCTGCTCACGCCGAGTCACGAACTGGAAGCGACGTACAAGAGTTCAGATAAGATGTACCACGTCACGCAGGAGATGGTGGAAGATACGCTGATCTCGTATCTCCAGTACTTCTACTTTGATATCACGAAAAATCCCGGCTATGACGCGGCCAGCGGCGAAATTGTTGTGCCGACGGTCTCCGGTTTCGGCGGCTGGCGGTCTTACAGGCTGCGCGACAAGAGCGTCGACGGCAACACCGTCACCTTCACCGTCGACTACGGCGCAGGAGACGATCCGGAGCTCACCGCACCCGAGTACGCGAAGACCTATACCATCACGTTTGTATATGGCCGGTACCGCTATGAATCCGCCGTGGAGGCCCCTCTGGCATAAATGCAGAAGTCTGGGAACCTCTGATTCAATCCC
>DJQK01000082.1:11658-14714 GCA_002437575.1 Clostridiales bacterium UBA6388 | reverse complement strand
TCGGGTTGATTCTGGTCAGAACCGGTTCCTTCACGCCATTCAATTCGATGGATTTCTTCAGCTCCTTGTAGTCATCGCTGGACACATCAACAGAGACGGTATTCAGCTCCGATTTTTCCAAGTAGCTGGGATGGAGTGTGATGAAATACGATTCGCCATCACCGGGGACCGGCAAATTCTTCATAGCCTGCTCGTCCGGGGGCATCAGCCGATCTTCAAAGATCTTCGTGATTTTCGTTCCAGTTGGGCCAAGGGCAGCGGGGCCGGGCATAACTGCCGGGGCTGGCTTGACCGCTACGGCCTGTTCCGGCACCTTCGGCTGCATGGCCGGAGCTTTGCCGTCTGTGCTGGCCTTTTCCGTAGGTGCAGCCGCTTTCGGCTTTTCCGCCGGCTTTTTCTGCTCCGGCACGGGCGCGGGTTTTACCTCAGCGGTCTTTTCAGGCGGTTTCAGCGGTGTAACCGGTGCTTTTCCGTCTGCGCCGTCCTTTTCCGTAGGCGCAGCCGCTTTCGGTTTTTCTTCCGGTTTTTTCTGCTCTGGCGTGGATGCGGGCTTTACCTCAGCGGCCTTTTCAGGTGGTTTTGGCGGCGTAACCGTTGCTTTGCTATCTGCGCCATCCTTTTCCGTCGGCGTGACCGCTTTCAGCTTTTCCTCCGGTTTTTTCTGGTTCGGCGTGGGCGCGGGTTTTACTTCGACTGCCTTTTCCGGCAGTTTCGGCGGCATAACCGGTGCCTGATTCACCGCAGCCTTGTCTGGTGTTTTTGCGGGCGCTTCGCGTTTCTTGCCGATTTCACTTTCGGGCAGCAGCTTTCCGGGCGGTGTGCCCTCGCCCTTATTGCGGAAACGGAAGTCTTTCGCTTCTTTCTCGGTCATGTCATAGACGAACGCGGGAATCTCTGTTTTCTTTGCAAGTTCGCTGGCCTTGCGGCGGCGATTGCCGGAAACGATCTGAAACTCACCGTCCTCGCGCTGCCGCAAAATAACCGGTTCCTGTACGCCTTTGAGGACGATGCTGCTCGTCAACGCTTCCAGACTTTTCGGACTCGGCGGCGCAAAGACACTGCCAGGCAGGTCATGGATTTTGGAAAGTGGGATGCTGATCGGCTTGATTTCCGGCTTCGTCGGGTCGCGTGCTTTTTCTTCTGCCATGTGTTACCTCCAAAATTAAATTTTTATATCAAAAAATATGTCTCACCGTGAGACCTATTTTCGACCAAGATCATGCCGCACCTGTGCGGAATAGAAAAAGCCCATCGTCGTCGGCGCGTTGTATAACGCGGTCAGAAGATAGGCTTTGATGTTATTGATTTGTGTTGTGGTTGTTCGCAGACTGTCCAGAATGTAGGCAACGTGCATCTGAGTGAGCTGCCGGAATCGCTCTTTGATGATCTCGATTGGAATTTGCTCTTTTCCAAGACGGACAGCATCGGCAGTGCTACTTTGTATTTCTGCGATCAGCTCTACCAGCGCGTCCACGTCCTCGGCGGCGTACTGCGCACAGAGCGCGTCATATTCGATTTGATTCCTAACGTTCTCTTTCAAACTCCATCGCTCAATCCGTCCGTTCCCCGGCGGTTTCGCGGGAGGGATAGATGGATCAGGATAGCTAGAATCAGGATAATTATTATCAAGATAACTTGGGTCGGAAAATCCGACTTCTTGAAGTCGAGGTTTCCGACCTTTAGAAGTCGGGATTTCCGACTTCTGGAGGTCGAGAATTTCGACTTCTGAAATGGGCGCAGGAATTTCTTCTTTTTGGGGTGGAACCTCGCGGGTCGTGAACCGCTTGACGTATATTTTTGTCGGCTTGCCCTGACCCTGACGGACGCGCTCGATCAGACCGGCGCCCTTGACTTTGTCCAGCTCGGCAAGCAGCTTCATCGCCTTGTCACGCCCGCAGCAGAGATCGTCGGCAATTTCTTCGACTGTGTAATAAATGAACACGCGCCCGTCCTCGTCGTACCAGCCGTGTTCTTCGGATAACCCCATGCGGTCAAGAAGCAGACCATACAGCAGTTTTGCTTCGACGGAGATGTTTTTGAACCGTTGATGCGTAATCAGCAGGCGGGGAATACGGAAGTAGCTGAACTCCTTTGATTCATCGCCGTAAAAGTAATCTGATACGATAACCGCCGCCATATTTGCCGCTCCTTCCTCTGTTTGAGGTTGATAATCTATGTTATAGAAAAAGCACGATTTGATTTCTTGTCAAATCGTGCTTTTTCTTGATGTTCTTTTTTGTCAGTAAAGTTTGATTTTTCGGTAACTACCTGTTAAAATCATTAAAATTGTCTCGTTATTTATTCGCGCCTACCAAAGTGTAGAATTTGTGCGCCTATGGCGCACAAATTATGTGCGCAGTCGAGGCGCAGCCCCTTCTGTCGAAAAAGCGTCAGCTTTTTTTGACAGTATAACGCGCACAGCGGAGAGCTTCCGCTGTGCGCGTTTTCCTTATGTCTGGCTCGTAAATTTCTTCGTGTATATGTCAGTCTGCGAAAAGCGGCGTGGACAGATACCGGTCGCCGGTGTCGGGCAGCAGCGTAACGATGGTCTTGCCTGCGTTCTCAGGCCGCTTGGCAAGCTCGATGGCCGCCCACAGCGCAGCGCCGGAGGAAATGCCGACCAGAACGCCCTCGCGGCGGCCGAATTCCTTGCCGGTCTTGAACGCGTCGTCGTTTTCCACGGGGATGATCTCGTCATAGACCTTCGTGTCCAGAACGGCCGGCACAAAGCCCGCGCCGATGCCCTGGATCTTGTGCGGGCCCGCAACGCCGGTGGAAAGAACCGCAGACGACTTCGGCTCGACGGCCACGACCTTCACGTGGGGGTTTTTCGACTTCAGGAACTCGCCGACGCCGGTGATGGTGCCGCCGGTGCCGACGCCCGCGACAAAGATGTCGACCTTGCCGTCGGTATCGTCCCAGATCTCGGGGCCGGTGGTCTCAAAGTGCGCCTTGGGGTTCGCGGGGTTCACAAACTGGCCGGGGACGAAGCTGTTCGGGATCTCCTTGGCCAGCTCGTCTGCCTTTGCGATCGCGCCCTTCATGCCCTTTGCGCC
>DJQK01000082.1:7712-11629 GCA_002437575.1 Clostridiales bacterium UBA6388 | reverse complement strand
CCTTCATCAGCTGGCGGCGCTCGACGGACATGGTCTCGGGCATGACGATGATGATGCGGTAGCCGCGTGCGGCTGCGACGGAAGCCAGGCCGATGCCGGTGTTGCCGGAGGTCGGCTCAATGATAACGGAGCCTTCCTTCAAAAGGCCCTTTCTCTCGGCGTCGTCGATCATGGCCTTTGCGATGCGGTCCTTCACAGAGCCCGCGGGGTTGAAGTATTCAAGCTTGGCAAGGATCTTTGCCTTGAGGTCATACGCTTTTTCAATATGGGTGAGCTCCAGCAGCGGGGTCTTGCCAATAAGCTGATCGGCGGAAGTATAAATCTTGGACATAATCAAAATCTCCTTTATATTCAAAAATCAAAAAATGGTCTGCATTTTGTATCGCGTATCAAAAACATCGCGCGGCGCGACATCGTTCATAGAGCCTTGCGCAGAAGAGAAGCTGCACCATAAAGCCACCGGCCTTCTTTTATTTATACCACCTACTTGGTAGGTTGGTATAGTTATAGCACGTTCAACCCAGTCTGTCAATAGGTTTGTGAAAAAATTTTCCCGCCTTGTGCCGTGGAGTCTGCCGTGGTATCATCAAAGAAAACGGCAGGGGAGGGCGCTATGCAGACAGCAGACAACTACGAGGAAATGAAAAACCGGATGGCGCGGTCGTTTTTGCGCTACGACGCCGACGCGCTCATCCGGAAATATGCGCTGGCCGCGGACGAAGACGATTTGTACCTGCGCTCTGTCTCGCGCGATTACCGGCTCAGCCGCCGCACGGGGCAGGTTGAAGGCTCTGACGACGGCTTTCAAACCGCCGTTCCGGCAAACGATAACGAAGCGATGAGCATCTACGACGTTCTGTGCTATCCGCAAACTGCGCCGCGTGCTTCTGAAAAATTAGGGAAGCTCTGATTAAATCAGCGGCTGTGGACGGCGAGAGATTTTTCGTCAAGTCAAGGTTCGGAAAACGGAGGAATACTGTATGTATTTCTCGTTTTTCAAACCGCAGAATTGGCGGAAAAGATCCGTCGTCCGCGGTCGGGGATTTGATCAGAGGTTCCTTAGTCAGTCTTTCGTCCCTCGGCAAGATCCAGGGCGGGAGCCTTGCGCAGAAGGGCGGCTTTTTTCAGAGCGCGGCGGATTTTTTCGATCGGGACGTTCCCGCGCTGCGCCGCGCGTGCGAAGCGTTGGGTGGAACGGCGCTCGATGGCGGGGACGCGGCCTTTGAACTGGCGCTTTTCCCGTTTCTGCCGGTCGTTCTGCGCTTCTGGCGGTCGGACGAGGAATTTCCGGCCAGCCTGCAATTTCTGCTGCCGGAAAACGTCCTTTCGTTTATGCACTACGAGACCATGATGTTCGCGCTTTCTCACGTCGCCGACCGCCTGAGGCAGAGAATGGAAAGCTGAGGCAGCACCGCACAATTGCGTCTTCGCGCTTCGGCGGATCTTTTCCGCCAGTTTTTCGGTTCGGGACGTTTGAAATACATACAGTGTTCCTGCACGCTCCAAACCTTGCCTTGACGAAGCATCTTCCGCCGCATCCGCTTGCCGAATTGTGCGGTGCTGCCCCAAAAAACAGCCCGCGAAGCTGTGCTTCGCGGGCTTTGCTTTATACCATGCGGCAGGATTCGCAGCTCTCGCATTCGGGGAACTTCGATTTGTCGTAGGGGATATGGTTTTTGTCGTAGTAATCCTTGATCGCGGATTTGATCGCTTCTTCGGCCAGCACCGAGCAGTGCAGCTTGTGCGCAGGAAGTCCGCCCAGCGCGTCGACAACGTCCTTGTTCGTCACGGCCAGCGCCTGTTCGATCGTCTTTCCCTTGATCATCTCGGTCGCCATCGAGCTCGACGCGATCGCACTGCCGCAGCCGAAGGTCTCAAACTTCACGTCTTCAATTTTGCCGTCCTTGATCTTGAGGTACATCTTCATGATATCGCCGCACTTGGCGTTGCCGACCTCGCCGACGCCGTCCGCATTTTCGATGCTTCCCACATTTCTCGGGTGCATGAAGTGGTCCATTACAATATCGGTATAAAGTGCCATAGCCTTTTCCTCCTAATTTACAGCAGATGCGGCTTTTCGCCGCGCTCGAGTTCCTTCCACACCGGCGACATACTGCGAAGATACGCCACGACCTGCGGAATTTCCTGGAGCATATACTCCACGTCTTCCATCGTGTTTTCCTCGCAGAGCGTCAGGCGAAGCGAGCCGTGCGCGACCTCGTGGGGCCGGCCGATGGCAAGCAGCACGTGGCTGGGGTCGAGCGAGCCCGACGTACACGCAGAGCCGGACGATGCGCTGATGCCCTTCGCGTCAAGTAAAAGCAGCAGGCTCTCTCCTTCAATGCCCTCGAAGCAGAAGTTGACGTTGCCGGGAAGACGCGGGCTCTGGGCGCCGTTGAGCGCGCAGTGCGGAATTTCGCGAAGGCCGGAGATCAGCCGGTCGCGCAGAGCCGAAACTTTTTTGCTGTTCTCGTCCAGGTGATCGCACGCGTCCTTGAGCGCCGCCGCCATGCCCACGATGCCGGGGACATTTTCCGTGCCGGCTCTTTTGCCGCGTTCCTGCGCGCCGCCTTCGATGAGGTTCGTCAGAATGATGCCGCGCCGCGCGTACAGTGCGCCCACGCCCTTGGGGCCGTGGAACTTATGGCCCGACATCGAAAGCATATCAATGTTCATCGCGTCTACATCGATCGCCACGTGGCCCGCGGCCTGCACGGCGTCGGTGTGGAACAGAACGCCCGCCTCGCGGCAGACCTTGCCGATCTCCGCGATGGGCTGGATGGTGCCGATCTCGTTGTTGGCGAACATGATGGTGACCAGACACGTGTCCTCGCGGATGGCGTTTTTGACCTCCTGCGCAGAGACAAGACCGGTCTCGTGCACGTCCAGCAGCGTGACCTCAAAGCCCTCTTTTTCGAGCTTTGCGAGCGTGTGCAGCACCGCATGGTGCTCAAATTTCGTGGAGATGATGTGCTTTTTGCCCTTCTTCGCGCCGAGCACGGCAGCCGACCGGATGGCCTGATTGTCGGCCTCGCTGCCGCCGGAGGTGAAATAAATTTCTCTCGGCTGGGCCCCGATGCACGATGCGACCGTGGCTCTCGCGGCCTCCAGAGCTTCCTTGGCCTCCTGGCCGATGGTGTAAAGGCTCGACGGATTTCCAAAGTGCTCGGTCAGATACGGAAGCATCGCTTCGAGTGCAGTTCCGCTCATTTTTGTCGTCGCGGCGTTGTCCGCGTAAATTTTCCTCATAGAATTGGCTCCTTTCGGATGATCGGGGCAGCACCGCGCAGCTGCGTCTTCACGCCTCGACAGACGTTACAGGGCTGCCCTCTCTTTTGTGTCTTCAGCATAGCACATATTCCCTACCAAGTCAATAGGTTTATATGTTAATACTATGTTAACACAGAAATTCTGTCTGTTCAGAAAATCTTAAGAAAAATTTAGCCCTTTTTTCCTTGAGCCGCGGGCGGATACCGTGTAAAATAAGAAAAACAACATCCGGGAGGTTTCCATGGCAAACATTCTCGACTATCTCGACTGGCGCGGCGATCTGACGCTGTCCGAGCGCCCCTTCAACGAGGTGGACAATCTGATCCTGGCCGAGCTCTGCTATCTCGATTTTTCCGGCTTCGCGCCCACGGGCTTCGCGGTGCAGACCGTCACGCTGCAAGACGCGGCCAGGGCCTACTTCGCCGCCCACCCCACGACGGACATGGGCGTGCTCGTTCCCGATCAGATCCCGGTGCTGGTCGAACGCGCGGCAAAGACGGCGCGGTTCGGCGATGTCAGGCTTCTTGGCTACGTCAACCGCATCGATGCGGAAACGCAGACGCAGTTTTCCGCGATGACGATGCTCCTGCCCGACGGCAGCGCGTATGTCGCCTTCCGCGGCACGGACGATACCATCGTCGGCTGGA
>DJQK01000082.1:0-7702 GCA_002437575.1 Clostridiales bacterium UBA6388 | reverse complement strand
TGGAAGGAAGACTTCAACATGGCCTTCACGCCGGAGATCCCCGCGCAGAAATACGCCTGCGCCTATTTACAGCAGGCCGCCAAAGCGCTCCCCTTCCGGCCGCTTCTGGTCGGCGGGCACTCCAAGGGCGGAAATCTGGCGGTCTACGCCGCCGTGTTCTGTGGACAGCCCGTCCAGAAGCAGCTCACTGCCGTCTACAATAACGATGGCCCTGGTTTTTACACGTCGCTGCTTCCGCTTCCGGCGCACCGCGCGGTATCTGACAGGATCACGACGATCCTGCCCGAGTCGTCCGTCGTCGGGATGCTGCTGGCGCACGAGGAGCGCTATCAGGTCGTGCGCAGCACGCAGATCGGCCTCATGCAGCACGACGGCTTTTCGTGGCTGGTCAAGGGCGAACGCTTTGAGCACCTGACGGAGCTGGCTGAGGGCGGCAGGATCATGGACCAGACGCTCAAATCCTTTTTGCAGGCGCTCACAGAGCCCCAGCGCGTGCAGTTTGTCGACACGCTCTTTGCCATTCTCACGTGCACCGACGCAAGCACGCTCACAGACCTCAAAGAAGGCGGGCTCAAGACGGCCTCTGCAATGGTCAAGGCCCTGCAATCGCTCGATAAGCCCACGAAAAAGGCCCTTTCCGATACGCTGCGGCTGCTGCTGAAATCCGGGGCGCGTTCCGTTCTCGACCAGCTCGGCGCGTCAAAGCTGCGCAACAGCAAGCTCCTCGAGGCCGCCGCCGGATATTTAGAGAGCCACAGCCGCACCTGAAAACTTGCCTATGACACTACACGATTATCTTTTTACGCTGCTTTTATCGATGGCCCCCGTGAGCGAGCTGCGCGGGGCGATCCCGTTTGGTCTGGCGCACGAGATCCCGGAGCTTCTGCTGTATCCGTCGTGCATTCTGGCAAACCTTCTGCCGGTGCCGTTCGTCATTTTGTTTCTGCGCCGAATTTTGTCGTGGATGCAGCGGCGCGGCGGAAGGCTCGAGAAGGCCGCCTCGTGGTTAGAGCGCCGGGGCCGGGCCAAATCCGCCCGCATCAAGCGCTCGGAGCTTCTGGGGCTGTACCTCTTCGTCGCCATCCCCCTGCCGGGCACCGGTGCATGGACAGGTGCGCTCGTCGCGGCGCTTCTGGGAAGGCGGCTTTCGCACGCGATGCTCTCCATCGGCGCCGGCGTCGTGAGCGCGTGCTGCATCGTAGCGCTTTTGTGCAAGGGCATCATCCATATCGCAGGTTTATAAAAAACAGGGTGCGCCGCAAAAGGCGTACCCTGTTTCGTTTTGTCCTCAAATGTCCGTGACAACGACCTCGGTGCCGTGCGCCTGCAAGACGCGGACGAGGTCTTCCGTTTTGAGCCAGAGTGTGGCGGTGTTGTCGTTCGGGTGGACGCCGATGCGCTTTCCTTCAAACGCGCGGTCGAGGAAGACCTTCACGCTTCTCGTCTCGTCGTTCAAAGCGCCCAGCGGCGTCACAGCGCCGGGAAACAGGTCCAGATACCGCGCCAGATCGTCATCGGAGGCAAAGCTGAGCGAGCGCGTGCCCTGCTGCCTGCGAAATTCTTTAAGGTCGACGCGCTTGTCGCCCGGGACGGTGATCAAATAGTACTTGCGTTTTTTATCGTCCCGCACGAAGAGATTTTTCGCGTCTGCCTCCGGGTGCGGAAGCACAAGCCGATGCGTCTGCTCCATGTTCCAGACAGCCTCATGCTCGGTGATCTCGAACGAAACGCCATGCGCGTGCAGATACTCGATCGTTTCGCGCTTGCCCAGGGCCATATTACGCGCCCCCTTCGAGCTTGCGCACCATCCGCACGTCATTGCCGCAGAACTGATAGAGCGTATACGCCCCCAGAAGCCGCGAGGCGATCTGCGCAGAATACCGCGCCTCCAGCTCCTTGTCCGGCAGATTCGTCGAGACGATCGTGGGCTTTCCGGAAAGAAGCCTGCCGTTGATGATCTGGTACAGGGCCGACACCGTAAACTGCGTCGTCATCTCCGTCCCCAGATCGTCGATGATCAGAAGGTCCGTTTCAAAATACTCGCTCGTCAGCGCGCCGTCCTCCTTCAGCCGGAACTTTTCGGTCTCAAAATTGGAAAACAGCGTTCCCGCCGGAACATAGCACACGGCAAAGCCCCGGTCTGCCACGGCTCTTGCGATGCAGCCGGAGAGAAACGTCTTGCCGAGCCCCGTCGCGCCCATGAAAAGAAGCGAGGCGCTGGAAGGGCCGAACGTTTTTGCATAGTTTACCGCGCTCTGATAGACTCTTTGCATCAAGGCCCGCGGGCTTACCTGCAATTTCGGGTCGATGCGGTCGGGATACACGTCCAGCCGGAATTTTTCAAAGCTCTCTTTGGCAGGACCCAGCTGCTGGGCAAGCTCCTTTTTCTGCTCCTGCCGGCAGAGCTCCTGCAGGCACTCGCACATCACCGCGCCGCGCCAGCCGCTGCCGCCGCAGGTCTTGCAGATGGGCTCGCGCTCCAAGTCCTCGGGGTCGATGTTCTCGGACTCTAATATCCAGTCGCGCTCTCGCTGTAAAGACAAATTTTCCTGCTTGAGCCGTTCCATCGCCTGCGCGGGGTCCTGGCTTTCGCGGAAGGCCGCGGCGTAGACCTTCGCGCTCGTTCTGCGAAGCTCCCGGTCAATTGCCGCAAGGCGCGGGTACTTCTCGTAAATGGCCGCGATGCGCCGGTCGCAGTCGAGTTCGTTCTGCTGCCGGGCCTGCTCGAGCCTTGCCTCGGCGCGGCGCTGCACCTGCTTGGAATACGCCATCGCTTATCCCTCCCCGTTTTCCAGCATCCGCCGGATGGCGGCGCGTTGAATGTCGCTGAGCTCGTCGTCATGGCGCTGGGCATGGTAGCCGGGCTTTGCCGGATCGCGCGCCTTGTTTTCGGGCGGACGGTCGCCGGACTCGATGGCCGCCAGCGTCGTCAGGCCCTTTTCGTGCCAGCTGTTCAAGATCGAATTTAAGTACGGCCACTTGAGCCCGCCCGTGTTCATGCACGTTTTTTCATAGGCCAGCTGAATTTCCCGCTCGCCGAAGCCCCACGAGAGCCACGCGGAGATGAGCTTTTCCTCGCCCGGCGTGAGCTTGCGGCCCTCGATGCCGAGAAGGTGCTGGATCTTCGAGACGTTCGCCTGCAATTGCAGCTGGCTCTGCATATACACGGCTGCCTCCTCCATCGTGTCGATGCCGAGGTCTGCCCAGCGGTAGGCCTCCTTTTCGATCGCGCGGATGGACGGAAGCCGCGTCTGCCCCCGCGCTTTGCTGCGCTGGATGCAGTAGTTGATGAGAATGGAAATGACCTCCGGCGGAAGGCCGAGATAGCGGTACACGCAGAGCAGAATTTTGATCTCCTCCGTGCTTAAGAGCCGTCCCAGCCGCCGCTGCGCCTCGCCGATCATGCTCGGAAATTCCGGGTTTGTGCGGTATTCGCGCGTGACGTCGGCCTCGGTGTAGCAGGGCGCTTCGGCGGGCAGAAGGTGCTTCTGCTCGTCCTGCTCCGTGAGGCCCATCTGCCGTAAGCTCGCCGCTGCCAGATCGGCCCGCGCCTGCGTCATGCGAAGGTGCTCTGCCGCCTTTGAAGCATCCCCGCCGGACGCCAGATACAGATACAAAAGCGCCGCGTCTGCGTTCGCGCAGGCCAGAAGCCGCTTGAGGTCGGTATTGGAAATGGTAATGCCTGCGTCTTGCATGGTATGTTCCTCTTTATGTCCTGTGCAAAAATCTATCGATACTGCGCGGGCGGACAGAGTCGTCCGCCCCTACAGACGGTGTTCGTATTCCTGATTATTCCAGCGCGAAGCCCATGTAGACAGGCTCAAGGTCCGCGTCGGGCTTTGCCAGCCATTTGAGCATCGACCACGTTTCGCCGGCTTCTTCCAGCGCCGAGAGCACCTCGTATTTGCCGGTTCCAAGCTTTTCTGCCAGCGCGGAAATGCCCTGATCGTCCGGCAAAAGCTCACAGACGAACGCCTGCGTGCCGTCCTTTCCCGCCTGCACCGCCGCGCAGCCCATGTTGCAGCCCGCCAGCAGACTGTAAAATTTTCCGCCGGAGACCGCGTACTCAAGCTGCGATCTGTCATAGCGCACGTGCGGAATGTCCCAGAGGATCGTCTCGCGAAGCCCCGCGTAGTCCTGCACGCCGATCTCATTGGCCTGTCCCTGCGCCCTGTCACACGGCAAAAGCACCTTTTTTGCGCCCGTCTGCCGCGCAAAGCCGAGCCTCGCGTAAAATTCCGCCAGCTGCTCCGACGCGGGGCTCAGAAGCAGCGCCTCAACATAGCGCTTGCGCAGCTCCTTTTCCGCGCAGGCAAACACCGCCCTGCAAAGTCCGCGGCCGCGAGCGGCCTTCTTCGTCGCCACGGCGTAGAGATACGCGGCC
The DNA here is from genome assembly GCA_002437575.1 of Clostridiales bacterium UBA6388. Classification (GTDB taxonomy): domain Bacteria; phylum Bacillota; class Clostridia; order Oscillospirales; family Oscillospiraceae; genus CAG-170. The sequence goes on along the minus strand of DJQK01000082.1, from coordinate 3,318 downwards.
TTCAGCTGCTTTTCGTCCTTGACGATCGTCTGCGGCAGGGCAAAGAGCATGGATAAAATTTCGCCGTCTTCCTCCGCGCAGAAGCCGGTGGCCGTGGGGTAGAGCGTTTCAAAAAACGCATCGATGTCCTGCTGCGTGTCCTCGAAGGCTTCCTTCCAGAGCGCCTTGAGCGCCGGGATGTCGTTTGGCGCCGTCTTTCTTGTCCGCATTTACGCTTCCTCCTGTATTGCGGCGTTGAACTTCTCCAAAAGCAGCGTCGGCTGGTACGATTCCTTGGCCTTGCGAAGGCCGGGCTCACCCATGTCGTCCTCGCGGTTGAGGAACTGCACTTCCGGATATTTCTGCGCGATCATGCGCGAAAACTCGCGGTTGATCATGGCGTAGGCACCATTGATGGCAGAATACGCCTTTTCAAAGCACACATCATAATACTGCGCGTTCATCCGCGCGCCCATCGAAAACGCGATGACCTCGCCGCCGTCTAAAAGCATCAGGCCGTCCATGTTCGTCTTGTCAAAGCAGTCGAAGGCCCGGGAGATCGCCGTCTTCTCCTGCTCGATCTGCTCGCTCCACTCATGCACCTCGTACCACTTTTTGACCATCTCGCGGCAAAGCCCGATGTTTTCCATCGTCACGACGCGCGTTTCAAAGTTTGGATGGTCCTGCTCAAAGCGGTTGCAGTGGTTGCGCTTGGCCTGCAATTTTTTTCCGTGAAGCTCCGTGAGCTCTTCGACGGTGTAGATATAGTCAAACGAGTCGCGGTAGGCCGTGAAGGCGAATTTTCCGGGGAAAAGCTGCTCCAGAAGCGCCTTTTTATCATCCGTCACGCCGCGCAGGCAGAATTTTTCCCCGCGCGATTTGGCGTCCTGCATCAGATCCTCCAGCGCCGCCCGGACATCCCCGCTGCCCGCCGGGAAAAGATACGTCGAAACGCCGCTTTGCGACAGCCGCTGGGTAACAAAGCCGTCCAACTGCGCGACCTCGCCGTAGTAGCACTCCCAGAAGTACATATTGTGAAAGGTATTGTCCGCGCCCGGAAGATCTGCGGGATACAAAATCTCGTGGATCCAGTCATAGTCCTGCACGGACGGTTTGTGAAAGTTCAGCATAAAAACCTCATTTTCCGCGTCAGTCGACGCGATCGTTTTTTTATATTAGTATACTACACCTGTCAATCGTCCTGTCAATCCTCCCGGCGGTATTTGTTGACAAAAACCGCAAAAGCGGGTATGCTAGACAAGAATAATTTGCGCGGCACTTTCATTCGGTGTCCGCGAAGAAAGAAGGACTTCCCATGTGCGATACCTGTAAGAAAAAATTCTATATCACAACGCCCATCTACTATCCCTCGGCCAAGCTCCACATCGGCCACACCTACTGCACCGTCGCGGCCGACGCGATGGCCCGGTACAAGCGCCTTCAGGGCTGCGACGTCATGTTCCTGACCGGCACCGACGAGCACGGCCAGAAAATCGAGGAAAAGGCAAAGGCCGCCGGCGTCACGCCGCAGCAGTTCGTCGACGAGATCGTCACCGGCGAAAAGGGCATTCTGGACCTCTGGAAGCTCATGAATATCTCCAACGACCGCTTCATCCGCACGACGGACGATTACCATGTCGCGGCCATCCAGAAAATTTTCCGCAGGATGTACGATAACGGCGATATCTACAAGGGCTCGTACAAGGGAAAATACTGCACGCCGTGTGAATCGTTCTGGACCGAGAGCCAGCTCAAAGACGGCAAGTGCCCCGACTGCGGCGGCGAGGTCCATGACGCGGAGGAAGAAGCGTACTTCTTCCGTCTTTCCAAGTACGCAGACCGCGTGCGCAAGCTTCTGACCGAGACGGATTTCCTCGAGCCCAGGTCCCGCGTCAACGAGATGGTCAACAACTTCATCGATCCCGGCCTGGAAGACCTCTGCGTTTCGAGAACGAGCTTCACCTGGGGCGTTCCGGTGGACTTTGACCCGGGCCACGTGGTCTATGTGTGGATCGACGCGCTGTTTAACTACATGACCGCGCTCGGCTTTGAAAACGACAAATATCATGACCTGGACAAATACTGGCCCGCGGACGTGCACTTTGTGGGCAAGGAAATTGTCCGTTTCCACTCCATCATCTGGCCCGCGATGCTCATGAGCCTGGATCTGCCGCTTCCCAAAAAGGTCTACGGCCACGGCTGGCTCGTCATGGACGGCGGCAAGATGTCCAAGTCCAAAGGAAACGTCGTTGACCCATATGTGCTGGCCGAGCTGTTCGGCGTGGACGCGCTGCGCTTTTTCCTGCTGCGCACGTTCCCGTTCGGCTCAGACGGCAGCTTCTCCAACGAGCTTCTGATCAACACCATCAACATTGACCTTGCCAACGATCTCGGAAACCTCGTCTCGCGCACGACGGCGATGGTCGAAAAGTACTTTGGCGGCACGCTTCCGGAAGCGCGCGAAGCGGGCGATTTTGACGAGAGCCTGATCGGCCTTGTCTCGGGTCTTCGCGACCGGTATGAGGCGCAGATGGAAAAGTTCCAGTTCCAGAACGCGCTCGACGAGGTCTTCAAGTGCATCCAGAGGGCCAACAAGTATATTGACGAGACGATGCCGTGGTCGCTTGCAAAGGACGAAGCCAACAAACCGCGCCTGGCCACGGTCATGTATAACCTTCTGGAGACCATCCGTATCTGCACGACGCTGCTGCTGCCGTTCATCCCCGGCTCGTGCGAGAAAATTTTCGCGCAGATCGGCGCAACAGCCGACATTGAAACCTGGGACACCGCGAATGTCTGGGGAAAGCTTGCCGCGAACGTCACGGTTCACAAGGGTGAGGCCGTCTTCCCGCGCGTGGACGCGGAAAAGGCGCTGGCAAAATTGGAAGAGCTCCATCAGCAGCAGCTGAAGAGCCTGCTTCCGGCTCTTGAAATTGAGCCGTACAGCGAAGAAACCGTCGACTTTGACACGTTCTGCAAGTCAGACCTCCGCGCCGTGAAGGTCAAGGCCTGCGAGGCTGTGAAAAAGAGCGACAAGCTTCTCAGGTTCACGTTAGATGATGGCACCGGCACGGACCGCCAGATCCTCTCCGGCATCCACAAGTTCTATGAGCCCGAACAGCTTCTCGGCAAGACGCTGGTCGCGATCGTGAACCTGCCGCCGCGGAAGATGATGGGCTTTGAATCCTGCGGAATGCTCCTTTCCGCCGTCCACACCGAAAAGGGAGAAGAGAAGTTGCATCTGATTATGATCGACGATTCGATCCCCGCCGGCGCGAAATTATGCTGAAATAACGCCGCGTTCGATCCACCGGGTTTCTGTAGGGGCGGACGACCCTG
>DJQK01000044.1:2474-3978 GCA_002437575.1 Clostridiales bacterium UBA6388 | reverse complement strand
GCACGGCCGCGGCCGCGGCCAGGATGTAAAACGCCAGCTTCCGCTTCGCCGCCAAAAACCAGATCACGCAGCCGAACTGCAGCGCGACAAGCGCGGCGACCGCGAGATAATAGACCGGATACGCCTCGACGCTTGCAAGCAGCGCCTGCAGCAGCTCGGCCAGCGGCGCAAGCTCCTGAAACTGGCTGATGGTCTGGAAATAGGCTGCCTGGAACCGGTAGATGAACAGCGTGCAGGCAAAGCCCAGCAGCGTATAGCCCAGGAAAATGGCGCACAGCACCAGCCAGAAGGTCACACCGCCGCTGAATTTGAGCTTCCCATCCTCCCGCTGCCAGACCGCGGCGTGCGGCTGCGGCTGCTGGGTAAACGCAGTCCCCTGCGACTCAAACGGCTCCGCCTGCTGCGGCTCCGGCTTTCCGTAGCGCTTAACGAGCGCGCCGCACTCCGGGCAGATGAGGACGTTGTCGTCCACTTCTTTCCCGCAATTATAACATTTCTGCACTGTGTCTGATCCCTCCGTGCATATTTATAAAGTTTTATTTTATTGTATCGTGAAACCGGGCGAAAGTCAATGCGGCAGCAGGCAGAGCATTTTTTGCAATATTCTCAGCACGATTTTGCATTTACTTTCCTTCCTGCCCGGCATATAATACCATCAGAAACATCCGGGAGGGACGCAGCGTGCACTTTACCAAAATGAACGGCGCGGGGAACGACTTCATCCTGCTCGACGCCATCGCCGAGCCGTTCGACGAAGCGGCCGCCCCGGCCCTCGCCCGGGCGCTGTGTGACCGCCGCCGGTCGATCGGCGCGGACGGTCTGATGCTCGTGACGCGGGCGGAGGGAGACGCGGACTACCGGATGCGGTTTTACAATTCCGACGGCTCGCTCGGCGAGATGTGCGGCAACGGCGCGCGGTGCATCTGCCGCTACGGCTTCGAGCACGGCTACGCGGGCAGCGTCCAGCGCGTGGAGACGACGGCGGGACTCGTGACCGGCTGGCGCATCGCGGACGATCAGTACCGCATCCGGCTGAACACGCCCGCTGTCCTCGAGCTGCAGAAGCCGCTGGAGGTGGACGGCCGGACATACCGGTGCAGCTACGTCGAGCTTGGAGCCCCCGGCATCCCGCACCTCGCGGTGCAGACGCCGGATCTTGCCGGGCAGGACGAAGCCGCGCTCCGACAGCTGGGCAGGAAGCTCCGGTACCACCCGGCGCTGCCGAAGGGCGCAAACGTCAACTTCTACGAGCTGACCGGCCCGGACACGGTGCTGGAAAAGACGTACGAACGCGGCGTGGAGGACTTTACCCTCGCCTGCGGCACGGGTACCGGCGCAGTCGTCACGGTGCTGACGCTGCTGGGCGGGGTCAGCGGCCGGAACGTCCGTGTGCAGATGGACGGCGGCGAGCTGACCATCGACGCGGAAGCGCATGACGGCCGAATCGAAAACCTGTACCTGACGGGCCCGGCAACGCTGGTCTGCGCGGGCGAAATTCTGGACA
>DJQK01000044.1:0-2464 GCA_002437575.1 Clostridiales bacterium UBA6388 | reverse complement strand
AGCCATTCTGGATCTCATCAAAAACATCAAAAACATTAAAAAGCAGGAGGAAAAAGTATGAAAAAGGGTAGCTTCTGGAAAAATTACGGATTTCTGAGTCTGATGCTGATTGGCATCATCGCCGGCTGCGTCGTGGGTGCCATCTGGCCCGCGATCAAGGATGCCGACGGCGAGATCATCGTCAGAGGCGCGACGGTCCTCGAGCCGCTCGGCACGGTCTTCCTGAACCTGATGTTCTGCATCGCGGTGCCGACGGTCTTCTGCTCCATTTCCTCTTCCATCGCCAACATGCAGAGCGCGAAGCGCGCGGGCAAGATCATGGGCGTGACCATCGCGACCTTCCTGACCACCGCCGCCATCGCCGCCGTCATCATGTACGTGACGGTGCGGCTCATCCCGCCAGTCACGGGCGAATATGCGATGATCGAGGGTGAAGTCGGCGGCACGCTGGGCGTGGCCGACATGATCGTCAACTTCTTCACGAAGCCGGACTTCACCGAGCTTTGGAGCCGCAAGGCGATCCTGCCGCTCATCGTGGCGGCCGTCCTCTTCGGCTTCGGCGTGCAGATGGCGGGCGGCGCGCAGACCAAGACCGCGCAGCTGCTCGACGATGTCACCAACTGCATCATGAAGACCTTCAAGATCATCACCTACTACGCGCCCATCGGCTTCTTCGGCTTCTTCGCGTATCTGATCGCCTACCACGGCTCCGACCTCATCGGCGACTACGGCCGCGCGCTCGCGATCTATTACATCCTGAGCTTTGTCTACATGCTCGTCTTCTCCCCGATCTACGCCCGCTTCGGCGGCGGCAAGGGCGCGGCGAAGGTCATGTTCTCCAAGCTGTTCCGGCCCGCTGCCATGTCGTTTGGCACCTGCTCGTCCGTCGCGACGATCCCGACCAACATGGAGGTCGCCAAGGAGACCGGCATCTCCAAGGACGTCTCCAACATCGTCGTCCCCCTGGGCGCGACGATGCACATGGACGGCTCGGCCATGTCCGCGATCATCAAGGTCGCGTTCCTGTTCGGCATGTTCGGCCAGGACTTCACGACCGGCCGCGCCATCCTCGCCATCATCGTGGCGGTGTTCTCTTCGGTCGCCATGTCCGGCATCCCCGGCGGCGGCGGCACGGGCGAACTCGTCCTGTGCTCGATCTTCTTCCCGGAGCATCTGGCGGTCGCCTTCCCCATCGCGCTCGCGCTCGGCAATCTCGTCGATCCCCCCGCAACGATGGTCAACTCCGCAGGCGACTACGTCGTCTCCTTCATCGTCTCGCGCTACGTCGACGGCAAGGATTGGCTGCAGAAGCAGCTGGCAAAAAAAGCGGAAGCGGACGCCTCCGAAGCCAAATAAAGACATGCGTTTTCCGCCGGTGTGCCCTGTTTTCGGGCACACCGGCGTTTGTGTCTGTTGACACCTGAAAAATTTTTAGGTCCGCATATTTTTGCCGTTTCGTGCTTTTGTGCTTTTTACCTGTTTTGGGACAATTTCGCTGAATAGCAGCGGAAGAAACCGGCAAAATCAATAAAAAAGCGCGATGCTGAAAATTGTTGTGGATATTCTTGACGAACCGTGATATACTGCTATTTGGTGAACAATGGCCTAACTGGATACCTTGCTTCGCCGAAGGAAAATTTGTTATTTTTTTAGAAAGAGGTTAATATACGATGGCAGAACTGAATTTGAGTAAGTATGGCATTTCCGGCACCACGGAGATCGTCCACAACCCTTCCTACGAAATGCTGTTCGAGGAAGAGACCAAGCCCGGTCTGGAAGGCTTTGAAAAGGGCCAGGTCAGCGAGCTCGGCGCCGTCAACGTTATGACCGGCATCTACACCGGCCGCTCCCCCAAAGACAAGTATATCGTCGTCGATGATAACTCCAAGGACACTGTGTGGTGGACCTCCGAGGCCTATAAGAACGACAACCATCCCATGACCGAGCAGACCTGGAAGTCCGTCAAGGAGCTGGCTGTCAGCGAGCTGTGCAACAAGCGCCTGTTCGTCGTCGACGCGTTCTGCGGCGCCAACAAGGACACCCGCATGGCCATCCGCTTCATCGTGGAAGTCGCCTGGCAGGCACACTTCGTCACCAACATGTTCATCCGCCCGACGGAAGAAGAGCTGGCCAGCTTCGAGCCGGACTTCGTCGTCTACAACGCCTCCAAGGCCAAGGTCGAGAACTACAAGGAGCTGGGCCTCAACTCCGAGACCTGCGTCGCCTTCAACATCACCAGCCGTGAGCAGGTCATCATCAACACCTGGTACGGCGGCGAGATGAAGAAGGGCATGTTCTCCATGATGAACTACTATCTGCCGCTCAAGGGCATCGCTTCCATGCACTGCTCCGCCAACGCCGACATGAACGGCCAGAACACCGCCATCTTCTTCGGCCTCTCCGGCACCGGCAAGACCACCCTCTCCACTGACCCGAAGCGCCTGCTCATCGGCGACGACGAGCA
>DJQK01000057.1 GCA_002437575.1 Clostridiales bacterium UBA6388 | reverse complement strand
CATAGAAAACCCGCTGAAATCTTGCGATTTCAGCGGGTTTTCTGGTCCGAGTGACTGGTTTCGAACCAGCGGCCTCGTGGTCCCAAACCACGCGCTCTACCATCTGAGCTACACCCGGTTATGAAATTGGGAAGTTACGCTGTCTGTAGTCAGCCATGTGGTCAAAGGCGGATTTTCGGGCGATTCCGGAAAATGCGGAAAACCCGCAAATGCCCGTGTGTCAAGGGGTTCGGGCGTGTTGGCTCTGACCTGTCGGATGAACGCTGCCGCACTCCCAAACCAGGCGCGATACCAACTTCGCTATACCCGGATATTCAGTTTCTGCCATTATACCACGGCAGCTTGGAAAATCAAAGAGTTTTCTGTCTGTGGTCATTCCTCTGGTCAAAGCCGCTTTTATGCCGCTTTCGCCAATCGTGTAGAGTCCCACAAACGCAGGTGTCACAAGGCTTTGCGGCGTTTCGCCTTGCACTGTTCTGGATACCGCCACGCACTCCCAAACCACGCGCTCTGCCATCTGAGCTACACCCGGTTATGTATGCGGATCCCGGCATTGCCATGGGACTTGCGGCGCTGACTATTATAGCGGAAAAACGGAGAAAATGCAAGAGCAGCGGCGCTTGTATTTTTCGCGGTTTTGTGGTATGCTTTCTGTAAGAAAAGCAAGCGAGGACACACGCCATGAGAATGAGAAGACGCAATAATCTGGCCCCGCGCATGGACGCGTGCGAGCCGGTGTGGATCCATGAGCCGGAGAGCCTGAAAGGCAGGTGGCGCGAGCTGATGCCAGGCTGCCGGGAGCTTCGGGTGGAGGTCGGCTGCGGTAAGGGAAAATTTACCGTCGAGACCGCCGCGCAGGAGCCCGATGTGCTGCTCATCGCGATCGAAAAGGTGCCGGACGCACTGGTGCTGGCGATGGAAAGCGCGATGCGGATGGGCCTTCACAACGTCTTTTTTGTGTCGCTGGACGCTGACCGGATCGACGAGTTTTTCGCAAGCGACGAAATTGATCTGCTCTATATCAACTTCTGTGACCCCTGGCCGCGGAAGAAAAATGCCAAGCGCCGATTGACGTACCACACGTTTCTCGAAAAATACAAGAAGGTTTTGAAGCTTGGCGGTCAGATCCACTTCAAGACCGACAACGCGAAATTATTCGAGTGGAGCCTTCCGGAAATGGAGAGCTGCTATCTGGAGCTGCGCAATGTGACGCGTGATCTGCACGCAAACGGCCCGGTCGGCATTATGACGGGCTACGAAGAAAAATTTTACACCCTCGGCACACCCATCAACCGCGTCGAAGCCGTCGTTGTGACGAAAAAGCCGCGTCCGGAAGAGCCGAAGGAAACAAAGGTCGATACCGATATTGACGAAGAAGGAAAGGAGCAGGACGTATGAAAAAGGTATTCTGCAAGCACGATTTTGAGGATTTTGAAGATCTGCCCGCGTTCAACGAGGAAAAGGTCAGCCTGACGATGATCATCGCCGGCGTCTGCGCGGCTGTCGTGGCCGTGGCGGCCATCACCGCGACGATCGTCTGCCTGCTGCGCCGGAACAAGGACTGACGTTTGAAATGAAATACCCCAGGCCCGGAGAAGTGAAATTCGTCGGGTCTGGGGTTTTGCTGCAAAAAAACAAGAATTAGGCTAAATTATGTCAACTAAAAAATGACACGAAAGATGGAAGGAGCGCGGCACAAGATGAAGAAAAGATACGGAATGATTGCGCTGCTTGCCGCAGGGGCTCTGTTGATCGGCGCGGCGGTTTGGACAACGCGGGAGAAAAAAGCGGATGTGTCAAATGTCGATCGTGTTATCGGCTATTCCGCGCTCTATGGAGACAAGACCATCGGAAAGGCGCTTGACGCGGCGGAGCAGAAATTTTCCGAGGGCTTTGCGGGCTGCACGCTGCTGGAGCTCCGGTATGACGCGGAAGTCGAAAATAAATATGCGGATGAAACCATGCGCTATTGGCAGGAGCACGGACAGGAGTTGATGATCCTGGAGTCGAGCTTCCGGACGGATGGATCTGTTGCCGGCAGCGGCTTTGACCCGAACCATACCTACACCGGCTGGCAATGGCGCCTCGTGCGCACACAGGACGATAAAGGCTGGGAGGTCGTTGACTGGGGCTATTGAGCGGTTACTCGTCCCAGCCGTCGACGCGCTTGCCGCAGAAGGGGTACGCTGTGCCTGTTGTGGGTTCATGGGAATTGCCTGCTTTGCCGCGTACTGTTGTCTTCTTACAATCTCAGTTTACATGAAGTCCTGAGCAATAGCAAGCCCGGAGAATCTAACGACTCTCCGGGCTGTTTCGTTATTCAAGTTCGAACGCGCCGGTATAGAGCTGGTAGTACGTGCCCTTTTTGGCGATCAGATCGTCGTGTGTGCCGCGCTCGATGATGTGGCCGTGATCGAGCACCATGATGGCGTCGGAATTCTGGACGGTAGAGAGCCGGTGCGCGATGACGAAGACCGTGCGGCCCTTCATGAGTGCGTCCATGCCGCGCTGGACGAGCGCTTCGGTACGCGTGTCGATCGAGGACGTCGCTTCATCGAGGATCATGACCGGAGGATCCGCTACCGCCGCTCTGGCGATGGACAGCAGCTGCCGCTGGCCCTGCGAGAGGTTTGCGCCGTTCGCGGTCAGCATGGTGTTGTAGCCCTCGGGAAGGCGGGTGATGAAATCGTGCGCGTTGGCAAGCTTCGCCGCCGCAATGCACTCGTCGTCCGTCGCGTCGAGTTTTCCGTAGCGGATATTGTCCATGACCGTGCCGGTGAAGAGGTTTACGTCCTGCAAAACCATACCAAGCGAATGGCGAAGATCGGCCTTTTTGATGTGGTTGATGTTGATGCCGTCGTAGCGGATCTTGCCGTCGGCAATGTCATAAAACCTGTTAATGAGGTTCGTGATCGTAGTTTTTCCTGCGCCCGTCGCGCCGACAAAGGCCAACTTCTGGCCGGGCTTTGCATAGAGCGAAATGTCGTGCAGCACCGTCTTTCCCGGCACATAGCCAAAGTCCACGTCAAAGAATCGCACGTCGCCTTCCAGAAGCCGGTATTCCATCGTGCCGTCGTCCTTCCGGTGCTGCCAGGCCCATTTGCCCGTGCGCTCGGCGCAGGGGGTGATCGTACCGTTTTCCTCGCGGCAGCACGTGAGCGTGACGGTGCCTTCGTCGCTCTCAGGCTGCTGGTCCAAAAGCTCAAAGATGCGTCCCGCGCCCGCGATGGCCATCGCAACGGCGTTCATCTGCTGGGAGACCTGCGACACGTTCGCCGTAAACTGCTTGCACATACCGAGATACGACGCAACGACGGAGATGGAAAGGGGAGCGGCCAGTGTTCCGAGCGTCACAAGGTTCTGGATCGACAGGTTCGGAATTGCGCCGTTCAGCGCGATGAGAAGGCCGCCTGCAAATGCGGTGAGCACATACAGAAGGTTTCCGATGTTGTTCATGATCGGCATGAAGACGTTTGCAAAGCGGTTGGCTTCCCGCGCGTCCAAAAAGAGCTGATCGTTGAGCCTGTTAAAGTCCTTTTTGGCCGCCTCCTCGTGGCAGAAGACCTTGACGACCTTCTGGCCGTTCATCATCTCTTCGACGAAGCCCTCGACCTTGCCGAGCGATTTCTGCTGACGGACGAAATACTTGGCCGACTGGCCGCCGATATTCTTCGTGGCCAGCGTCATGCAGACGATGCCCAAAATGACAATGACCATCAAGGGCATACTGTAATAGAGCATCATGCAGATCACGCCGACGACCGTTAAGCCAGAGGACAGCAGGTTCGGCAGGCTCTGCGAAACGACCTGGCGAAGAGAGTCGGTGTCGTTTGTGAAGCGGGACATGATATCGCCGCGCGCAGTGCGGTCAAAATACGAGATCGGCAGGCGCTGCATCGTCGAGAACATCCGCACACGCGTTTTGTGCAGGAAGCCCTGCGTGACGTGCGCCATGAGCTGGGTGTAAACGGCCGTTAAAACGAGCGCGACGACGTAAAGTACGGTCATCGTGCCGAGCGCCTTCAGAATCGACGGCAGCACCGCGTCCCAGCCGCTTTGCAGACCCTGTTCAATATAGCTTGTGATCGTCTCGATATACGCCGCCGGGGCTACGCCGATGATGGCGCTTAAGACGATGCAGAGGAAAACGACCGTCAGGTGTACGGGATAGTCCGAAAAGATCTGCTTCATGAGCCGGCCCAGGATCTTGAAATCCATTTTGCCGCGGCCTGCGCCGACGGGGGCTTTTCCGTGAGGACCGTTAGCCATTGCGCGCACCTCCTGCTTTGTTCTGGGAATCGTAAACTTCTTTGTAAATGGTGCTGGTTTTGAGAAGCTCTTCGTGCGTGCCGTGCGAAACGATCTTGCCATCGTCCAGAACGACGATCACATCCGCTTCCTGCACGGAGGAAATGCGCTGGGCGATGATGAACTTCGTCGTGTCGGGAATTTCATCGCGCAGGGCCTGCCGGATGAGTGCATCCGTCCTGGTGTCGACCGCGGAGGTCGAATCGTCAAAAATCAGCACCTTCGGCTTTTTGAGAAGGGCTCTGGCGATGCAAAGCCGCTGCTTCTGGCCGCCGGAGACGTTCGTGCCGCCCTGCTCGATATAGGTGTCGTACTTGTCCGGGAAGGTCTGGATGAACTCGTCGGCCTGCGCCAGCTTGCAGACGCGCACAAGGTCTTCGTCTGTCGCGCTTTCATCGCCCCAGCGGAGGTTTTCCTTGATCGTGCCGGAGAACAGGACGTTTTTCTGCAAGACGACGGCCACCTGGTTGCGAAGGGCTTCCAGATCGTATTTTTTCACATCGATGCCGCCGACGCGCACCGTGCCCTCCGTCGCGTCATACAGGCGCGGGATGAGCTGGATCAGGCTCGTTTTCGAAGAGCCCGTGCCGCCGATGATGCCGACGGTCTGGCCGGATTTGATGTGCAGATCGATGTTCTCCAGCGCCATGCGCTCCGCCGTCGCGGAGTACTTGAAGCTGACGTTGTCAAAGTCCACATCGCCGTTGGGAACGGTTTCAATGGGGGCTTCGGGATTGTGGAGGTCACTTTCTTCATCGAGCACCTCGCAGATGCGCTTGGCGGAGGCCGAGGCCATCGTGATCATGACGAAGACCATCGAGAGCATCATAAGGCCCATCAAGATCTGCATGGAGTAGGTGATCATGCTCGTGAGCGCACCGACGTTCAGATACGTGCCGCCGGACTGGATGATGAGCTTGGCGGCAAAGAAGCTGATGAGAATGCGGCAGACCGAGATGCAGAAGAGCATGAGGGGATTGTTGAGCGCGAGCAGCTTTTCGGCCTTCAGGAAGTCGCCTCTTACATTGTCAGACGCGGCGGTGAACTTTTTGGTCTCATAGTCCTCGCGCACGAAGCTCTTGACCACGCGCATGGCCTGCACGTTCTCCTGTACGGAGTTGTTGAGCCGGTCGTACTTTTTGAACACGGCCTTGAACAGCGGCGTGGCTGTTCGGACCATCAGGTACATACCAAAGCCAAGCACGGGAATGATGCCCGCGAAGATAAAGGCCAGCTGCTTGCCGACGCGGATGGACATCACGGTCGCAAAAATCAGCATCATAGGCGCGCGGACAGCCATCCGGATGAGCATCATGAACGCCTGTTCAACGTTGGAGACGTCGGTTGTCAGGCGTGTGACAAGAGATGAGGTCGAAAAACGGTCGATGTTCGCGAACGAGAAGTTCTGCACCTTATAATACAGGCTGCGGCGCAGATTCTGGGCAAAGCCGGACGAGGCCGTCGCGCAGAACCAGCCGGACGCCGCGCCGCACGCCAGAGACAGCATCGCAACGAGGAACAGCTTCAGGCCGAAGCGCAGGACCACTTGCATGGAGCAGCCGGTCTGGATGTTATTGATCAGATCTGCGGTGATCAATGGGATGATGCACTCGCAGGCGACCTCGCCAACCATAAAAAGCGGCGTAAGGACTGTGTCGCGTTTGTATTGCCGGAGACATCCGGCGAGTTTTTTGATCATGGCTTGCAATCCTCCTTGCAGGGTGTGTAGTTAAGAGAAACGTTGAGATTTTCGGCCGCGCGGTCGAGAAGACGAGCGAGCGTTTCCACGTCCTCCGCGCTCATACCCGCGGTCATGGTCTGCTCCATAGCCAGAATGTGGCGGTAAATTTCTTCCTGACACGCAAGACCCCGCTTTGTGAGCGCTACGCGCTTATACCGCCGGTCGTCCGGGTCGGGCGTGCAGGTGAGAAAGCCTTTGGCTTCTAACCGCTGCAAAAGGCCCGAGACCGTGGGGTGGGTGAGATTGAAGCGGCGCTCGATGTCCTTGGGATAGACGATCTGTCCCTGCCGCTCTGAAAGAAAGTGGAGAATAAACGATTGCTGGCCGGTCAGATCGAGATCCAAAAGCTTTCGGCCGATCTCCTGCCGGATGGCCTGCGAGACAATGCGGATGCGATGGCCGAGATGGTTTGCGCCACGCACGGGACACACCTCCATAAAAAAGTAGCATACGACGTATATTACGTAGTATGCTACATTTTATCAGAATTTTCAGAAAACGCAAGCCGCAAGGATGCACAAAGGATAGAAAAAGCGGCGATAATTTTTGTGCAGTTTACCGAAGAAGCCGCAGAAGCGCCGAGAGCTTCAGCGTCCCGCGCTCGAAAACCCGCGAAAGCAGGCGAAGATTTTCCTCCGAGTGCTCGACCTCCTTGCTGTAAAGGCCGGAAAGACGCGTTAGCGCCTCCAAATCCCGCGTTTCCTGCGCGGAAAAGAGCGCCGCGATGCAAAGAACGTGAAACACGCACGCCTCCACGCGCGAAAGAAGCCTTCCGTCGACGCTCGCCTTCAAAAACCAGCGCCAGAGGAAATAGACCGTCAGGTGCTCGAAGGCATCTGCGAACGCTTCGTCAAACGGCGGAGTCGGTTCGCGGGCAGGGAAGGCGTCTAACAGCCGTGGGAAGTCCTGCGTCAGGTGCTCCATGTTGTTGAGCAAGAGCCAGCAGGGGAAGAATCTGCTCTTTTTCGCGCGCAGCCGTTTTGCCCTTGAAAGCTCGCGCTTACAGCGTTCCGGCGCAGAAAACCGCGCAAGAAGCCCATCCGATCTGGCGTAGGCTTTTTCGTCGAGCAGCGTTTGCAGCCTCGCGGCAAGCAGCAGCTCCAATGACAGCCGGTCGGGGATAGAAAGGCTGCGGTCCTGGGCGATCGCGATGGCGGTCTCACGCGCGTTTCGAAGCGTCAGATACAGCGCGGGGTCCAAGTCGTTGCAGCCGGAGACCGGCGTACCGTCTTCGCGGACGGTGAAGGTGACCGGGCCGTCGTGCGTGAGCAGAAGCTTTGCCGCCGCGGGGCAGGAAATGCTCAAGGTAAGCTCCTTCACAGCGCCGTATTCCTCCCAGAAGCGCGGATGCACCCGGCAGGTATTGCACAGCGCCTCTTCACCGTAAGCCAGCTGGATCCTGCAAAGGCCGTCTGCGCTTACCAGCGGGCAGTGGCCGTTTTGCAGGCAGAACTGTGTGTCGCCTTCCTCGTTTGTGGTCAAAGCGGCGCGCACCTCGTCTCCGAATGCGCCGGGAAGAGCGCGGTATTTTTGAAGCGTCTCGTCGTCAATAATAATTTCCCAGTCCTTGCAGCACGTGTCCGGACACGCGCCCGCCAGACACCGGAACTTTGAAGCGTGATCGGGTTCATAGATTTTCATGGTTATCCCTCATTTCTCCAAAAGATGATACCACGATTCATGCAAATTCGTCAATTGCCAAGGTTACATAATTATGATATACTAGTCCGGCACGCATGAAAACAGAGGATTCTGTTGCAAATAGATGATTCAGGAAAGGACTCCTTATGAAACAGCTCAAACGTTCCTACACCCGCAGCGCACGGCTTTTGTTCGTCCTGCTGCTTGCGCTGATGATACTCGGCTCTATCTACGATTTTGAAATTTCCAGCGTCCTGTACCCCGGAAAAGAAAGCAGCTTCGGGCAGTTTTTTGCGGCCTTCGGCGAGCTTCCGGCGTTTCTGGCGCTGATCTGCGCGGGCGTTCTGCTGTTCCGGCACAGAGGCTGTTTGCGGCGGGACTGGAACGTGCTGTTTCTGATCGGCGCGGCTGGCCTGGTTTTCGGCGGGATTTTCCTGTCGGTGCATGAGGCGACGGACAATGTCCCCGCGATGCCGTCGTGGGTGCCGCTTCTGGTGACGGTGTTTTTTGCCGCACTGTGCTCGGCCGCTTTGCTGCTGGTCACCGCCGGGGCGCAGGGAAAGACGGTCATCCGCTTTGTACTGACCCTCGTCTTTGTCTGCGTGGGGACGATGCTGCTCATCAACATCATCAAGGTCCCATGGGGAAGAGCGAGAATGCGCCTGATCGCCTCGACCGGCAACGCCAGCTATTTTACCCCGTGGTGGAAGGCCGGAAGCGCCCTCAAAAAGCAGCTGGTTGCCGAAGGCGTTTCGTCGGACGAATTTCGTTCGTTCCCCTCGGGCCACACGGCGTGCGCGGCGTGCGCGATGCTCGTTTCGCTGCTTCCCACCGTTTCCAGGCGCTTTCGCGGAAAGGAGAAGCGGCTGGGGCTTCTGGGCTGTCTATGGACGGCGGTCGTCGCGTTCTCCAGAGTCATGATGGGCGCGCACTTTTTGACCGACGTGACGTTTGCCTGGCTCGTGACGCTGGGGCTCACCGTTCTCGGCGTGTACCTGTTCTACTTCAACAAAAAGTTCTTCCAGTTCGTCTGGGACCTCATCTCCGAACGCGAAGAACAGCAATACGACCCCGAATAATCAGGAAGGCCCGCTGCATTGCAGCGGGCCTTTTCTTGTGTCGAAATTCCTATATTTGCGTAGGGGCCGATGCCCACATCGGCCCTTTGGGCATCAACGAATTTGCCGCAGATTTACGCGTTTTGATTCTGCCGTCTGCCGGGGCGATGTAGGCTATCTTGCTCTTGACAAGACATCGGCCCCTACGAATGGTTTTGTTATTCTTCCTCGATCCGATGATAGACGAACGCGTTGGGGACAGGGCGCGAACCGGTGTAGCGCGTCTGCGGGTTGGAGCCGCGGATGACGTACTCGCCGTCGTACCACATCATGGCGCTCGTGCCGCCGTCGACATTCATGGCCTGCACGGCGTTGTGGCGCTGTAAGATCTTCGCGCACTCGTTGACGTCGGTTCCGAGAATGCCCTCGGTGTAAATGCGGCCTTCGATGGCGAGCAGCAGCATTTCGTATTTATCCGACTGGCCGATGCACACGCGGGGATTGAGCTCGACCCAGTAGTCGCTCTCGAGCACCTCGCCGTCGATGATGATGGGCGGCTGGAACTCGGTCGCGTCGCGGCAGTCCTCGCTAACTTCCTTGTCGACCTTTTTGATGTAGATGAGGTTGTCGGTATGGATCTCCAGCCGGTAGTACTGGAAGTTCGGGTTCGAGACATAGTGCGTGCCGTAGCCGTGGCCGTTCGACATCGCGTAGCCCGCGATCAGGCCGCCGTTGCCGTTGCCCCAGTTGCCCTGATTGTCAATGTCGATAAAGCCCGAGCAGGTCGTGGCCAGAATGCCGTTGTGCGCCTCGGCGATCGTTCCGGTGAGCTGGCCGAACTGGCCGACGCCGGAGGAATTTTCGACGTTCAGCCGCGCCGGGTCCTTGGCGATGGCCAGAACGCCGCGGTAGCCGGAGCCTTCGACGCGGACGAGCAGAATTTCCTCTTTTGCGTTGATGGCGAGGACCTGCTCTCCCATCGTAGTCATGATGGACGTGCCGTTATCGTCGAGCCCCGCTTCGTTGATGTTGATGTTCTCCCAGCCGTTGTCGAGAACGGACGGGTTTTGCTCGACGTAGGCCTCCATCGTCGTCTGGTCAAGCTCCCAGAACATCTCATAGAACGCCTCTTTGGCAAGCGCCTGCTCGTCTTCGGGGCTCAATGTTTCGGTCTCCATCTCCGTGACGGTGGTGTCGATGGGCTTGATCTCCGGCTCTGCAGGCTGCACAGGCTCGGTGGAAGAAGCGTCCGTCTCCGTCTTGCCCCAGGAGCTTTCCTTGTCTCCGAGACGCTCGTTGGCCTCGGCCCGCTTCTGCATGACGTCGTTCACGACCGACTCGGGAAGCAGGTATGTTGCCATCCACTGGTGGCGCATGGTGGACATCGCGGTCTGGACATAGATCGTGCGCCATTTTGAGACGAAAGCGTTCTGCGTGTAGCAGCAGAAGAAGTAAAGACCCTCGAGACACAAGATCACGGTCAGCCAGATGGCGAGGACCTTCAAGGGCTTTTTGACCTTCTGCTTTTTGACTTGTTCCTTTGGTGCGTCCACGGACTGCTGCGAAGCTTCGCCGGCCTTTCTGCGGCCCGCGACACGAGCGGCGGTACGGGAGTTGCCAAACAGTTTCATTTGCGACATAACATCTCTCCAAATACGGACGTTGAATTT
Organism: Clostridiales bacterium UBA6388; assembly: GCA_002437575.1. Taxonomy (GTDB): domain Bacteria; phylum Bacillota; class Clostridia; order Oscillospirales; family Oscillospiraceae; genus CAG-170. The sequence continues at coordinate 3,339 of DJQK01000057.1, read as the reverse complement.
CTTTCCTATTGCATAGACCTTGTCATTTTATCATATTTTGCGGAAAGAATCAATCTTTTGCGCCGGATTCTGAATTTTTAAGATTTTGACGCAAAAAAGGAACGGCTCTTTGAGCCGTCCCTTGCTGGTTATGCAGATAAAAGTTCTTCGAGTCTTTTTCGGATCAGGCGCAGGAGCTTGCCGTTTTCGGGCATTTCCTTGAGATCCTTGGGGTCGCACAGCACGGCGAGATCCTCTGAGAGGTAGCCTTCCTCGAAAACGTCGATCCCGGCTTTATTCAGGCAGTCGGCAAAGCGCATGAGCGGTTCATTTCCGTCGAGCTCGCCGCGCTTGTGAAGAGCGCCTGCCCATGCGGCAATTGTCGCAAGGGGATTGGTAGAGACGGGCTTTCCCTCGCGCCAGAGATGGTAGTGTGCAACGACCGTTCCGTGCGCGGCCTCGTACTCGTAATTTCCGTCCGGCGAGACGAGCACGCTCGTCATCATCGGAAGACTACCGGACGCGGCGGCGATGAGATCGCTCATCACGTCTCCGTCGTAGTTCTTGCAGGCCCAGATCATGCCGCCTTCCGAGCGGATGACTTTTGCAGCTACGTCGTCGATGAGGGCGTAGCGGTAAGAAAGGCCCGCTTTTTCGAACGCGTCCTTGAATTCTTCGTCAAAGACCTTCTGGAACAGGAGCTTAAACGTCTGGTCGTAGTCCTTGGAGATCGTGTCCTTGGAGGAGAACCACACGTCCTGCTTCACGGAGAGCGCGTAGGTAAAGCAGCAGCGGGCAAACGATACGATCGAGTCGTCCTTGTTGTGCATCGCCTGCACGACGCCGGGGCCCTTGAAATCATAAACCGTCTGCCGCGAGAGCTCGACGCCGTTTTCGTCCGTGAAGACGAGCTCTGCTTTTCCGGGGCCGGGGACGCGGTACTCCACAGCCTTGTAAAGATCGCCGTAGGCGTGCCGCGCGATGGTGATGGGCTTTTTCCAGCAGGACACGACGGGTTTGACCTTGGAGATCAAGATCGGCGTGCGGAAGACCGTGCCGTCGAGCATGGCGCGGATGGTCGCGTTCGGGGACTTCCAGAGCTTTTTGAGATGGTATTCTTCCTGCCGCTGCAAATTCGGCGTGATGGTCGCGCACTTGACGCCCACGTGCAGACGGCGGATGGCTTCGGCAGCCTCTACGGTCACGGCGTCCTCGGTCGCGTCGCGGTTCTGGATGGAAAGATCGAAATACTCCGTCTTGAGGTCGACGAAGGGAAGAATCAGCTCGTCTTTGATCATACCCCACAGAACGTGCGTCATTTCATCGCCGTCGAGCTCTGCGATGGCGTTTGTCATTTTGATTTTTTCCATAGCGTTACTCCCTGTTCTGCGCGGCGTAGTGGTTCATGAGGCAGCCGCGCAGCAGCAGCTCGCGTTCCTCCGCCGAGGTGTTTTTAAGATTAAGGGTCAGATCGACCGTCGAGCCGTCCGCACGAAGCGCCTTGGCGGGGAAGACCTCGTCTCCGGCTTCCACCTTTCGCTTCACGTCCGGCACGTAGAGAAAATCACCGGGCGCAAGCGGGAATTCCGCGTCCTTATCCAGCGTGAACGGCAGCATTCCCCAGTTGACGCAGTTCGAGCGGTAGCGCTTCGTCGCAAATTCGTAGCAGATATTCGCGCAGCCGCCGAGAACGCGCTGGCACGACGCGGCCTGCTCTCGAGCCGAGCCGTCTCCGGGCTTGTTGGCGAAGATGACCGAGCCGAGCTGCATCGTCTTTGCGTCTTCCCTGGACAAGCCGAGCTTCGAAAGAACTGTCTCCAATTCCGGCGGCACGAGACCGTCGGCTCTTGCGGCTTCCAGAGCCTTCGTCGCGTTGGCTCTTGTGACGTACTCCGGGTCGCGGCGCGAAAGTGCGAACGTTGCAAGCTTCAAGGGGTTCGAGCGGTACGAGGACGTTTCGCCGGAGGGGATAAGCTCGTCCGTCGTGGTCACAGGATCGCGCAGAACGGACGCGACCTGCATGAGAAGATTGTCGGAAAGCGCCGGAATTTTCGGCCATTCGGTGATGTTCGGGCCGAACTTCAGCGCGTGCCCCGGCTGCGGCTTTCCGGCGCCGAAGTAGCAGCGCTTTTGGTAGACCGCCGCGTCAAACGTTCTGGTCACGGCCTTCGGCGCGTCGTAGGCGATGTCGGCTGCCGACGTCAGAACGCCGTGGTTCCGGGCCGTTGCGGCGATCGACCGTGCGTCCATTAAGATCACGCCCGCCAGCTGGCCGTTTCCGGGCTTGGAGCCCTCGCGGTTCGGGAAGTTTCTCGTCGTGTGGCGGATGGAAAGGGCGTTGTTGGCCGGAACGTCTCCCGCACCGAAGCACGGGCCGCAGAAGCAGGGCTTAAACAGTGCGCCCGCTTCCAAAAGCTGCTGCTGCACGCCGTTTTGGAGCAGCTCGAGGTTGACCGGGATCGACGGCGGATAGACGCTCAGCGAAAAGTCTCCGCAGCCGACATCAAAGCCGTTTAGAATGGACGCGGCCTCGGCGATATTATCGTACATACCGCCCGAGCAGCCTGCGATGATGCCTTGATCGACCGTGAGCCTGCCGTTTACGATTTTTTGCGTCAGATGGAGCTCTGCCTTGCCGCCGAACTGCTCTTTTGCACGAAGCTCGACCTCGCGCAGATGATCGCCGGGGTTCGTGATGAGCTCGCGCAGCGTCACAGCCTCGGACGGATGGAACGGAAGCGCCGCCATCGGCTCGAGTTTTCCGAGGTCAATTTCGATGCACGCGTCATAATACGCGCCGTCTTCCACGCGAAGCGCCTTGTAAGCATCGGCGCGGCCGTGGATTTTGAGGTATTCCGCAACTTTTTCGTCCGTTTCCCAGATGGAGCTGAGGCACGCGGTCTCGGTCGTCATCACGTCGATGCCGATGCGAAAATCCATCGGGAGCTTTTTGACGCCGGGGCCCGCGAATTCCAAAATTTTATTTTTGACGAAGCCGTTTTTATACGTTGCGCCGCAAAGGGCGATGGCCACATCGTGCGGCCCCACGCCGTGGGGAACGTCTCCTGTCAGCCAGACAAGCACGACCTGCGGGCTTGCCAAATCGTACGTGTTTTTGAGCAGCTGCTTGACAAGCTCCGGCCCGCCTTCGCCGACGCCCATCGTGCCGAGCGCACCATAGCGCGTGTGGCTGTCTGAGCCGAGGATCATTTTGCCGCAGCCGGTCATCATTTCCCGCGCGTACTGGTGGATGACGGCCTGGTTGGCCGGGACGTAGTCGCCGCCGTATTTGATCGCTGCGGACAGGCCGAACACGTGGTCGTCTTCGTTGATCGTGCCGCCGACGGCGCAGAGGCTGTT